>NZ_CP051515.1:303186-606373 GCF_012689525.1 Paraburkholderia aromaticivorans
GAGATGGTCGCGACCAAGGCAGCCGGTTCGATCAAAAGCATGGCCGACGTGAAGGGCAAAACGCTCGGCGTGACGGGCCTCGGTTCTTCGACCAACTTTCTCACGCAGTATCTCGCCAGCCTCAAAGGCGTGCCGAGTTCACAATACACGGTGCTGCCAGTGGGCGCCGACAACAGCTTTATCGCCGCGATCCGGCAAGGGCGTATCGACGCGGGCATGACCACCGAGCCAACCGTCTCGCAACTGCTCAAATCCGGCGACGCCAAGGTGCTGGTGGACATGCGCAATGTCGAAGGCACGCGCGCCGCGCTCGGCGGAACGTATCCGGCCTCAAGCCTGTATGTGCAGAGCGCGTGGCTCGACAAGCACCCGCAGGAGGCGGCCAAACTCGCGCGCGCGTTCGTGAAGACGTTGCGATACCTGAATACACATAGCGCCGAAGAGATCGCCGCTCAAATGCCGAAAGACTACAGCGGCAATGACAAGGCGCTCTATGTGAGCGCGTTGAAGGCCACGCTGCCGATGTACACCGTCGACGGCAAGATGCCCGCCGACGGTCCGGAAACGGTGCTCAAGGTGCTGGCGGGTTTCAACCCGTCGGTGAAGGATCGTCATATCGATCTGTCGAGGACCTTCACCAATCAGTTCGTCAATGAGGTGAAGCCGTAAGATGGAAACCGGCCGCGTCTCTCTCGACGAGGCGCGCCGGCATCCTTTAGAGAGGGGCGACGCATCGTGTTTTCAGGCAGCTTGCGCGGACGCTTGCTGTGGTGGCTTCTGCTACCACTGGCGGCGTTCGTTTCCATTTCCGGTGTGATTTCGTACCGCAACGCGCAGACCACGGCGGACCTCGTGCAGGACAATGCGTTGCTCTCGTCGATGCGTATCATCGGTGAGGATATCGATTGGGACAATGGCAATGTCTCGATCCAGATTCCGCCGGCTGCGCTGGAACTGTTCGAGTCGCCGGAACAGGATAGCGTGTTCTATCGTGTCGAGGCGAGCGGCCACCGCCTGGTGGCGGGCAGCCTCGAGTTGCCGTTGCCGCCGCACACCGGTGACAGCCCCACGCTCTACGCCACCCGTCTTGCAGATGGCCGCGCCGTGCGCGCAGTCGCTTACGTCCGGCAGCTTTACGACACGGGGCGCACGGAAGAAGTCATCGTCGCGGTTGCGAAAACCGAGAGTTCGCGAGATGCGATGGTGTGGCGCCTGTTGCGTCCGCAGCTATTCGGCGAGGTGCTCACGCTCGTGCTCGCGATGGTGTTCGTGTACCTCGGATTGACTTTCGAACTGCGTCCCTTGATGAAAGTGAAGGACGATGTCGCCGATCGCAATCCATCGCAGCTACAGCCAATTCGTGTTGCGCGCCTGCATGTCGAACTAAGACCGATCGTCGATGCAATCAACCAGTGCATCGCGCGCATGGGTCAGCAGGCCGCGACTCAGCGGCAATTCATTTCCGATGCCGCGCACCAGATGCGCACGCCGCTCACGCTGCTGGTGGCGCAAATCCAGTTTGCGCGGCAACGAGAGAACCGCGACGCGCCACTCGCCGAAGCGCTGGCGGGCATGCATAAGAGCAGCCGCAAGCTGACCACCTTGACCGACAAACTTCTGCTGCTCGCGCAGGCCGAGTCCGCTGCGCCCGCCAGTGCGTGCGAACGCGTCGATCTGAGTGCGTTGATCGCGGGTGTGCTGGAGGAGTTGATTGCATTTGCGCAGTCTCGCGAAATCGATCTGGGCGCCGAACTGGAAGACGGAATGATCGTGACCGGCGACGAGGCATTGACCGCGGCGCTCGTCACCAATCTCGTCGACAACGCGCTGCGTTATACCCAGCCGGGCGGCCGCGTCACCGTGCATACCGCGCGCCGCAACGACATGGCCATCGTGCGTGTGATCGACAATGGACCGGGTATCAAGGCCGAGGCGCGGGCGCGCGTGTTCGAACGCTTCTATCGCGCGTCGAGTCACGCAGACGGCACCGGCCTCGGCCTGCCGATCGTGCGCGAGATTGCCCATCGCCAGGGCGGTACCGTCACGCTCGAATCCGGCGAGGATGGTATCGGTCTCGTCGCCACGGTGGGAATGCGACTATGGACCGCCGCAACATGATGCGCGACTGCATAAGGGGAGAATGATGAAACTGCTGCTCGTTGAAGACGACGCGGACCTCGCGCGCTGGGTGATGAACCTGATGCAGGTCGAGCACTTTGTGATCGACTGGGCACAAAACGGCGAACGGGCCGAGACGCTGCTCGGCTTGCAATGCTACGACGCCGTGTTGCTCGATTTGCGCTTGCCCGGCATCGGCGGCAAGGATGTGCTCGCGCGGCTGCGCCGCAAACGCGACAACGTGCCGGTGCTCATGCTTACCGCGAATGGCTCGACCGACGACAAGGTCGCCTGCTTCTCCGCCGGCGCCGACGACTATGTCGTGAAGCCCTTCGACGCACGCGAACTGGTGGCGCGCATCAAGGCGCTGATCCGCCGCCAGGCGGCCGGCGACAAGGGCCAGTCGATCGAGTGCGGCGACTTGCGCTATCTGTTCGACTCGCGTGAATTCATGCTGCAAAGCGAGCCTTTGCCGTTGCGCCGTCGCGAACATGCCATCCTCGAGACGTTGATGCTGAAACAGGGCAAGACGGTTTCTAAGGCGACGCTGATGGACAAGGTCTTCACACTCGACGACGAACCCAGCGCCGATGCAATCGATATCTATATTCACCGCCTGCGCAAACATCTCGCAGCGTCGAGCGCGAAGATCATGACCCTGCGCGGGCTCGGCTACATCCTGCGTGAAGAAGAACCGCGCGAAGCGTTTGCTGTTGCGTTGTAGTGGTTCAAAGGCGAATCGAATCGCCTGACTGTACGTTGTCAATGCCGTTGCGTTTAGTGTTTTCACCGACGTTTGCCGCGTGCCCGCGAAAGAGGCGTGAAGGGTTGGTCTGACTATCCTTGGTTCTTCTACTCAAGTGGAAATCAGATCAATTCAACGCAGCAGGTTCGGAGGAGACATCGATGAAAAAGACCAGGTTGTTGCTGGTGGCAAGCACCGGCGCATTGGCAATGGGGAGCGCTCATGCGCAATCGAACGTACAGCTTTATGGCTTGATGGATCTGAGCGCGGTGTCCTATCAGACTAATGCGAACGCAGACGGCAAGCATGTAGTTTCAATGGGCATCAACGGCGAGCCGTGGTTCAGCGGTAGCCGGTTCGGTATGAAAGGCGCGGAAGATCTGGGCGGCGGCATCAGAGCGATCTTCAAGCTCGAAGCGGAGTATCGCGTGAGCGACGGCGCGATGGAAGACCCCGGTCAGATCTTTGACCGCGATGCATGGGTGGGCGTGGAGAGCGACACGTTCGGCAAGTTCACGGCCGGGTTCCAGAACACGGTCGCACGCGACGCCGCAGCGATCTACGGCGACCCGTACACCAGCGCTTCGCTGAACACGGAAGAAGGCGGTTGGACCAATACCAACAACTTCAAGCAACTGATTTTCTACGCGGGCAGTGCGACCGGCACGCGTTACGAAAACGGCCTTGTCTGGAAGAAGCTCTTCTACAACGGCATTTTCGCGGCCGCGGGCTACGCGTTCGGCAACAAGACGAGCTTTGGCAACAACGCGACCTACACCGGCGCGCTCGGCTATAACGGCGGTCCGTTCAACGTGTCTGCGTTCTACAACCACGTGAACAACAACGGCTTCACCAACAAGGCGTACTCGATTGGCGGCAATTACACGTACAGCATCTTTCGCGTGAACGCCGGCTATTTTCACTACACGGGCGATCAGGGCGCGCTGGGTGAACGCCATGACAACGCATGGACGGTGTCGTTCAAACTGGCGCCGAAGGGACCGCTCGACTACGAAATCGGCTATCAGCAGATGCACGCCTCGAATGCCGCATTCGACGACAACGGCAGCATCGCCAATGCCAACCTCAGCTTCAATCCAGATACCGGATCCGGCAGCGGTTATAAGGAGACTTTGTACGGCTCGGTGTTTTATCACTTTTCCAAGCGCACGGAAGTGTACGTGGCCGGCGACTACATGAAGCTGCACAGGGGCTATGTCATTGCATCGACGTTCGGTGCGAAGAACCAGTTGGAGCTGACGACGGGCATTCGCACGCGTTTCTAAGTGTTGTTTCAGAGAGCCGCCGCCGATGTCTTGCGGCGGTTTCGTTTGCGCAGGCAACTCACGTAAGGTTTCCTTAAGGTTCTCCATTGCATAGTCGGCGCACTGGCTGAGCAGGAGCGCCCCCGTTCGAAGCGTCGAAGCGGGTGCTCATAAAAATGGAGAACCAGCGTGATGGAAACGTCGAATTATCGCGTTGTTCTGGCGAACAACAAAGTGCCCGAGGCGACATTCGTCTTCTGGGCGATCAAGATTCTCGCGACTACGGTCGGTGAGACAGGCGCGGACTATCTGGCCGTCCACGTGGGTCTCGGCACCGCGCTGACCGACACGATCATGGCCGTGCTGCTGATGGCCGTGCTGGTCGTGCAACTCCGCATGAACAAATACGTGCCGTGGATCTACTGGCTGACGGTGGTTCTGGTCAGCGTGGTCGGCACGCAGATCACCGATGCACTGACGGACAAGCTCGGCGTCAGTCTCTACGCCAGCACGGCCGTATTCGGCCTGGGTCTCGCTCTGGTTTTCGCGCTCTGGTATCGCAGCGAACGGACACTCTCGATTCACACCATCTATACGACGCGCAGAGAGCTTTTCTACTGGGCCGCGGTGTTGGTCACGTTCGCATTGGGCACGGCGGCTGGCGATCTCGCAACCGAAGCGCTGGGACTCGGCTTCGTCATCGGCGTGATGGCGTTCGGCGCGCTGATCGTTCTGGTGAGTTCGATCTATTACGCCGGCGGCAATCCGGTACTGACTTTCTGGCTGGCCTACATTCTGACGCGGCCACTGGGCGCCTCGCTCGGCGACATGCTTTCGCAGTCGCGCGCGTACGGCGGTTTTGGTCTCGGCACCGTCAACACGAGCGCGCTATTCCTGGGTGCAATCGTCACGTTGGTGATTGTCGCCAGCGTGGTCGAACAGCAGGCGGTGCGCCCGAGCGCGGTACATGAACCTTGAGCGTGCGCAGTTGAGGAAGCTGACCACGTAGTCCCTTTCAATCCAGTACCCGATCCAACGGAAGACCACCATCATGAATCAACGCGTTCTTAGCAAAGCCGTCATCGCTTCGTTCATCGCGCTCTCCGCGATCAGTATCGGACATATCGATGCCGGCCGAGTGAGTCTATTGTCAGCCAAAGCCGCGGAGCCGGCCAAAGCATCGAAACTCGGCGATCTCGCGCCGTTCCGCAAGATCGCAGCGGACACCGCGACACTGGTCGGCAAAGGTGACCTGGCGGGCGGCAAGGCGCGCATCAAGGACCTCGAACTCGCGTGGGACGACGCCGAGCCGTCGCTGAAGCCGCGCGCCGCAGCGGACTGGCATACGGTCGATAAAGCAATCGATCGCGCGCTGAGCGCCTTGGGCGCCAGTACGCCGAAAGCAGTGGAATGCAAACAGTCGCTCGCCGATCTGCTGGCGGTGATGGATCGCATGAGCGGTAGAGTCTGATGCGAGGACGGTGCGTGGTTGTGGAGGTGATCCGTTAGTCAGCGCATCACTTGCCCGTCGTTACGGGATTCGAATCAATTAATACGTATCAATCAACCGTTCGAAATCTCCGGATCGTGCAGAGGAAGGCGCTCGTTCACCTGTTCCAGCACGCCCGTCTTCTTCCACGCCATGTACCTAAGATAGCACGTCTGTTGCGGCGGGAAAGTCGCAGGAAGCCTGTGCCATTTTTCTTTTCGTTGCTGCAACCAGAGTATCGCGTTGAGGATGTCGCGATCGCTGCGGCGAGGCCGTCCACGCGTTGAAGAAAGCAGGGGAAAAAGACTTGGGACGCGAGCCAATCGGCGTCTGAAAGCGGGATTTCTAGCATTGAACTGTCTGAGTACGTTACGTGACTCGTAACGGCTCGCAGCGATCGAGAACGGAAAAGCGGGAGAGGTGCTGCACGCTGTGTCTAGGTCCAAGGAGATGCTCGCGCCGCCGAACTTGAAGCGCGCGTCGGGTATCGCTTCCGCTTGTGGCGCCCGGAGATCACCCGGTCCATGTCGCGCTCACATAAATGCTGTTGAATGCGGGCTGGAATCTTTGCTGATGCCGATTAATTGGTGTAAATGCGGATGTCGTCGATTTGCAACTCAATCAACACGACAGATCCAGATGCCGCTGGATGTTTTAAAGAATGCGCAATGCTAATTCCGCCGCGCCTCGGATTCACTCCACATGAGGAAACTGCTTCCCATATCGCACCCATCCCTGCGCGTCATCTCCACACTGCCGCGGTATCCAGGGAGCACGAATTTGAGTACCGGGTGGCGTTCTCCTAGCGCCCTTTTCCGCCTCAAACCTATCCAGATCCCCAAGCAAATGCTGGATCTGCGACGCTTGCGTTTCGGTCAACCGAAATTCGTTTTGTATACGCTGAAGCCGCCTCCGCCAATAAGCCGGCTGCAAAACCGGCTCGCCGCGAAACGCGCTCAGCGACGGCACCATCACACGCGCCACGTGCGCGATGTCTTCATCCATTGTCATGCCATAACCCCGATGACCTCACCATTCATTTAGTAGTGGCCCTGTTCTGATGTTGCGGGTGGACTGAATCTATCAGGCAGTGTGTGTCCGATTGCGGCGGCCATCATCCTACAAAGCCGCAATCCTTCGGTCAAGGGTTCCGATGCTCGATGACGCAATGACGGCCCGACCCAAGTCGGGTCGTCACGCGGTTTGTTCAATCCGACGTGCGCTTGCTGCGTTGCATGATCTGCTGTTTTGTCATTGGTTTCCCACCGATCGTGTAGTCGCGATCGACGCCAATGGTGATCCGGCCGTAGCGATAGCCAATGCTGAGAAAGACGCGCTGGCCGGGTCGGAAGCCAGCGAATTCGAGCATCGTGTGGTGATTTGCATCCATGGAAAGGCGACCCGCTTACGCTTGTCTTGCAATGTGTCCGAAGGCGCTGCTTGCTCGAGAACAACAGAAATTCGCGTGCACTCCTCGGCACGGGTTCGGCGTGGTTTAAGATTGGCGTTAGCCATGAGCAGCTCCTTGGTTGAGTTGGTTGTGGTCAGCGGGCCTTGAGCGTTGGTAGCACTCCTGGTCCGCGCTTCTTCTGCTGCGTATATCCCCTTTTCGGTCACCAGGTGTTGGCGGTCAATTTCACCTTAAACCTGCGTCCTCTTCACTCAATCCGATAGACTCACGATTAAGACTTTTAAGAAATACCTATAAGATTCCTAAAGATCACGGCTCGTGGTCTTCATGGAAAAAACACACCATTGGGATGAAGATTGATGGTTAAACTATACAGTCAATCCCTAACTCAATAAATTGAAGTGTCGATATTTTTTGATCGAAGAGGTCTTGGGGCGCCGGCTTTTCTCTCAGACCTCGTTGCTCAATCAAACACCCGCGACAACTTGGCAAAGACCCCGTTCCGCGCAATCCACGCCGCGTACTCCCGGTACTTCGGATCATTCATCAAATGCTTTTCTTCTGTCGTGGCACGTAAGAAATAAAGCATGTTCACCGCCGGTAGCGCCGCGCAATGCGTCACCGCCGCTCGCCATCCCAGCGGCTCGATAAACGGCACCCCCACCATCCAGTAGGAAAGATTCTTGGCGATATTGGCGGGATGCTTGGTGAACCGATAAGGTCCCGAAGTGATGATCCCTCGATTGGTCAAATTCGAAAACCGCAAGCCGAACGAGATCGTGCTGAGCGCATAGCAAAGCAGCAACGCAACGATAACTGCGCCCCAAAGCACGCGCACAACAGGCATCGAAATAAGCCAGTTGTCCCAGAACAACGAGCCTTCGTAGTGGATGTACTGGTTCGAGATCAGCGACCAGAACGGGTCATATAGCTCGCAAACGGCGATGGTCGCGATGATCGCCAGTCAGGCAACGGTACTGCGCGCGGCGCCATCTAGCGAACTGCTGTCGCGCAGCAACCAGAGCGTGAGCAATCCAACGGCGATCCCGAGCAGGCCGATCGAATAGGGCGTCGCCGAGCGCGGCTGCGGGTCGTGCACGCGCGCGATGGTATCGAAAGTGGAGTTCATGTCATCACCGTCGTCATGACATTGAAGGCGGCCGGCCTGTTGATTTTTGGGTGCCCGGCCGCCGTGCTTGCGTAGCGCTTATTTGCCGGCCGCAGCGACGCCGCCCAGCGATCCGAGGTTGCCGATCAGTCCGGTCGACGGCGGGATGGAGACGCCGCCCGAGTCACCTGTGCCGCCAAGTCCGCCGATTCCGCCGATCCGCCGATTCCGCCGATCGGCCCGAGCAAGCCCGTGATCGGCGCGAGCGGATTGGTGGTCGCGCCCGTGAACAGCCCGCCCGTGCTCGTAGACGTTTTGCTCAATTGGCTCACGACGCCGCCGACGTCCTTGCCGAGTTGATTCGCTGATTCGCTAATTCGTCTCAACGGCAAACTCATGTTCCGCTCGCGTGCTACGTAACGCGCGCGCCCGACGTAACGGTGCGAGACGGCTGCCAATCATCGAGCAGCGCCTTCGCATCGGAACGGCAAGCGCGCGCCGCAAACCAGCATCAGAACGCGGCCGTATAAATCGCCAGCGCATCCACCTCGCTCACCGGCCGCGGATTATTCACCAGCAACCGCGTCTGCAACATCGCATCGCTCGCCATCCGCTCCAACCCGCCTTGCTCGATGCCGACATCGCGCAGACGCGCCGGAATCGCCGTCGCGGCAATCATCTGTTCGAGCCGCTCAATCAGCGCTTGCGTCTTGCTCTCGTCACTGCCGGTCACGCCCGGCACGACTACCTCAGCGAGTTCCGCGTACAACGGCGCCGCCGCTTCCGCATTGAAGCGCAACACATGCGGCAACACGAGCGCGTTCGAAAGACCATGCGGCACGTGATAAATGCCGCCGATCGGATACGCGAGCGCGTGAACCGCGGCAACCGGCGAATTCGCAAACGCCTGGCCCGCGAAGGTGGCGCCGAGCAGCATCGCCTCACGCGCCTCACGGTTGCCGCCGTTCTCACAAGCCGGCAGCAGGTTGCGCGACAACAGGTCGAGCGCCTTCACCGCGAGCAGGTCGGAGACCGGATTCTTCAGATGCGCGGACGTGTACGCCTCGATCGCATGCACCATCGCATCGACGCCGGTCGCCGCAGTCGCCGCAACAGGCAGGCCAAGCGTGAGCTCGGCGTCGAGAATCGCCAGATCCGCGATCAGTTGCGGCGCGACCACGCCCATCTTCTTCGCTTCGCCCACCGTGACGATCGACACGGCCGTGACTTCGGAGCCGGTGCCCGCGGTGGTCGGCATCTGCACGAGCGGCAGACGCGCTACCATGATCTTGTTGACGCCGTACATCTCGCTGAGCGCCTGCTGTTGCTGCGGCGCGAGCACGGCGATCAGCTTCGCCACATCCATCGACGAGCCGCCGCCGAGCCCCAGCACGATTTCCGCGCCAGCAGTCCGTGCACGCGACGTCGCGTCGAGCACGATGTGTTCGGGCGGATCGGCGATCACGTCGTCGATCACGGTGGTGTCCCAGCCATGCGCCGCGAGATCGGCGAGCGCCGGATTCAACAACCCACTCCTGTGCAGAAAACCATCGGTGACGACGCACACACGCGTCAGCGCCGGAAATTGCGCGCGCAACAAAGCGCCGAGACGGCGCGCCGCACCGAACTCGACGACGAGCGTCGGCACCGTTTGAAACCGGAACGCGTTCATCATGGCGCGTCTCCGGACACCATATGGCTTTCGACTTCGCGCCGGTCGAGCAGCGGAATGATGGTGCCGAAGCCGATTCGTTGGAAATGCTCGGTCTCGCGATGATCGGCGAGCCCGTCGGCGTCGCGGTACTTCTCGAGAATCACGAAGTGGTCCGGCTCCAGCGGCGAGCGAAAGAATTCGTAGTAAAGGTTTTTCGGCTCTTTCCGGGTTGCCGCGGCGAGTTCCGTGAGGGGCTTCACGATCGCTTCGCCGTTACCGGGCTTGGCGAAATAATGCGCGATCACCTGCAGGTAAGCATGGGTCATCAGTCACTCCAACGGGGTGAGTACTTCAACGTTTCAGCGTTTTAACGCTCAGGATTCAGATTCCACAACTCGCTGTCGCTGGTCGAGACCGCGACGGCGCCGTTCTTCATGGGCGCAGGCGACAGTTGTACCAGATTCGGATCGCTTTGCTCCAATGCCTTGACGCTGCGCGGCCACGTAGAGCGTCCGTCACGAAGACTTCGATGCATAGCGAGGATGCCGAGCGTTGGAGCGAAAGAGAGCCGAACGCGATTGCTTGGGACCAGGGCACGGATTTCCGCTATTGCACGGCCATCTCAAGCGACGCGCTTCGCCACCGATGGTACGGATGCCTAACATAATTTCACGGCTGCTAGCCTGGGCGGTAAGCGGCCGGCCGCCGTTATGCATTTGGAATCATCAGACAAAACTATCGGAAACTGTAAGGTTATTCCAGATCTTGATTGAGAATGATTCGCGTTTACGTTAGATTGGCGCTTCATCCTTTGAGAAAGCGGAGCGAATCTATGGCTGAGGTGCTCGTCCGGCGAGAGCCTTCAACAGCGATGCCGATATCGGTTCTCAACACCGGAGGCGCCTGTCCACCCGTTTCGCGGCGCGCGCGCAACCACGCGCGTGAGGTGGATTCGGAGAACGGGACGCTGCTGGACGTGCTGATCGACAACCGGCCGATGCTCGTCAATCTGGCGCGCGGTTTCGTGGGTTGCGCGAGTCTCGCGGAAGACGTGGTGCACGACGTCTTCATCAAGCTGGTCGACTTCCCCGATCAGGACGCGGTGCGTCAGCCGGTCGCCTACGTAACGCGCATGGTGCGCAACGCGTCGATCGACGCCTTCCGCCGCCAGAGCCTCGAAAACACCTATCACGCCGACGAAGACGACGGCCTGCACGTGCCATCGCCGGAACCTTCGCCGGAAGCGGCGCTGCTCGTGCGCGACACGCTGCGGCACGTCTACAACGCGCTGGAGCAACTGCCGCCGCGTAGCCGCGCCGCATTCGAAATGGTGCGCCTGCGCGAGGAAACGCTGCAAAGCACCGCACGAGCCCTCGATGTCTCGCAGACGCTGGTGCATTTCATGGTGCGCGACGCCGAAAAGCATTGCGCCGATTGCCTCGACGCCTGCAATCGCGGCGAGGCCGGCCCCGCATTCTGCAGCGGCCGCGCGCGCCGGCGGTAAAAAAGCGCGCGCATCAAACGTCAACTGAATAGAAGCGGTGCGCGAGCGAATGCCGGCGCCGCCGTGCCGGGACATGCCAGCGGGCTGTCCGGGCGCTTCCTGACCTTTCATCGACTGAGCCTTTCATCATGACGCAAGCACAGCAGACCTCCAGCGCGGCAGCCGGCGAGGCGGACGACCTCGTCTACAACGTCGTCATCAACGACGAAGAGCAGTACTCGATCTGGCCGACGTTCCGCGACGTGCCGGCCGGCTGGCGCGAAGTGGGCGTGCGCGGCCAGAAGGCCGAATGCCTCGCGCACATCGAGACCGTGTGGACAGACATGCGTCCAGCCAGCTTGCGCCGCCACATGGACGCGACGGCCTGACGCGTCGACCTGACGCGCGCGCAGTGCAACCCGGTGGGCTTGGCCACGTGGCTGGCCGCGCCGCTTCAGCAAAAGGATTCAGAGTATGACCATGCTTTCGATGCCGCTGCCCACGCTCGCCGATTTATCGATCGAGCCGGGCTTGCCGACTGTCGTCTCGCCGCGCGCGGGCGCGGAGATTTCCTTGGAGGAAGCGGCGCCGCTTCTACGTACGATTGTCGACGGCACGCTCGAACGCTCGGGTGGCGTGCTGTTCACGGGTGTCCGCGTGGCCTCGATCGACGCGTTTCAACGTTTCGCGGGCTCGTTCGGGCATCCGCTGATCGGTTATGAGTTCGCGTCGACGCCGCGCAGCCAGGTGGAAGGCGCGGTGTATACCTCGACCGAATATCCGCCGCATCGCTCGATTCCTTTGCATAACGAGCAGTCGTACACGCGCGAATGGCCGCTGCGTATCTGGTTTCACTGTGCGCTCGCCGCGCGCACCGGCGGCGCGACGCCGATCGCCGATAGCCGTGCAATCTATCGCGCGCTCGATCCGGCGCTGGTCGAGCACTTTGCGAAGCGTGAACTGCTCTACGTGCGCAACTTCGGGCAAGGGCTCGATCTGCCGTGGGAGCAGGCGTTCGGTTCGGAGGATCCGCGCACGGTCGAGCAGATTTGCCGCACGCGCGGCATCGAATGCGAATGGCGCTACAGCGAAGACGGCGAACTGCTACTGCGCACGCGCGAGCGCTGCCAGGCGGTGGCGCGCCATCCGCACACCGGCGAGCGTGTCTGGTTCAATCAGGCGAATCTGTTCCATCTTTCGTCGCTCGACGAAGACATGCAGGAGGCGCTGATCGACTCGGTCGGCCTCGAAAACGTACCGCGCAACGTCTATTACGGCGACGGCGAACCGCTCGAAGCCGACGCGCTCGCGGAAATCCGCGGCGTGCTCGATCAGCAGCGAATCGTGTTCCCGTGGCTGACCGGCGACGTGCTGATGCTCGACAACATGCTGACGGCGCACGCACGCGATCCGTTCGAAGGCCCGCGCAAAGTCGTCGTCGCCATGGCGCGAAGCTACAGCGAGACCGAAGGCGAGAAACGGACGGCCGCGCAATGACGAAATCGCAGGGCGCGGCGCTTGCGGCGCATTCGCTGACGGTCGGCTACCGCGATCACGTCGTGCTCCACGGTCTGAATCTGAGTATTGCGGCCGGCCGCATTACAGCGTTGTGCGGACCGAACGGCTGCGGCAAAAGCACGCTGTTGCGCACGCTTGCCGGCTTGCAACCGGCACTGTCCGGCAGCGTCGATGTCAACGGTGTGCCGCTCGCCTCGCACGGGCGCCGCGTGTTGGCGCGCACGCTCACCATGCTCGCGCAGTTCAACCAGATCCCATCCGGCCTCACCGTGCGTGAGCTGGTCGCGTATGGTCGCTACGCGCACGGCGGCTGGCTGCGCGGACTCTCGCGCGCGG
This sequence comes from Paraburkholderia aromaticivorans, assembly GCF_012689525.1. Lineage (NCBI taxonomy): Bacteria > Pseudomonadati > Pseudomonadota > Betaproteobacteria > Burkholderiales > Burkholderiaceae > Paraburkholderia > Paraburkholderia aromaticivorans. The sequence goes on from NZ_CP051515.1 coordinate 316,314, forward strand.
ACCACGCAGCAATCGACGAGGCGCTCGTCACCAGCGGTCTCGCCGACGACGCCGCACGCGACGTCGCCGCGCTCTCGGGCGGCGAACGGCAACGCGCGTGGATCGCGATGGCGCTCGCACAACAGGCGCCGATCGTGCTGCTCGACGAACCGACGACCTATCTCGACATTCATCATCAACTAGATATTCTGCGCGAGTTGCGGCGTCTGAATCGCGAGCGCGGCCTCACGATCGTATGGGTGCTGCACGACCTGAATCAGGCGGCGGCCTACAGTGACGAAATCGTGTTGATGCGCGCCGGCCGCATCGTCGCGCAAGGTTCGCCCGATGCAATGCTCGACCCGCGTCATCTGAACGAGACCTTCAGCGTGCCGATGCTCAAGATCGCGCATCCGCAAACGGGCGCGCCCATGTGTGTGCCGGCGTATGAAGGCGACCTCTTGGACAACCACGCCGACGCCCCTTCATTCGGCGAGAAAGCCATGAGCAAGGACGTCGCCGCATGACGACGCTTGCCGCACGCAAACGCCTGCGCCGTAGCACGCCGGTGATGGACAGCTATCGTGCGCCCGTCAAAAGCCGCGTCACGACGATCGGCGCCGCGCTCGTCGCGTTGATCGTCGTCGTGGCTGTGATGCGGCTTGCGCTCGGGTTCCGCACATGGCTCGCCGCGCCTGCGGGTAGCGACGCCGCGCAGCTCGCCGGCATTCTGCTGTTCGACCTGAGCGTGCCGCGCATTCTGGCGGCACTGGTGGCGGGCGGCTGCCTCGCGGTGGCCGGCACCTTGTTTCAATCGCTGACGCGTAACCCTTTGGCTTCGCCGGATCTGCTCGGCATCACCGGCGGCGCGCAACTCGGCTTGCTTGCCGCGATGCTGGTGCCGTCGCTCGCGGGCGTGGCGTCCGTGCCGCTGCTGTTCGTGTGCGGTCTGGGCGCCGCCGCGTGCGTGGCCGCGGCGGCAGGCGGCTGGCGTGCCACGCCGTTGCGGCTCGTGCTCGCCGGCAGCGTCTGCATGCTGCTGTTCTCCGCGCTGACCACGCTGATTCTCGCGTTCTTCGAGCAGAGCATCGTCGGCGTGTCGTTGTGGGCAAGCGGCAGTCTTTATCAGCCTGGCGCGGCGGGGCTCAAGATCGCTGCTTCCTGGCTCGTGCTGCCGCTGGTCGCCTTGCCCTTCGTGATTCGTCCGCTCGATCCACTCGCCTTGGGCGACGACGCCGCAGCGGCGGCGGGCGTTCGCGTGGATGCCACTCGGCTCGCGGCGATGGTGGTGGCGGTGGGCCTCGCTAGCGTTGCAGTGAGTGTCGCTGGACCGCTTTCGTATGTCGGTCTGATCGCACCCAATCTGCTGCGTCAGATGCGTGGCGCGAAAGCGTCGCGGCTGGCCGCGCTCGTGCCCTTATCCGCGCTGGTCGGCGGCGCGCTGGTGCTCGTCACCGACAGCGCCGTGCAGGCGCTCGATCTCGACGCGACCCTCTCGACCGGCGTGGCGATTGCCTTCGTCGGCACGCCGTTGATGCTCGCGATGATCCGCAGCGGCGCCGCGTGGTCGGGCGCGTCGCATGCCGGTCAGGAGCGCACCGTCGCGCGAGCAGGCACGCGTTTCGTGCGCGCGATCGATGCGTGGCCGTGGCCGCTGACGGCTAGCGCGTTTGCGCTGCTCGGCGTCGTGATCGTGTGTGCGGGCGCATCGTTCGGTCCCACGACGATCGGTGTGCAGCGCTGGCTTGCGGCGTTCGATCACCGCGACGAACTCGCGAGAATGCTGCTCGACCTGCGTCTGCCGCGCCTCATCTGCGCGTTGCTGGCGGGCGCGTTGCTCGCCGCGAGCGGGGTGCTGATGCAAAGCATCGTGCGCAATCCGCTTGCCGGACCGGAAGTACTGGGGGTGACGCAAGGCGCGGGCCTCGCGACGCTCGCCGCGCTCGTGATGTGGCCGCTTGCCACCCATTCGACGCTGTCCGCCGCTTCGCTCGCGGGTGGCGGCGTCACGCTGGCCCTGACGCTGCTGCTGAATCGCCGGCATCGCTATGCGCCGCTCGCGGTCGCGCTGACGGGCATCGTCATCGGCACGCTGTGGACGACGCTGTCGCAATGGCTCATCACGCAGCAAAGCGTGCAGCCCGCGCGCTTCGTCGTGTGGCTGGTGGGCGGCACGTACGGACGCAGTTGGGGCGAAGTGACGACGTTGCTGCCGTGGTGCGTGCTGGCCGTGCCGGTGTTCGCGCTGCTCGCGCGGCCGCTCGATCTGCTCGCATTGGGCGACGACCAGGCCGCCTCGCTGGGCTTGCCGATCGGCGTGTTGCGTCCGCTGGTGCTGACCGTGGCGACGCTCGCTGCGTGCGCCGCGGTGGCCGCGGTGGGGCCGGTGGGCTTTATCGGATTGATGGCGCCGCATCTGGCGTCGATGCTCGGCGCGCGGGCTCATCGCACGCGCTTGTGGCTGGCGGCGGCGTGCGGCGCACTGGTGCTGGTCGTGGCCGATATCGCGGCGCGCACGCTGCTGGCGCCGCGCGAAATTCCCGCCGGCGTACTGACTGCGCTGATCGGCGCGCCTTATCTGCTTGCGCTGCTGATCGTGGAGGCTCGGCGCGAGAAGCGGGGCAAACGGTGATGCGGCAACTCGGCGACGATGAGCGCGCGCAGTGCTTCGCACAGTTCGCGCCGGAGTCGATCGCGCATTATCTCGAGCACGTGTGGCTCGGCACGCCGGACGCGATCGAGGAACCCGCACTCGCCGGTGACGCAACCGAGTCGCTGAGCGTGGTTCCCGTCAGCGCGTTAGCCGACCACCGCGCCGAATTGCTCGATGCGATGGTCACGCTCTACGGCGGCCAGCGCGAAACGCATGCGCGCGCGTTGTTGTCGCAATGGACCAAGTACTACTTCGGTTTCGCGGCGACGGCCGGATTCGTTGCGGCAGCATTGCTGCGCCGGCCGCTTGCGATGTCGCCGGATAAAACCCATGTCGTGCTGCGCGACGGTTTTCCCATCGCCGCGTATTTCGCGGCAGACGCATTGCAGCCGGTCGAGTGCGATCTGGCACGCCGTTACGCGGCACTCGTCGATCATCTGAATACGGTGATCGAGACGCTGTGCGCAATGACTAGAATCGCGCCGCGCGTCTTGTGGAGCAACGCCGGCAATCTGCTGGACTATCTGTTTGAACAATGCGCGCCGCAATTCGATCTGACGGACGACATCGCGTGGCTTTTCGGTCCGATCGCTGCCGATGGCGAGACCAATCCGCTGCGTCTGCCCGTGCGCCTGGCAAAACCTCGCGCCGCGAGTTTGCCGAATCCGTTCAGCGCACGGCGCGTGTGCTGCGTACGTTATGAAATTCCTGGAGAGACGCAACTGTGTGGACGCTGCCCCCTGCTATTGACGATGAGCGATGCGGAAATCGCATTGCAGGCCGCTTCGCATTGATACTGATGACGTCGACGACGCCCTCGGCGCCACGGTCGCGCCGCGAGAAGAAAACCCCGCGTTTCAGGCGACATTGCATGAATGCTGTGGTGGCGGCCACGCTGTTTTCCAACGCGTATGCGTTTGCGCAAGATAGTAGTAGCGCCGCCGCAGTAGCGGGCACAAGTGGTCCGACTTACCCAAACACCGCACAAGCGCAGCAGCAAACCTGCAAGCCGCTCGCCGACAACCCGATCGTCTCGCAAGCCAGTCCATCGTTACCCGCACAGCCGAAGCGCATCGTGGTCCTCGAATTCATGTTCGCCGAAGACCTGGCGGCGGTCGGCATCACGCCGGTCGGCATGGCCGATCCCCAGTATTACCCGGTGTGGATCGGTTACGACAATGCGCGTCTTGCGTCGGTGCACGATATCGGCACGCGGCAGGAGCCGAGTCTTGAGGCGATTGCGGCGGCCAAACCGGATCTGATCCTCGGCGTCGGATTGCGCCATGCGCCGATTTTTGCAGCGTTAGAACGCATTGCACCGACCGTGCTGTTCAAATACGGTCCGAACTTCACCGAAGACGGCTCACGCGTCACGCAACTCGATTGGGGCCGCAAGATTCTGCGCACCATCGGCTGTCTGACGGGACGCGAGGAGGCGGCGCGCGCCGTCGAAGCCAGGGTCGATGCAGGTTTCGCCCGCGACGCGCAGCGTCTCGCCGAAGCGGGCCGTCGCGGCGACCAGGTAGCGTGGTTGCAGGAGCTGGGCTTGCCGGACCGCTACTGGGCGTTCACCGGCAACAGCACGGCAGCGGGTGTCGCGCATGCGCTCGGGCTCAACTTGTGGCCCGCTGAAGCGACTCGCGAAGGCACCGCGTACGTGAGTTCGGAAGACCTGTTGAAGAAGCCGAAGCTGACCGTGCTGTTCGTCAGCGCGACTGAAACGGATGTCCCGCTCGCCACCAAGCTCGATTCGCCGATCTGGCGTTTCGTGCCGGCTCGCAGCGCGGGGCGCGTCGGGCTTGTCGAGCGGAATATCTGGGGTTTTGGTGGACCGATGTCGGCGCTGCGGCTTGCCGATACGATGACGGATACGTTGTTGTCCTTGCCGGCGCCGGGTGGCGGCGAGAATCAGGAACACTGATGCTGTCGCCGGTGGCTTCGTCTGGCGTCGGTCCGCTTGCCGTGATCCCGAGACGCGAACGGAACATGCCTCGCGATACGGTTGCCCAAATGGCTCGCTAAGAGCGCAGTGCCTGCGATCGTTCCTGCCTTCCAGACGATTAGGCGTGCACTGCGGTGGCGAACGCCCGTCAACGGCGCTCTTTACCTTGATTGGATTCGATCTGCTGTCGCAGCCGCTCTTCGCCCTCCTGAAGCTCAGGCGTGAACGCCTCTCCAAAGTCAGCAGCCTCGTAGAAGGGGCGGATTTCGATTTCCGAGTCGCTCGGCATCGGGTTCGGGCAGCGGCGCACCCATTCGATTGCTTCTTCCATGGATTGCACTTGCCAGATCCAGAAGCCGGCAACCAGCTCCTTGACTTCGGCGAACGGACCGTCGACGACGCTTCGGTCCTTGCCGGAAAACTTCACCCGCACACCCTTTGAGCTCGGTTTCAGTCCGTCGCAGTCGACCAGGATGCCGGCCTTGACCAGTTCCTCGTTGAATCGGCCCATCGCCGCGAACTCTTCCTTGCTGGGCAGCTGACCCGTTTCGGATTCGGGGGTTGCCTTGACCATCACCATCACACGCATTTCGTTTCTCCTGTCAGAAAGGTCGGCCACCTGTTTCGTCGGAAGACATTCGGTGACTTCAACACTACGACGATCGAATGCGCACGGATTCGACAGGCCAATGGCTCGACGGTCCAAAAAAATTCATGGAGCGAATCGCGGAGGCGGGCGGTGCGTCCCTATTCGCTACGCGCGACGCCTGAAAGCCCGCTGAGCGCCTGACCACCCGCGCCCAGCGAGCCATCCTCCACGTCATCACCCCATCGTACCGTTCGCCACCGCCGGACTCAGCACCGCCTGTGCCGAACCATGTGTCTCACTGACGATACTGCCATTCTCCAGCTTCAACACACGATCCGCGAGGTGGAAGTAGCGGTCGTCGTGGCTGATCACCAGCACCGTTTTGCCGCGCGAGCGCAGCTCCGGCAGCAATTGCTCGTAGAACACCGCTTTGAACTGAGGATCCTGATCGGCGGCCCATTCGTCGAACAGATAGAACGGCCGGTCTTCCAGATACGCGACCACTAGCGCGAGGCGTTTGCGCTGACCAGTGGAAAGCGCTCGCGTGGAGAACGCGCCGTTCACGACCTGCACCTTGTGATCGAGCGCGAGCTTCGCGACCAAGGCGTTGGCGCGGGCATCCGCCTGTGCGCGTGATGCATCGTTCGGATCGACAATGCCAAGCAGCGCGTCGAACAGATGGAAATCGTTGAACACAGCCGTAAAGCGCTGACGATACGCGGCGCGTTCAGCGAAGCCGACCCGCTTGCCGTCCAGTTCGATCGTGCCGTCTTCGGGTTCGTAGAGGCCGGTCAGCACTTTCGCGAGCGTCGTCTTGCCGCTGCCGTTGCCGCCGACGATGAACACCAGCTCACCCGGCCTGAAGGTCAGATTGACCGGGCCGACGCGGAACATCCGCTCGTCGCGCTCATGAAAGTACGAGTGCGTGACGTTGCTGAGCGTGAGCGTGCGATACGGTGCGTGCGAAGCGTTTTCGTCCGGCGGCGGCGAGGTGCGCAGCGCGCCGAATTCGCCCATCACCTTCTCGATGCGATCGAGCGAGACACGCGCCGCATTCAATGTCGGCACGTTGTTGAGCAGGCCGTCCAGCGGCAGCAGCATGAACAGGAACACCACCACGTAGCCCGATGCCGACGGCGCATCGGCGTGCACGCCGAGTGCCGGCCAGAATGCCGCGACGCCCAGGAACACATAAAACAGGAACACGATCCAGCCGACCCCGACCGCGTAGGCGCTGAACGCGCGGCGCCGATGATCGCGCACTTCGTCGATGGCCGAGCCGAGCTGGCCGTCCACGAATTGACGCGAACGCGCCTGATGCAGCTTCAGTTCCTTCGCGCCGGTAAAGAGCGCGCCGAGATAGCCGAACAGTTTGTCCTGCGAGCGGCCTGCGGCTTCGAGCGAGGCGATCGCGCGCTTGTCGCCGGCGTGATAGCCGAACGAGCCGACCAGGATCGCAGCGACCGCGAGCAAACAAACCGGCCACGACAGCCACGCCAAATAACCGAGGCAGCCGAACACGATCGAGCCGTGCATCACGAGATTGGGCAGCGCGAAGAACAGCATCGACACGTTGGTGGCGTCGTCGGTCAGCACGGACTGTACGGGCGCCGCGCCGATGCGCTCGACATCACGCAACTCGGCCTCGGCGACGCGCCGCGCGACGTGTTCACGCAACTGCGCCATCGTGTCCTGTGAGAGGCGCGCGAACAGCACGCCGGTGATCACGCGCGTGACGAGCGCGACGACCGCGCACAACGCGAAACGCATGGCGAGCGACATATCGGCGGCGCCTGTTTGCGACAGTGCGCGGCTCAAGGTCGCCACGAGCAGCACGCTGGCGATGCCGTTCAGCACGCATGCGGTCAACGCGATCGCGAAGGAACCGCGAGAGCGTTTGAGCAGCGCCATGATCAGGCGCATGGCGGGCTTGCCCGCGGAGTGGGAGGGAGGTGAAGCAGACGAGGGTGGCGCGTCGTAGCGCTCGTTGGCAGCGGTCATCGGCAATGTGTCGCAGTGGGTCGCAAATGGATCGGCGAACGGCGGCGCATGCGGGCATGCGGCCATTCAGCGGGGCGCAAAGACACGCCCCTCGCCTGATAGACGAATGGGCGAAGCAAACATTTACCGCCCGCGTTCATCTGCCACATCAAAAAGATGCAGTCCAAATAAAAACAACACACGCGGTAAAGATTTGCGATCGCGGATCGTCACACCAATGAAGCGGCCCATTGCGGCCTGCGACTTGGCCTATGCGGCCAGTTCTAACGGATTTCATGCCCATGACGAGCTTCCCGATTGCGTTGCACCACCAGATCCGCGCCATGGCGCGCATCGATCCCGATGCGCCCGCGTTGGCGTCCTTCACGCCGCATACTGTGCGGCTGACGCGCGGCGAACTGGATAGCCGCGCGGCGCGGCTTGCCGCGCAACTGCGCGCGGCGGGTGTGACGACTGAAGTGCGCGTGGGTGTTTGCGTCGCGCGGTCCTGCGATCTGTTCGTCGCGTTGCTCGCTGTATTGAAGGCGGGCGGCGTATTCGTCGCGCTTGATCCGCGTCATCCGGCAGCGCGCCTCGATTGGGTCGCGCGGGATGCGGGGCTCATGCACGGGATCGTCGACGGTTCCGCCGATGCGGCGATGCGCGCGCGTTTCGCGCAATGCTTCGACGTCGCAAGCGCTGTTGCGGCAGATGCGGCAGCGCCGCGTTTCTATGGCGATGAAGAAAACACGCCGGTGCATCCGCGTGCGGCGGCCTACATGATCTACACGTCGGGTTCGACGGGTACGCCGAAAGCAGTTGCCGTCGAACACGGACCGCTTGCCGCGCACGGCGAAGCGCTGGCTGACTCGTTGCCGATCGGTGCAAATGACCGCGTGCTGCATTTCGCGTCGGTCAATTTCGACGTCTCCATCGAAGCATGGTTAGTACCGCTTGCCGTCGGCGGCAGCGTGGTGATCAGCGATCCGCCGCCGTTCGCGCCGGAAACCACGCATGCCTTCATGTTGCGCGAAGGCGTCACCAATACGACACTGCCGCCCGCTTATGTGCGCGAGTTCGCGAACGTTTGCGAGCGCCTCGGCGTGCCGCCTTCGCTGCGCACGCTGCTGTTCGGCGGCGAAGCGATGTCGCAAGACAGTTTTGACGAGATTCGCCGCGTGTTTCCTGCGGTGCGTCTGGTTAACGGCTACGGGCCGACCGAGGCGGTGATCTCGCCGATGCTGTGGCCCGTCGATCCTGGCAAGATGCCCGCGCTCGAGGATGGCAATGGCTTTGCGTCGCTGCCGATCGGTTGGCCGATCGGGCGACGCGTGGCGCGCATCGACGGCGCGACGCAACAGGGCGAAAGTGGTGAACTGCTGCTTGGCGGCGTGTGCCTCGCACGCGGCTACCATGGCCGCGCGGCGCTGACGGCTGAACGTTTTCTGCCCGACCCGAACGGCGAACCGGGCGAGCGGATTTACCGCACCGGCGACCTCGCGCGTGAACGCGCGGACGGCTCGTTCGATTATCTCGGCCGCATCGACGATCAGGTTCAGGTGCGCGGCGTGCGCGTCGAACCTGGCGAGATCGCGGCTTGCTTGCTGACGCATCCTGCGGTGGCTGACGCAGGTGTGCTAGCTGAAACGGCTGGCGGTCGAACGCAACTGATCGCCTGCGTCGTGCTGCAAGACGAACTCGACGATGCCGCGCTGCAAGCACATCTCGCCGCCCATTTGCCGCAGGCGTGGATGCCGCATCGCTTGGTGCGCTTCGAGCGCCTGCCGTACACGTTGAACGGCAAGCTCGATCGCGCCGCATTGCGCGACTTCATTGCCACGATGCCGACTGTCGTCGATGTGAATCATGTCGCGCCTCGAACCGCCACGGAAACGCGCCTGGCCGCGCTTTGGCAAACCTTGCTCAGCGACCCGGCGCCGATCGGTTGCGGCGACCGATTCTTCGCACGTGGCGGCGATTCGCTCGCGGCGATGCAATTGCAGGCGGCGATCCGTATCGAATGGCGCGTGAATCTGCGGCTCGACACGTTGTTCGACGATCATCCGCTCGAAGCACTGGCGCGTCTGGTCGACGATAGCGAGGCCGAAACGTCGGTGGGTTCGCATGCCATCACCGTGGTGCAGACCACCGGCGCGCCGTTCGTCGACCGTGCCGCCTCGTTCGCGCAGCAGCGCTTCTGGGTGCTCGCACAAACGCAGGACGCCGGCGCGGCATATCACGTCGCTGTGCAATGGGACGTGCAGGGCGCGTTAGAGATCGGCACGCTGCAACGCGCGCTCGATTGTCTGATCGCGCGTCATCAGGCGTGGCGAACCACGCTCGTCGAGTCCGACGACGGCATCGTCATCCAACGCATTCATGCCCATTTGCCGGTGTCGGTCGCGCAAATCGATTTGCGTGCTTGCGACGAGGCCGAACGCGCGTCACGATTGATGGAGTTGACCGAACAGCAAGTCGGCGCGGCCTTCGATCTATCTAAAGGTCCACTCGTGCGTGCCGCGCTCGTCACGCTCACCGACAACACGCAGCGCTTCCTGTTGACCACGCATCACTCGATCAGCGACGGCTGGAGTTCGCGCTGCGCCTTCGACGAACTGCGAGCCGCCTACGCAGCCTTCGCGATGGGAAGCGAGCCGCAATTGCCCACGTTGACCATCCAGTACGCCGACTACGCGCAGTGGCAACGCGACTGGCTCGCAGCCGGCGAAGCCGAACGCCAACTGGCGTACTGGCGCGACGCTTTGCGCGATGCACCCGAAGCGCTAGCCTTGCCGCTCGACCGGCCACGCTCGCCGGAGCACGACTATCGCGGCGGCCGCGTCGCGCTGCGTTTGCCCGTCGCGCTGTCCGAGGCCGTGCGCGAAACGGCGCGACGCGCGCAGGCATCGCCGTTCACCGTGCTGCTCGCCGCCTTCGACGCCTGGCTTTACCGATTGACCGGCACGACCGACGTGGTCGTGGCCGCGCCGATCGCGCATCGGCAACGGGCGGAGACCGCGCCGTTGGTGGGTCTCTTCCTCAACACGCTTGCGCTGCGCGCGCGTGTCGCGCCGGATCAATCGTTCGCTGCGTTGCTCGACGGCGTGCGCCGTTCCGCATTCGACGCGTTCGCGCATCAGGATGTGCCGTTCGATCAGGTGCTCGACGCCGTCAAGCCGCCGGTGCGGCGCGGCGACGCGTGGCTCAAGGTCAAGTTCGCGCAGCAGTTCGATCTGGAACTGTCGGCTGAATTGCCGGGCGCTTCGGTGCGCATGTCGCCGGGTCTGGATCTCGCCGCCCGCTTCGATTACGCACTCGATTTCACCGACGATCCGCGCGGCATCGAACTGGTCGTCGCGTATGCGCTCGACGGTATCGATGAAGCGACCGCCCGCGCGTGGCTGCACAGCTATGCCGCGCTCGTCGCCGATGCCGTGCGCGATCCGCAGCGCGCGATTGCCGAACTGGATTGCGCGGATAGCGCCGACTATCGTGCCGCGCGGCGTGGCCGTGAATTCCAACCGGCGGATGACAATGTGCTCGCGCTGTTCGCCCGGCATGCACGTGAAACGCCGCATCGTGTGGCGCTCGCGGATGCCGATACGCAACTCACGTACGCCGAAGTCGATGCGGCGTCGGACCGTATCGCGTTTGCTTTGCGTCAACGCGGGGTGGAGATGGAGCAGCCGGTGGCCGTGTGTATCGAGCGGTCGGTGCGCTTTGCTGTCGCGCTGATCGGCGTGATGAAGTCCGGTGCGTACGTCGTGCCGCTCGATCCTGCCGCGCCGCATGAGCGTTTGACTGCTTCCGTCGAGGCCTGCGGCGCGCGTTGGATGTTGACGGCGGGTAAAGACGTCACTGCGGGTGGCGCTGCGACCGTGCTCGACTTCGACACGCTCACGCGAGCTTCGTCTCCGGCGGGCATGAATGACTCAACGGCAACCGCAACCGCATCGCACGCGCCGCCATTAGCCAATCAAGCCGCCTACCTGATCTTCACCTCGGGCTCGACCGGCACGCCGAAAGGCGTCGTCATCTCGCATGGCGCACTGGCCGACTACGTCGAAGGCATGCTGAACGAACTCGCATTCGCCGCCGACGCATCCATGGCAATGGTCTCCACCGTCGCCGCCGACCTCGGCCATACGACGCTATTCGGCGCGCTCTGCTCGGGCCGCACACTGCATCTATTGCCCGCGCAATGCGCATTCGATCCCGACCGCTTCGCCCACGAAATGCGCACGCGCAACGTCGGCATTCTCAAGATCGTGCCGAGCCACTTGCATGCGCTGCTGGACGCGCAGCATCCGGCCGACGTGCTGCCCGTGAATGCGCTGGTGACGGGCGGCGAAACGCTGCCGTGGTCGCTCGTCGAGCGGATCGCAGCACTGAAGCCGGCGTGCCGCGTAATCAATCACTATGGCCCGACCGAAGCAACGGTAGGCGTATTGACGTGCGACACGTCCGCGCCCGCGCAAGCCGCGCTGCGTGCGCTGAGCGCGCGCAGCGCGCACGCGGTGCCGCTTGGTCTGCCGCTGCCGAACGCTTACGCTTGCGTGCTCGACAGCCACGGCGCGAGCGTGCCGCCGGGCGCGATCGGCGAGTTGTATCTCGGCGGACCGGGTTTGGCGCGCAGTTATCTGAATCGCGCTGCGGCGACCGCTGAGCGTTTCGTGCCGAGTCCGTTCGCGGCGGGCGAGCGTCTCTATCGAACGGGCGATCGCGTGAGACTTCGCGCCGATCGCCGGCTGGATTTTCTCGGACGGCTCGACGATCAGGTCAAGATTCGCGGCTACCGCGTCGAACCTGGCGAGGTCAGTGCGGCATTGCGCGCGCTCGACGCTATCGCTCAGGCCGAAACGCTTGCCGTGGAGCATGAAGGGCGTTTGCGTCTGGCATCGTTCGTCGCCTTGACGAGCGGTGCCCGTTTCGACGAAGCCGCATTGCGCGCGGCGTTGAGCGCGCGTTTGCCGGACTACATGGTGCCGGCCGTGTTGCAGCATGTCGCCGCGTTGCCGGTGACCGCGAACGGCAAGGTGGATCGCGCGGCATTGCGGGCGCTGGCGGCTGCACCGGCGCCGTCGGTGGCAGCGGGCGATGCGCCGCAAGGCGCAACGGAAGAAACTCTCGCTGCCGTCTGGAAAGACGTGCTCAAAGCCGAGCGTGTGGGCCGCGACGACAACTTCTTCGAACTGGGCGGCGATTCGATTCTGGTGTTGCAGGTGATTGCTCGTTCGCGCAAGCGCGGTGTGCGCTTCACACCGAAGCAACTGTTCGATGCGCCCACGCTAACGCAACTCGCACGTGTCGCAACGACGGTGGATGTCGCCGCGCAGGCTGCGCCTGGCGCATCGAAGACACACGCTGCATCCGCCAAAGTCGAACACACCGCCGCGCTCACGCCCGCACAACTGCGTTTCTTCGCACTGGAAATTCCACGGCGTGGCCATTGGAATCAATCCATCGAACTCGACACGCAAGCACCGTTCGACTTCGAGGCTTTCGCGCGCGCATTCGAAACGCTGCTGACGCATCACGAGATTTTCCGTCAGCGTTTCACGCCGGTCGGTGCGCAAGGCGAATGGCGTCTCAAGCTGGCTGAGCGCGCATTCGAGACACTGCCGCTCGCCGCGATTTCCGCTCGCGACGAAGCCGACGCGCTAGCCCAATTCGACGCCTTGCAGAGCACGCTAGATCTGACGCACGGTCCGCTCGTCTGCGCGCTGGCCGCGCTGCTGCCCGACGGCACCACGAAGCTCTATCTGGCGATTCATCACATCATCGTCGACGGTGTGACGTGGCGCGTGTTGCTCGACGACCTCGACGCAGCCTATCGCGCTGCTTGCGAGCGTCGCAGCGTGCGTCTCGCGTCGACGGGAACGAGTGCGCAGGAATGGGCGGCACAGCTGGCACGCGCCGCGCTCGATATCGCGAACTCGCCGTTTGCCGCCGAACTACCGTACTGGACCGCGCTCGCCGCGCCCTACGACGATCTGCCGCTCGACCGTCCGCAAGCCAAGGCGACCAACGCCGACGCGCAATCCGTGATCCAGACCATCGGCGCCGATCTGACACGCGCCGCATTGACGGAAGCGAATGCCGCGTACCGCACGCAGATGATCGAACTGCTGATCGCGGCGCTGGCGCAGTCGCTCGACATGCCCGTTTGCCGTATCGAACTCGAAGGCCACGGCCGCGAAGCTTTGTTCGACGATGTCGATGTCAGCCGCACGCCTGGCTGGCTCACGAGTCACTATCCGGTGCAGTTCACGCTCGAAAGTACGCCGGCGGCCACGCTCGGCGGGGTCAAAGACACGCTGCGCGCGGTGCCGAACAAGGGTCTCGGTTTCGGCGTGCTGCGCCACTACGGCGACACGGCGACGCGCGCGGCGCTCGCCGCCGTGCCGCGCCCGCATGTGACGTTCAACTATCTCGGCCAGTTCGACGCGCCGCGCGAAGCGGCGCTCGTGCCGCGTTTCGGCGGCGCGGGCCGCGAACGCGATCCGGCGGGGCCGATTGGCAACGCGTTGGCGATTCACGCCTATATCGACGGCGACGCCACGCGCACACTCAAAGTCCATTGGGTCTACGGAGCGACGCAATTCGAACGAGCGACCGTGGAAGCCATTGCGCAGCGTTTCGAAAGCGCGCTCGCGGCATTGACGGCGGCATGCGCGGCGCGTCTCGCGCAACGCGGCGGCGGCGCGACGCCTGGCGACTATCCGCTCGCGCGTTCGGGCGGCTTGACGCAGGCCGCGCTGGAGCGCATGCCACTCGACTTGCGCACCATCGACGACATCTATTCGCTTTCGCCGACGCAGCACGGCATTCTGTTCCACTCGCTGTTCGCGCCCGAGCAATCCACCTATGTGAATCAGCTGGTCGCGACCTTGATCGAACCGGACGTGGAACGTCTGCGCGTTGCATTCGAAGCTGCCGTGCCGCGTCACGACATTCTGCGCACCAGCTTCACGCCGGATGAAGCGACGCCGATGCAGGTCGTGCATCGCCAGGCGCGTATGCCGGTCGAGATTCTCGATTGGCGCGAGCGTGGCGCGCACGCGCACGATGCATTCGAAAGCTGGCTCAACGCCGACCGTGCGCGCGGTTTCGATCTGACGTCGCCGCCGTTGATGCGCGTCGCGCTGATCCGCATCACGGACGACGCATGGCGTCTCGTCTGGACGCGTCACCATTTGCTGCTCGACGGCTGGAGCACGGCGCGTTTCTTCGCCGACGTGCTGCGCGACTATATCGATCCACCGCGTCCGCAACCGTTCGCGGCGCCCGCGAAAACGCGCTATCGCGACTTCATCGCGTGGCTGGCCACGCGTGACGCCGACAGCGAGCGCGCCTTCTGGCTGCAACGTCTCGCCTTGCTCGACGAACCGACGCTGGTTGCCGAGCGTGAGTCCGTGAGCGGCCGCGAGCCGCAACATCTCACGCGGCGTGAAACGATCGACGCTGCGACGACCGCGCGCCTCACCGACACCGCGCGCCGTCTGAAGGTCACGGTCAACACGATGGTGCAGGGCGCATGGGCACTTGCATTGCAACGGATGACGCATCACACGGCAGTCGCGTTCGGCGCGACCGTCGCCGGGCGTCCTGATACGTTGCCGGACGTCGATACCGTGCTGGGCCTTTTCATCAACACACTGCCGGTAATCACGGCGCCGTTGCCGCGACGCCGGGCATCGGCATGGCTGCATGATTTGCAGCGCGACAACGCCGCAGCCGCAGAGCACACGCATACGCCGCTCTACGAAATCCAGCAATGGGCGGGACAAGGTGGCGGCGCGCTGTTCGACACGCTGGTCGTGTTCGAAAACTATCCCGTGGATGAAGCATGGCAAGGACGCGACGAGCGCGCGCTCAAGCTGCGTGAATTGCGCAATATCGAAGCGACTGATTTCGCGCTCACGCTGGTGATCGAAGCGGGCGCGACGCTCACGATCGACTACGGCTACGATGCCGCGCAACTCGATGAAGCGCGTGTCGCCGCATTGCATCGCGCGTTTGCTGCGTGCCTTGCGGGCTTGATCGCCGATCCGGAGGCGCCGCTCGGCACGATTTCGATTTCCACCGCCGACGATCTGGCCGCGCTGGCGCGTTTCAACTCGACCGCGCAAGTGTGGCCGGGCACGCAGCAGCAGGCGCTGCATCGCCAGTTCGAACAGAAAGCGCTGGCAGCGCCCGACGCGATCGCGCTCGAATTCGCCGACCCGCAAGGACATACGCAGCAGATGACCTACGGCGAACTCGATGCAAATGCCGATCGCGTCGCCGCCTCGCTCATCGAAGCCGGCGTGCGCGCGGACACGGCGGTGGCGCTGTGCGTCGAGCGTTCGTTCGACATGGTCGTCGCGCTGATGGGCGTGCTCAAAGCGGGCGCCGCTTATCTGCCCATCGATCCCGACTATCCGGCGGAGCGCATCGCGTATCTACTCGACGACGCGAAACCCGCTGTCGTGCTGACGCAGCCGCATCTGCTGGAACGTGTCATGACAGCGGTTGACGGTAACGGCGTGAAGATCCTCACCGTCGACGCACTACGCGGCGCCGACTTCACGCTCAGCGCTCCCGTGGCAGTCGCGCCCGATCAACTCGCTTACTTGATCTACACGTCCGGTTCCACAGGCAAGCCGAAGGGCGCGGGCAATACGCATCGCGCGCTGGCGAACCGCATTGCGTGGATGCAGGACGCGTATCGCCTCGACGCCAACGACGTCGTGTTGCACAAGACCCCGTTCGGTTTCGACGTGTCGGTGTGGGAGTTCGTATGGCCGCTCGCCGTCGGCGCAAAGCTCGCAATCGCGGCGCCCGGCGACCATCGCGATCCGTCGCGACTCGTCGCGGCCATCGAAACACATCGCGTCACGACGCTGCATTTCGTGCCGTCGATGCTGGCGGCCTTCGTCGCCCATCTGGAAGACTTTCATGCGGCGGCGCGCTGCACGAGCATCGAGCGTATCGTCGCCAGCGGCGAAGCGCTCGCGCCGGAACTGGCGGCGCGCGTCGCAAAACAATTGCCTCACGCGCGGCTCTACAACCTCTACGGCCCGACCGAAGCCGCCATCGACGTTTCGCATTGGACGTGCGATGCGCGCGATGCCGACGCGGCGTCTGTGCCGATCGGTCACCCGATTGCAAACCTGCAATTGCACGTGCTGGACGCGGCGTTGCAACCGCTGCCGCAAGGCGCGATCGGCGAACTGTACCTGGGCGGCGTGGGACTGGCCCGCGGCTACCTCGGCCGCGCCGCGCTGACGGCGGAACGCTTCGTCCCCGATCCGTTCTCGCACGGCGCGCGGCTCTATCGAACCGGCGACCTTGCGCGCCGTCGCACGGACGGCGCGCTCGACTATCTCGGCCGCATGGATACGCAAGTGAAATTGCGTGGCCAGCGCATCGAGCCCGGCGAAATCGAAGCGCTGCTGCGCGCGGCGCCGGGTGTGCACGACGCGGTGGTGATCGTGCGTGACGAACAATTGATTGGCTACGTGGCGCGCGGCGCGGACAACGCGCTCGATACGCAGGCGCTACTCGACGATTTGCGTGCGCAACTGCCGTCGTACATGGTGCCCTCGTATCTGATCGCGATGGATGCGCTGCCGGTCACGCCGAACGGCAAATGCGACCGCCACGCGCTGCCGGCTCCCGTGCGCGGCACCGCCTCAGAAAACGCCGTCTGCGTGGCCGCCACCGAGACGGAGCGTGAACTCGCCGAGATCTGGAAGCGCGTGTTGCGCATCGACACGATTGGCCGCGACGACGACTTCTTCGCGCTGGGCGGCCACTCGCTGCTCGCGACGCAAGCCAACGCGCAGGCGAATCTGCACTGGACGCTGATCCTGCCGCTACGCACCCTGTTCGACGAACGCACGTTGCAGCGCTGTGCCACCGCGATCGACCGCGCGCTCGCCGAGCGCGACGCGCACGGCGCAGGCGATACCGCGAGCGCGATCGATGCGCTCCTCGACGAATTCGAACTGCAATAAGCCAACACGTCGACCTGTACTGAGACCACTTAGCATGACCACTGCCAAACCGGATCTGCTTTCCCTCGCGTCACGCTTCGCGCTGTTGCCGGATGCGCAGCGCAAGGCCTTTCTCACGAAGCTCGACGCCGCCGGCATCGACTTTCGCGTGCTGCCGATTCCGCCGCGCGCCGAGCGCACCGCGAGCGTGCCGGCTTCGTTCGCGCAAACGCGTCTGTGGCTGCATGCGCGGATGATCGACGAACCGGCCGCGTATCACATCACCGAACGGCTGCGGCTCGACGGCGCGCTCGACGCCAACGCGCTGCGTCTTTCGTGCGACGCGCTGATCGCGCGCCACGAAGCGCTGCGTACCACCTTCACCGAAAGCGGCGACGGCGTGTTGCAGACGGTGCACGCGCCGTCGCGCTGCCCGTGGCACGCGAGCGATGTAAGCGCGTGGCCCGTGGATCAGCGCGAGACGCGTGCCGCCGACATCGCGCGGGCCGACGAGGCGAAGTCCTTCGATCTGTCGCTCGGCCCGCTGATGCGCGCGCACCTGATCCGTCTCGATACGAACACGCACTGGCTCGCGCTGACGACGCATCACATCGTCTCCGACGGCTGGTCCGCGGACGTGATACTGGCGGAACTGGCATCGTTCTATCGCGCGTATGCGAAGAGCGAGGCGGTGTCGCTCGCGCCGTTGCCTATCCAGTACGCCGACTTCGCGTTGTGGCAGCGCCGCTGGCTCGACGCGGGCGAACGTGAGCGTCAGTTGGCGTTCTGGCGCGAACGGCTCGACGCGAATCGCGACGTGCTGATGTTGCCGGGCGCTGCGCCGCGTCCGGCGCAGCGCAGCGCGCGTGGTGCACGGCATCGCTTCGTTCTCGATGCCGCGCTCGTGCGGCAAGTGAAGGCAGTGTCCAATGCGCAGCGTGCGACGCCGTTCGCCATATTGCTGGCGGCATTGAGCGTGTTGCTCGCGCGCTCGTCGGGTGAAACGCAGATTCAGATCGGCGTGCCCGCGGCGAATCGTGAGCGCGGCGAAGTGGCCGGTCTCGTCGGCTTCTTCGTCAACACGCTGACGCTTGCCACGCCGGTTCCCGCGACGCAGCCATTCGCCGCGTTGGTCGGCGCGACGCAGCAAACGCTGATCGACGCCCAGTCGCATCAGGACGTGCCGTTCGAACAAGTGGTCGAGGCGCTCGGCGTGGTGCGCAGCGCGAGTCATCATCCGCTGTTTCAGGTGATGGCCGCTTATGGCGCGCGGCGCCGTCTGCCGTCGCTCGCGGAAGTGCGCATGACGGAGTTGCCTTCGGGTGCGCCGTTCGCCAAGTTCGATTTGACACTGAGCTTCGAGGAACGGGACGACGATTCGATCGATGCTTACTTTATCTACGCACTCGATCTGCTCGACGCCGACGCCATACAGCGCCTCGCCGCGCGATTCATCGAGTTGCTGTCGAATGCGACGGCGGCATCCGCCACTGAGGTCGGCGATTTGCAATGGCTGGCGCAAACGGAGCGCGCCCAACTCGTCGCATGGAATAGCACCGCGCTCCCGCCTGAAACGGCATTCCGGCCGGTGCATCAGCGCGTGGCCGACCACGCCGCTGCGCGGCCGGATGCGCGTGGCGTCGCGGATCTGCATCGCTCGCTCACGCGCGCCGAGGTGGATGCACAAGCCGCGCGGTTGGCGCAACGCTTCGTCGCGGCAGGCGTGCGTGCGGAGATGCGGGTCGGCGTCGCGCTGAGCCGCTCGGTGGATCTGCTGGTCGGCCTGATCGCCGCGCTGAAGTCGGGCGGCGCGTTCGTTCCGCTCGACCCGAGCCATCCGCGTGAGCGTCTCGCACAGATTCTCGACGATGCGCAGATCACGCACGTCATCACGGAACGCGGGAGTCTCGCTGCGTTGCCGGCGTCGGACCGTTTGCGGTTGTGGCTGATCGACGAGGAACCGCAGGCTGACGAGCCCTCGGCAGCGGACGTCGAGCTGCCGCGCGTGTCGCCGCATCAGGCGGCGTATGTGATTTATACGTCCGGTTCGACGGGCAAGCCGAAGGGCGTGGTGGTCGATCACGGTTCGTTTGCACTGCATTGCGCGGCGATCGCGGAGCGCTACGGTGCGGGCGAGCGTGACGTGTTCCTGCTGTTCCAGTCGGTCAATTTCGACGGCGCGCATGAAGGCTGGTTCTCGCAGTACATGTCCGGCGCAGCCGTGGCCATCACCGCGGACACATTGTGGCCGCCCGCGCAAACCTGCCGGATGATGGTGCGCGAAGGCGTGACCATGACCTACGTGCCGCCCGGTTGCGCCACCCAACTCGCCGAGTGGGCGCTCGCGCACGGTGCGCCGCCTAGCTTGCGTTCGCTGACAGTCGGCGGTGAAGCCACCTCGCGCGAAGCGTTCGCGCTGATGCGCCGGGCGTTTCCGAATGCGCGCATCGTCAACGGATACGGGCCGACTGAAACCGTCATCACGCCGATGCTGTGGATGTTCTATCCGGCCGACGACACCGCGAAGCTCGCGGACAGCGCCTATTTGCCGATCGGCACGCTGGTCGGCGCACGTTCCGCGCATGTGCTCGATGCACGCTTGAATCCGCTGCCTGTCGGCGTGATCGGCGAGTTGTATCTGGGCGGCGAGGGCGTGGGTGTCGCGCGTGGTTATCTCGACCGGCCGGCGCTCACGGCCGAGCGCTTCGTGCCGGATCCGTTCGGTGCATCGGGCGCACGGCTCTATCGTACGGGCGACCTCGTCAAGCGGCGCGCGGACGGCGTGTTCGACTTTATCGGCCGCGTCGATCATCAGGTGAAGCTGCGCGGCTTGCGGATCGAACTGGGTGAGATCGAAGCACAGCTCGCCGGGCACGACGATGTGCGCGAAGCCGTGGCGATCGTGCATGGCAAGGGTGCGCAAGCGGCGCTAGTGGCGTATGTCGAATTGAGCGCCGAAGCCCGTGAGCGCAGCACGCGCGCGGATGCGGCCGAACTCGACGCGCATCTGCGTCACACGTTGCCGGATTACATGGTGCCCGCGCATATCGTCGTGCTCGACGCGTTGCCGCGCAATGCCAACAGCAAGGTGGACCGCGCGGCGTTGCCGGAGCCACAGCGTGTCGCACGGGCTTATCAGGCGCCCGCTGCGGGGCTCGAAACCGCGCTTGCGCAGATTTTCCGCGAAGTGTTGGGCGTGGAGCGTGTCGGCCGCGCCGATCATTTCTTCGAACTCGGCGGGCATTCGCTGGCTGCGGTCCGCGTGGCGACGCGCGTGGCTGAGCGGCTCGCGCGTGATGTGCCGGTGCGCACGCTCTTCGAAGCACCGACGCTCGCGCAATACGCGCAGCGGGTGCTGGCGTCGGCACGCAGCGAAACGCTGGCCGATGTGGGCAATGACGCTTCGAGTGGCGCTTCGAATTCACACCCGATAGCGGACGCGAACGGCGTTCTGCCGCTTTCTTCCGCGCAATTGAGCTTGTGGTTCCTGTGGCGCGCGCATCCGGATAGTGCGGCTTACAACATTCCTGTCGCGCTGCGATTGCGTGGCTCGCTCGATGTCGATGCGTTGTGCGAAGCGTTTGCGCAAGCGGCCGCTCGACATCCGGCGCTGCGTGTGCGGCTCGTTGAACGCGACGGGCAGTTGCCGGGCCAACGCGTGACCGGGTCGGCGCCGTTCGACCTGCCCGTTGTCGATCTGTCGGGCGATCGGATAGACACGGCCCGCAAGAGCGCCGCTGTTGCGCTCACCGACGAAGACGCGCTCACGCCATTCCATCTTCTCGACGGGGCGCCGCTCTGGCGTGCGCGATTATTGCGTCTTGCCGAGCACGATCATGTGTTGTCGCTGGTCGTGCATCACATCGTGTCGGACGGGCAGTCGATCGATCTATGGCTCGATGACGTGCGCACCACTTATGTAGCGATCGTGCGCGGTGCGTCGCCGAGCGCTTCGGTGTTGGCATCGACTTCGAATCAAGAGCTGGTCTTGCCGGTCGCCGCGCCGCGAGCGCGCCTGTCGTTCTGGCGCGATGCATTGGCGGATGCGCCGTCGCACGTGCTGCCGTCGCCGTCGTCGGGCCGTGCGGCGTCGCCGTGTTGGAGCGCCGGCCGTCTCGCGTTTGAATTCAGCCCGGCGCTCGTGCGCCGCGCCCGCTCGATGGCGCTCGAAGTTCACGCTACCTTGCCCATGCTGCTGCATGCCGCGCTGAACGTGGCCTTCTATCGCGCGACGGGCGCCACCGATCAACCGGTCGGCGTGCTCGCTTCGACGCGCGAACTGACCGGCGAGGCCGCGCGCCGCGCGCTCGGACTCTTCATCAACGCGGTTGTCGTGCGCACGCGGCTCGCGAAAACCGACACGCCCGCGACGCTGCTCGCCGAAGTCCGCGACGCCGCGCTCGCCGCTTATGCGCACGCGGACACACCTTTCGCCGACGTGGTGACGGCTTTGCGCGCTCGGCGCGGCGAAGCCGGCAATCCGCTCTTTTCGGTGATGTTCAACTACCTGCGCCCGGCCGGGACAGCGGAACGGGACTGGGCCGGTCTCACGCTCGACGATTTCAACGACGTGCGGCATCGGGTGGTGTTCGAACTGGAACTGGATGTGGTCGAGCATGCCGACGGACGCGTGACCGGCGCCTTCTCGTACGCGAACGAGCTGGTGGATGGCCGCTTCGTCGAGGTATTGACCGCGGGCTATCTGGACGTGGTGCAACAGTTCGTCGATGCGCCGCATGAGCAACTGGGTGCCTCAGCCGCGCGTTTTGCATTGGAATCCGCGAGCGTTGCAGCCGGCGCGCAGGCAAGCGCGACATCTCACAACGAAGCATCGCATCGCGCCCAGGCGCTCGAACGCGTCTGGAGCGATCTCTTCGAAGGCAACACGCCCGCGCATCACGACGACCTGTTCGAAGCGGGCGCGAGTTCGTTCGACGTGGTGCGCTTCGTCGATGCCGCGCGAGTCGCCGGCCACGCGCTGGAGATCGCCGACGTGTTCGCTGCGCCGACCTTCGCACAACTTGGGGCACGGCTCGTTGCGCGAGCGTCGAACGTCGCCGAGTTACGGGACGGCGCCTGAAGCCAGTAAGAAACCCGGCAGAAAACGCAGTCAATAAAAACCGCATCAATCACGAAAGATTTTTCACCGGCCCGCGCATCCGGCGCGCCGGCTTCCACCGATAAGGACCTGCGACATGCACAGAGACACCGTATTTGATCTGATCGGAATCGGCTTCGGACCGTCGAATCTGGCGCTTGCCGTGCGCCTCGCTGAAGAGGCCGGCGTGTCGGACCTCGCGCATTGCTTCATCGAGCGTCAGCCGGAATTCGGCTGGCATCGCGGCATGCTGCTCGACGATTGCCGGATGCAGATTTCCTTCCTCAAGGATCTCGTGACGATGCGCGATCCGAAAAGCCGCTTCACGTTCATCAACTATCTGTTCGAGCGTGGACGTCTGGCCGAATTCGTCAATCTGAAGAACTTCTATCCGACGCGCGTGGAGTTCCACGATTACCTGGGCTGGGTCGCGGCGTCGTTCGACGATCGCGTGAACTACGGCCAGACCGTGACCGGCATCGAAGCGGTCAAGAGTGCAGCCAACACGAACGACGTCGAAGCGCTGCGGGTTTTCTCGCGCGACAGCGAAGGCCGCGAGTGGCAGCGCGTGACACGGGCGCTGTCGGTCGGCATCGGCGGCGGTCCGCAAGTGCCGGAAGCATTTGCCGCGCTCGGCACGCACAACATCGTGCATTCGTCGCAGTACCTGACGTCCATCGACCGCGTGGTCGGACCCGCGGACGGCGCGCGAAAACGCGTGGCGGTGATCGGCGCGGGACAGAGCGCGGCCGAGGTGTTCGTCGATCTGACGCGCCGCTTCCCGCACGTCGACGCGAGCCTCATCGTCCGTTCGAGCGCGCTGAAACCCGCCGACGACAGCCCGTTCGCCAACGAGATCTTCAGCCCTGCCTTTACCGATGTCGTCTACGCGCAGCCTCGCGACGGCCGCCGTTCGCTGATCGAGCGCTTTCGCGACACCAACTACGCGGTGGTCGATCGTCCGCTGATCGAGCAGATCTACGAAATGCTCTATCTGCAGAACGTGTCCGCCGATCCGCGGCACCGGCTGCTGGCGAACACCGGCATCGAAACGGCGGTGCGCACGGCGGGCGGCCAGATCGAACTCACGTTGCGTGATCGGCTGAGCGGCCACGCGCGCGCTGAGCAATTCGACGCGCTCGTGCTCGCGACGGGATATCGCCGCGACACGCATTTCGACTTGCTGGATGGGCTTGCGCCGCATCTCGGCGATGCGCTTGCGCAAGGCAACGTCGAACGCGATTACCGGCTCGCCACGCCGGCGAGCTTCAAACCGCGCGTTTATCTGCAGGGCTGCTGCGAAGACAGTCACGGGCTTTCCGACACGCTGCTGTCGGTGCTCGCGCTGCGCTCCGACGAGATCGCCGCCTCGCTCGCACATCACACATCGCAAGACCGGTCGGCCGGCCGGACACAACAAGCACAAGAAAACGCGACGAGCGTGGGCCGCTTGGCCTTCGCTCTTTAATAAAAAGCGGCCTTTTTGGCGGCATTAAAAACCTGGAGCATCGAGAGATGGAGTGGGCAATAGGCACGCGCCGGAGCGCAACCGCCGCCGCGGCGAGCGTGGCGTTTTATGCGGCGGCAGCCGCAACCGCACAGGCGCAGCAGTCGGCGCAACCCGAGGGCAACGCGCAGCAAGGAATCCGTACAACTCAACCGGATGCCACGCCGGCCAGTACGCTGCCTGCGATCAGCGTCGAAGGCTCGGCCGGAAACGACGGCACAGTGGGCCTCGTTGCGCGCCGTAGCAGCACCGGCACCAAGACCGATACCCCGCTGAAGGAAATTCCGCAGACGATCAACGTCGTCACGGCGCAGCAGATCGAGCAGACCGGCGCGACCAGCATCAACGAGGCGCTGCGCTACATTCCGGGTTTCTCGACCTATGGCGCGGATATTCGCTCCGACTGGTATTCGGTGTTGCGCGGCTTCACGCCGACGGTGTTCGTCGACGGCCTGCAGGTGCCCAATACCCTCAATCTCGCGAGCTGGCGTGTCGATCCGTTCATGATCGACAACATCACCGTGCTGCGCGGTCCGACCTCGGTGCTGTACGGCCAGGGCGATCCTGGCGCGATCATCGACGTGCAGAGCAAACTCGCCAACGGCGAGCGTATTCGCGAAGTGGAAATGCAACTGGGCGACTACGCGCGCAAGCAGATCGCATTCGACGTGGGCGATAAGGTCGATAAGGACGGCACGCTGTCTTATCGTTTCCTCGGCGTAGGCCGCGATGGCAATTCGCAGACCGGGCCGAATCCGGAGCAACGTGTTGCACTGGCGCCGTCGGTGAAATGGCAGCCGAACGCGAAGACTTCGCTGACGGTCGAGGCGAGCTATCTGCAGGATTGGGGCGACGCGTCGAATAACTTCTTGCCGGCGCAGGGCACGGTCTTGCCGAATCCGAACGGCAAGATTTCGCCAGACCTGTACACGGGCGATCCGGAGTTCTCGCACTATCGCAAGAAGCAATGGTCGGTGGGTTATCAGTTTGAATACAAGTTCGATCCGGTGTGGACGTTCCGGCAGAACACGCGCTTGATGCACCTCTCGCTCGATCAGGGACAGGTGTTCGGCGGCGGTCTCGATCCGGCTGATCCGACCGAGGCGTCGCTGCTGCGCTATGTCGGCCTGTACCAGCTGAACTACAGCCGCTTCGATGTCGACAATCAGGCGCTGGCCCGCTTCGGCACCGGTCCGCTCGATCATACGGTGCTGCTCGGCTTCGAATACAACCGGCAGTCGACCACCGATAGCGAATCGATGGCGACTGGTCCGAGCCTGAACATGTACAACCCGGTGTATACGCCGATCACCAACGCGATCTTCAGCGGACCGGACGCGTTCCCGCGTACCGATACGAAGTCGACCATGAACGCGTTCGGCGTGTACGCGCAGGACCAGATCAAGTGGCAACGCTGGGTGCTGACGCTCGGCGGACGCCAGGACTGGAGCAACACCACGCAGAACGATATCGCCGGCGGCAGCCGTCTCGAGCAGAACGATCATGCGTTCTCCGGGCGCGTCGGTCTCGTGTATCTCGGCGATTATGGATTGTCGCCGTACATCAGCTACTCGACGTCGTTCAATCCGCTGGTCGGCGTGAAGATCGCCGGCGGTGGCATTGCCGAGCCGACCAAAGGCAAGCAGATCGAAGCCGGTTTGCGCTGGCAGCCGGCCGGCAAGAACCTGATGCTGAACGCCGCGGTTTATCAGATCAACCAGACCAACGTCGTCACGCCCGATTTCGCCATCGACCCGACCGGCAGCACCAGCGTGCAGACCGGCGAGGTGCGTTCGCGCGGGATCGAATTGAGCGGCGTGGGCAATGTCACGCGCAACTTCTCGGTGATCGCCGCGTACGTGTATCAGGACGTGAAGAACATCAAGGCCGGCGACGACACGCTGGGCAAGTGGCCGGTGGATATTCCGCGGCCGCGCCAGATGGCGTCGCTATGGGGCGATTGGACATGGCACGCCGGGCCGCTGGCAGATCTCGGTTTCGGCGCGGGCATTCGCTACCAGAGCGGCGCGGCGGGCGCCGCCGACAACTCGCTGTACGTGCCGAGCTACACCGTGTACGACGCGGCGGTTCACTACGAAACGCGCAACTGGCGCTTCGCGGTGAACGGCCAGAATATTTTCAATCGCCGGTTCGTGAGCGGTTGCCAGTCCGTGAATACCTGTTTCTATGGGAATCCACGCACGGTGATCGCAACTGCCAAATACGACTGGTAAGCATTGTGGCAATGACGCACACACATAGGAACCGACTATGCCGAAGAAGAAACTCGTTTACATCTGGTCGCTGAGAAACGCAGCGGCCGACAAAGCTGGCCAGGACGTCGCGTACAAGAGCGGCACGCGCTACATGAAGTCGGTGCTGGAGTCGCTCGTCGAGGCGCTCAACGACACCGAATTAGGCGATCAGTACTCGCTCGAAAAAGTCATTTACGACGATGATGCGGGGTCCAGCGTGGATCGCGAGAAACTGAAGGAATACGGCTTCGCTTATGAGCCGGGCAAGCGCCGGTTCTATCCGCCGAATTTGCGTGTGCAGGGCAAGCCGGTCAACGATCTGCTGCTCGCAATTCCGTCGACGTACCGGCGTGAGCCGCTCGATGCAGCAGGACGACCGGCAGGCAAGAGCGCTTTTGAAAAGCATCTGCTCGATACGCTGGTGGCGTTGAAGGCCGATATCGTCGTGCTCGACGGTTTGCTGATCATTCTCGACGAACTGGTTCGACCGGGTGCGCCGTTCTATCGCAAGATCGTGAATATCCATCCGGGCGTGACGCGCGCCGAATCGCCGTACGAGCGGCGCGGCGCGTATGCGACGCTCGATGCGCTCTACGGCGCGCGCGGCAAGAAGGTGGTCAACTGGAAGACGATGGAAACCGTGGCGGTCGAACCGCTCTATTTGACGGGGGCATCGTTTCACTATGTCGACAACGGAATCGATTCGGGCGAGGTGATTCACGACGTGCTGAATACCGAAATCGATAAGGACGACACGATCCTCGAACTGCGCTGGAACAATTTCAACCGTAGCCTCTTCCCGGCTCTGAACGAAGGGCTCGCGATGATGGCGGGGCAGTCGGTGCAAGTCGAGGCGTGAGTGGCGGAGCGGCGTGCGCGTCGCTCCGAAATCTACTTGCGGGCACACGGCGCCGTCGACGAAGCGCTATTTAACACGCGTCGCATCGGGCTGATTGTCGCTGCTGTTGCGCAGACACGCGCTTCTCGCTGCTCAGCCTTCTCGACGCGTTGCCGGAAATCACGAAGCTGAGCGCGGCAAGCACCCACACGCCGACTCCGCCATAGACCATCACCCAGCCGAACCCTTGCATCAACGCGGCATGCACGACGCTTCCTGATGGGTCGATTTGCGCCAACGCGGGCATCCCCGTTCTGACCGCTTCGACATCACCGGCCGCGATTTTCTCCGCGAGCCTGCCGAGCGGCGCGGTGTCGAGCGTCTTCGGCAATCGCGTCTTCAGACTGACGAGAATCCCGCCGACCAGGATCGCACCCATCAACGCGATGTTGATCGCGAGCGTAATCATCCGCGCACTCATATCGATGCCCGACGCCATACCCGCGCGTTCCGCGGGAACCGCGGCGGTCGTCGTATTGGTGACGGGCGTGTTGGTGAGACCGAGGCCGGCGCCCGCGATCATGCAGCCGGGCAACAGGGTCCACACGTCGGCATGCGCGGCGCCGCTGCCGTAACGCATCAGCATGAAGCCGAGGCCGATCGTAAACAAGCCGGCAGGTATGGCGATTCCCGAGCCGTAACGCAGTGCGAGACGTTCGCCGAGTGGCGGAAACAGCAGGGTCGGCAGCGTATAAGCGAGTAACGCTAGTCCGGCGCTCGCGCTGTCATAGCCGAGGCCGATCTGGAAATAGATCGGTAGATAGATCATGAACGGCCAGAAGCTGAAGTTCATGCCCGCCGAGCCCATCAACGCGCCGGAAAACTGCGGAATCCTGAACACGGAAAAATCGAACATGGGCCGCGCATTGAGTTTCTCGGCAAACAGAAAAGCCACGAAAGCGACCAGCGTCGCCGCGATGATGAGGAGCGCACGCGGATTGCCGAAGCCAAGCGCTGGAACCTGCGTGATGAAATACACGAGCCCGAACACAGCCAGCGACAACGTGACGATGCCGGCAACGTCGAGCGTATGCGCATGCGGGTCGCGCGATTCCTGCACGCCGCTGGAAACGAGCGTCAAGGTCACGACAGCGAGCAATGCATGCACCCAGAAGACCCATTGCCAACTCGACAGTGCCACGATCGCTCCGCCGATGATCGGCCCAAAGCCAAGTCCGATACCGAAGATGATGCCCCACGCGCTGAATGCGCGAGCGCGTTCGGGTCCTTCGCTGAACTGATGCGATAGCACGGCCACCTGGCAGATCAGCATGGCGCCGCCGCTCGCGCCTTGCAACAGTCGCGCGGCGATCAGCGTCGGCACGCTTTGCGCGAGTCCGCAGATCAACGAGGTGATGCCGAACAGCGCGATGCCGATGACGAAGATGCGTCGGCGGCCGAACCGGTCCGCCAGCGTGCCGGTCGCCATCAGGACGGTGGTCACCGCGAGCGTGTAGGCGTTCATGATCCACTGCATGCCTTTGAAGTCGCCGTGCAGCACGCGTTCGAGCGTCGGCAGGATCACCGGCACGCTGGAGATTTCGAGGCCGAACATCAGCGACGCCAGACATACCGCGCCCAACGCCAATGTGTTTTTGCGGAGTGAGTGGAAAGTGGCGGGCTGCGGGGTCTCCTCGCTTGCAACTGTGTGTGCACGATGCGCTTCGCGCGAAGGCGGTTGTCGCCTAACTGCTGCGTTTGTGCGGGGCCGTCTTTCACGCTGTGGCGGCGCGATCGGGTCGTTGGACATGGAATTTCACCTCGTTAGTCGATTGGCTCGCCCACCATGGACTGTGTAATATAGGGGGAATTTGAGTCCCCATTGACGCGAAAGAATCCCGGCAATGTGTCTCCATGGGAACCAATAGGCAAAGATATGAGCGACATCCTTGACGGTGTGACGACGTTCGTGCGCGTGGTGGAAACAGGCAGTTTTTCGCTCGCGGCGGAGCGGATGAACCTGACGCGCTCGGCGGTCGGCAAAGTGATCGTGCGGCTAGAGAAGCGCCTCGGCGTGCGCCTGCTCAATCGCACGACGCGCAGCCAGAGCCTCACCGAGGACGGGCAGGCTTACTACGACCGCTGCGTGCGCGCGCTGGCCGAACTCGAAGCCGCCGAGGCCGATCTGGACTCAGGACGCCGCGAGCCCCAAGGCCGTTTGCGCGTGAGCGTGCCGCAGGCTTTCGGGCACTACTGCGTGGCGCCCGTGCTGCTCGGACTTGCGCGCAAGCATCCGCAACTGAAGATCGACATTTCGATTACCGACCGCTTCGTCGACGTGATCGAAGAGGGTTTCGATCTCGTGGTGCGCGTGGGCCCGCTCGCCGACAGCGTGAGCCTCGCCGCGCGCAAGCTCGGCATGCAGCACGCGAGTATCGGCGCCGCGCCGGCTTATCTGGCCCGCCACGGCACACCGCGTAACGTGGACGAATTACGCGGCCACGCGGTGATTGCCTACTTGCGGGCGGGATCGGCCCAGCCGTGGGACGTGGTCGACGTCGACGGGCAAATCCGCCGCGCGCAGGTTCAGCCGCAGCTCGGTTTCGACGACATGAAGGGGATTGTCGATGCCGCTCTCGCCGGCTTCGGCCTCGCGTGGCTGCCGAGTTGGCTATTGGCCCGTTATGAGAAAACAGGCGAGCTGGTGACGGTGATGGAGAATTGTTTCCGGCCTGCTCAGGAGATTCACCTGGTGTGGCCGAAGAGTCGCTATCTGGCGCTGAAAACGCGCTGTGCGATCGATGCGCTGGTCGCGGAGATTCCCGCCATGATCGGGGCGCCCACTGCGGGCGCCCCTCGTTCACGCGATGCTTAGAACTGCAGCGTTGCGCTGGCGACCGCAGTGCGCGTCGGCGACGGCGCCACGTAATAGCCCCACGCCGTCGTCCAGTAACGGCGATTGAACAGATTGTTGATCCCCGCGCGGAACGTCACGTCCTTGCCGGCGATCTTCGTCTCATACCGGCCGCTCAGATCGAACGTGGTGTAAGCCGGCACGAACTGCGTGTTCTGCGCGTCGACGGCCTGGTTGCCGACGTACTTGCCGCCGAACGCCAGCGTCAGCGGACGCAGATACGACGGGTTGTATTCGATCCGGCCCGTCACGGTGAAGCGCGGCGCGCCATAGATGCGCTTGCCTTCCACGGTCGGGTCGTTCACGTCCATGGCCTTCGTGTCGAGCCACATCACGCCGCCCATCACGCGCCATTCGCTCGTCAGCGCAAGCCAGCCGCTCGCGTCGAGGCCCTGATAGCGTTTGGTGCCGTCCTGCACGAAGATGTTGTCGACGTTCGTGTAGTTGTAGCCCTGATCGACGCGGAACAGCGCGAGGTTGGCGCCCCACTTGGCGTGATCGGTTTTGAAGCCGACTTCGTACTGCTTGCTGCGCAGCGGGCCGAACGTGTCCGGGTAGTTGAGGTTGGTGTTCGACGCGGCACCGCCCTGTTCCAGCGACTCGACGTAGCTCGCGTACAGCGTCGAGTACGGATCGGTCTTGAACATGAGCGCGAAGGTCGGCGTGACCGGGTCCGCCTGGTATTGCGACGACACCGCGCCGCTCGGGTCGTACACGTGCTGCTGGTACTGCGTGTAGCGCACGCCGACCAGCGCCGACAGACGCGACGTGAGCTGCACCGTGTCGCTCGCGTAGACGGCGGCTTGCGTGGTGCGCTGCTGGCGGTACAGATTCGAGCCGATGCTGACTTCGTCGTTGGTCAACAAGGTGCTGGCGTACAGATTGCCGTAGCCGAGCAAGTAGCCTTCGTTCCAACCCGTGCTATTGCTGTACTCGCTGGTTTGCGTTTGGAAGCCCGCGCCCACCACCACGTCGTGCTTGATGCTGCCGGTGTTGAAATGGCCTTGCACCATCCCGTCGACGTTCTGATAGAAGTAGCGCGTCATGGCCGCGTAGAGCGTGTTCGAGTAGTTGCCTGCGGCGTCGGAGACGAACAGGAAGCTATCCGAATTGGTGCGGTTCTCCTTGGCGAAGCGGTACTTGATGCTCGCGTGCCAGTTTTCGGAGATGCGGTAATCCAGGCCCGTGCCGAACGAGGCCATCTCGGTCTCGTAGTAGTTCTGCGGCTGCGTGAGCGCGTGGGTGACTTTGCTCGCGTCGGGAATGCCGCCGGCTTCGGAGCCGAACATCAGGCCGAACAGCGTGCCGTTGGTTCTGCGCTTCTGGTAGAACGCGTCGGCGCTCCACGTCAGGTCCGGCGTGATGCGGAAGTCGAATGCCACCGACGCGACCTGGCGGCGAATATGGCCGTGATCTTCAGCGGTGTTGCCGTCTTCGTTGACGAGGTTCAGGCGATAGCCGAAACGGTCGTCATTGCCGAAGCGCCCGCCCAGATCGACCGCCTCGCTGAACACGCCGGCTGACTTGTAGCCGACCGTGATGCTGCGGTACGGCGTGTCGGTGGGGCGCTTCAACACGTAGTTGACGATGCCGCCCGGCGAGCCGAAGCCGTACATGAAGCCCGACAGGCCCTTGAGCAATTCGACCTGCTCGAACGGTTCGAGCGAGAGGTCGGTATCCCACGACGGGAAGGTCTGGCCGTCCACCTTGATGCTGTTCAGCGTGTCGATCGGCATGCCGCGCACGGTGAACATCGAATTTTCGCTGATCGCGTTTTCGCTGGTCACCGACACGGCCGGATCGTACTTGTACAGATCATTGGCGGTTGTCGCGAACAAGTCCTGCGCTTCGTCGCTCGTCACGACGTGGGTCGAGAACGGCGTGTCCACCTGCTTGCGCGAACCCAGCGCGCCGGCGCTGACGGTGTCGGCCTGCGCCACCGTGGTGTCTTTTGCCGCCGAGACGCTCACGGCCGGCAGCGTCGCGCCGGCGTCGCTGGCCGCGACCTGCGCCCAGCCCGAAGTCGACAGCGTGGAAAGCGTCAAACCGACGCTGGCCAGAAGCCCCGCGCTCAGCAGCGAGGGAGTACGGCGTTGGCCGCGCACAAACGCCGGTCGGCCGGCGACAAAGAATTTCTGCATGTTGTTCGAATTGGACAGAGTGACGCCTGTCGCGCACTGGGAAAAGTGCGAAACGGCCTCATCGGAAGCGAGTGGTTAAGTAATCGAAGTGTAAGAACTGAGGTGCGCTCAAATGGTAATGCATCTGATTCGCATTAACAATCTATTTGTTCGGAGTCATTAGTCATCTATAAGACATCTGTCATAAGACAAGGCAAAATCGGCGCAAAGCCTTGCCTGGCGGGGCTCGACCCCGTGGCTGGTGTCTGCTGGATATGTTTGTTTAGCAGCGAGTAGAGGAAAACACGCATATACTCACGGCTTGGCCGTAGAAAGTAGTGCCGTGCGTCGCGCCGCATTGTTGTTTTGCCGCAGTGCGCCAGTCGGCACCGCTCAACGCTCTGTCTAACACTTCACCTAGCAAAGCACCGAACATGTCCACACCGCCGAAGATCATCTACACCCTGACCGACGAAGCGCCTGCTCTGGCGACCTACTCGCTGCTGCCGATCGTGAAGGCGTTCACGCGCTCGTCCGACGTGATCGTCGAAACGCGCGATATTTCGCTTGCCGGCCGGATCATCGCTGCATTCCCCGATTACCTGAGCGCGGAACAGAAGGGTCCCGACGATCTGGCGGAACTGGGTGGACTCAGCACGCGTCCGGAAGCGAACGTCATCAAGCTGCCGAACATCAGCGCGTCGGTGCCGCAACTGAAGGCCGCGATCACCGAACTGCGCGATCAGGGCTACAAGCTGCCGGCGTATCCGGACGTCGCGAATACCGACGCCGAAAAAGACGTCAAGGCTCGCTACGACAAGATCAAGGGCAGCGCGGTCAACCCGGTGCTGCGCGAAGGCAATTCGGACCGCCGCGCGCCGCTGTCGGTCAAGAACTACGCCCGCAAGCACCCGCACAAGATGGGCGCCTGGAGCGCGGACTCGAAGTCGCACGTTTCGCACATGAGCGGCGGCGATTTCTACGGCAGCGAAAAGTCGGCGCTGATCGCGGCAGCCGGCGCAGTGAAGATCGAACTGACGGCCGCCGACGGTTCGAAGACGGTCCTGAAGGAAAAGACGGCCGTGCAAGCGGGCGAGATCATCGACGCTTCGTTGCTGTCGAAGAACGCGCTGCGCAGCTTCATCGAAGCGGAAATCGCCGACGCGAAGGCCAAGGGCGTGCTGTTCTCGGTGCACCTGAAGGCCACCATGATGAAGGTGTCGGATCCGATCATCTTCGGTCACGTGGTGTCGGTGTTCTACAAAGACGTGCTGACCAAGCACGCCGACGCGCTGGCGCAAGCCGGCTTCAACCCGAACAACGGTATCGGCGATCTGTACGCGCGCCTGAAGGACCTGCCGGCTGAAACGGTTGCAGCAATCGAAGCCGACATCAAGGCGCAATACGCACAACGTCCGCAACTGGCCATGGTCAATTCGGACAAGGGCATCACCAGCCTGCACGTGCCGAGCGACGTGATCGTCGACGCGTCCATGCCGGCCATGATTCGCGAGTCGGGCAAGATGTGGGGCGCGGACGGCGCGCTGCATGACGCCAAGGCCGTGATTCCGGACCGTTGCTACGCGGATGTCTATCAGGCGGTGATCGAAGACTGCAAGAAGCACGGCGCGTTCGACCCGGTCACGATGGGCACGGTGCCGAACGTCGGCCTGATGGCGCAAGCGGCTGAAGAATACGGCTCACACGACAAAACCTTCCAGATCCCGGCAAACGGCGTGGTTCGCGTGACGGACGCGGCCGGCACGGTGCTGATCGAACAGCAAGTGGAAGCGGGCGACATCTGGCGCATGTGCCAGACCAAGGACGCGCCGGTTCAGGACTGGGTCAAGCT
Organism: Paraburkholderia aromaticivorans; assembly: GCF_012689525.1. Taxonomy (NCBI): domain Bacteria; kingdom Pseudomonadati; phylum Pseudomonadota; class Betaproteobacteria; order Burkholderiales; family Burkholderiaceae; genus Paraburkholderia; species Paraburkholderia aromaticivorans. Next base: position 350,021 of record NZ_CP051515.1, read on the forward strand.
CGCGGTCAATCGCGCCCGCGCCACCAACACGCCCGCCGTGTTCTGGCTGGACGCGGCGCGCGCGCACGATGCCCAGATCATCAAGAAGGTCGAGCAATACCTGAAGAACCACGACACCAACGGTCTGGACATTCGCGTCATGACGCCGGTCGAAGCGACCAGGTTCTCGATCGAGCGCATCCGCGCTGGCAAGGACACGATCTCGGTCACCGGCAACGTGCTGCGCGACTACCTGACCGACCTGTTCCCGATCATGGAACTGGGCACGAGCGCGAAGATGCTGTCGATCGTCCCGCTGATGGCCGGTGGCGGCATGTTCGAAACCGGCGCGGGCGGTTCGGCGCCGAAGCACGTTCAGCAACTGGTCGAAGAAGGTTTCCTGCGTTGGGATTCGCTGGGTGAATTCCTGGCGCTGGCCGCGTCGCTCGAACATCTGAGCAGCGCGTATCACAACCCGAAGGCGCAGGTTCTGGCCAAGACGCTGGATCAGGCAACCGGCAAGTTCCTCGACAACGACAAGTCGCCGGCGCGCAAGGTTGGCGGTATCGACAACCGTGGCAGCCACTTCTACCTCGCGATGTACTGGGCGGAAGCCCTGGCCGCGCAAGCCGAGGACGCGGCGTTGCAGGCGCAATTCGCCGGCGTGGCGAAGGCATTGGCTGAGAACGAAGCGAAGATCGTCGAAGAACTGGGTGCGGCACAAGGCAAGCCGGTGGACATCGGCGGTTACTATCGTCCGAACGTCGAGTTGACGAGCAAGGCTATGCGCCCGAGCGCCACGCTGAACAAGATCGTGGACGCGGTTGCGTAAAGTACCAAGGCAAGCACAGAAGTAAGCGGTAAACATGACGATGGCGCTTTCGAGCGCCATCGTCGTTTCTACGCCAACGTGAGTAGCCGCCATACCGGCCATCACACGTGAACGATTTCCCAATCGCTGAGTTTCTCTGGAATTTCGAGCGTCGACGTGTCGTCGCCTTCCGAGAGATTCGAGCAGGTCAAGCCGCGCGCGAGGTCGTCCGCCGCCTGTTGCGGGCTGGCAAATTCACCGAGCGTTTCGTTGCCGTAGGTGGCCTCCCAACCGTCCTGGCCCGGCAAAATGTAGAAAGCACCCTGATTCGAACCGAAGCGAAAGCCTTTCATTTTTAGTCTCCCAAGTGCCATTTAAAAACCGCGGCGCCGTGGCGGCTTCGTTTCAGAGGTTGGGATTCTTCAGACAGTGTTCCGTCTCCTCCCACTCCGCTCGACTACTGAAGCGCCGGCTCTTGTAAAAGAGTCTACGGCAGCAGGCAGTGGCGCAAGTGGTTGTTAGACGCTTCAATTGATTAAAAAATATCTATTAAAAACAGCAGCATATCGCCTTTGTTTCACGATGTGCAACGTGGGGCGACATTGCGAAATGCCGAATTTGTGCCACGCACCACGATTTTTTACGAGGCGCGCGATCGTTCCGCATCGTGAAATTTTGAGGGTTTCGGTGCGACCCTCGCGCCGAAGCGGGCGGCCAGGCGACGCGGCGAGCGCCGCCATCCTGTTCAACCGGCAATCCGGCGCAAGAAATCCAGCATCACGCGATTGAATTGCGCCGGCCGTTGCAGTGGCGCGAAATGACTCACGCCTGGCAGCAGGATCAACTCCGCGCCGGGAATGCTGCGGGCGAGATAGTCGGCGTGTTCCGGTTTGATGAACTCGTCGTGCTCGCTTTGCACGATCGCGACCGGCACGCGAACTTGGGCCAGATCGTCGGCGGAGTAGTTGGGCTCGGTTTTCATCATCGTGCTGACCGCGCCGACGAACGCCTCGAAGTCGTCCGGTGTCGCCGATAGATCCACATAGTCTTTGGCATGGCGGCTGAAGCAGCGCTCGATCGCGGGGGTCGGTACAAACGGCTTCGTGCCGCTCGGGTCCATATTGCAGCCGAAGAAGAACACGCCCGCTACGCGCTCAGGGGCGGTTGCGCCCAATACCATCGCGACGCAGGCACCGTCGCTCCAGCCCACCAGCGCGGCGCGGTCGAGTTGCAGCGTGTCCATGACGGCCAGCACGTCGGACGCCATCAGCTCGTAGCGGTAGGGCCGTGCGTCGCGGGTGCTGCGGCCGTGGCCGCGGCTGTCGACGACCACGACGCGATGCCCCGCGTCGAGCAGCGCCGGAACCTGGTAGCCCCAATTGCCGCTGTGTCCAAGACCGCCGTGCAGCAGAATCACCGGCGCGCCGGCGCCATACGACGCGTACCAGATTCGCGCGCCTTCGCGCTCGACGTAGCCTTCGTCGCTCGGGACCGGCAGCGACGCTGCGCCGTGCGCTTCGAAGTGTTCGAGGTCGTCGTCGTGCGGGTGGGTGGAGGGTTCCATTGCCGTTGTCTCCGCTGTGTCGACCGGAGTTGGCGCTTCAGCGCGTTACTCCGGTCCCATGCAACAAGGTTGCCTTGGGAATTCGCTAGGTTGCCAGCATTGCAGGCAGAAGATCAACAGACCTACGAGTTTTTGTGTTCGGACAGTGTGGGGACGCCTTCCTGCGTCCCCACACTGCTCTCTTCAGTGATGCGTCTGTCCGAGCCCAGGTTGTGCCGACGCGTTGCCGCCGGTGGCGCCAACGGCGAGCTTTCTCCCCGGTGCGGGAAACACCACCAGCATCAACACGACGCCGGCCAGCAAAACGGCTGCCAGTCCGATCAATCCATATTGCGCGCTGCCGGTCTGCGTCTTGACCCAGCCGACGAACGCCGGACTCACGAAGCCGCCGATGCCGCCGAGACTCGTGATCATCGCAATACCGCCTGCGGCCGACGAACGCGGCAGGAACGTCTGCGGAATCGTCCAGAACACCACGAACGAGCCATACGACGCCGCCGCGGCAAGCGCCAGCAGCCCGACGCCGAGCGTGACGTTATGGCCGGCGGCGGGCAGCAAGGCAAACGCCAGCGCGGTCACGCAGGCGCTCGCCGCGACGTGCCAGCGCCGCTCCATGGTCCGGTCCGAACTGGCGCCCACGACATAGGTCCCGAGCGCCGCCGCGACAAAAACCAGCGCCGACAACAGGCCCACGTCCAGCACACTGGCGACGCCCAGGTCGCGGATGATGGTCGGCGCCCAGAAGCCGATCGCGTTGAACGGCATCATCACCGCGAAGTAGACAAGCGCCGCGAGATAGACGCGCGGGTTGGCGAGCGCGCCGCGCAGTCCGTCGAGATGGCCGGTCTGCTTTGCCTTTTCGTCGGCGGCGAGTTCACGTGAGACCAGCGCCTTCTCGCGCTCGTCGAGCCAGCTCACCTCGTCCGGCTTGTCGCCGAGCATGAGGAACGCGACGATGCCGAGCGTCACGGCCGGCACGCCTTCGAGCAGAAACAGCCACTGCCAGCCGGGCAAGCCGCCCACGCCCGCCAGCCGCGTCATGATGAACCCCGACATCGGGCCGCCGACAATCCCGGCCACCGCCGTCGCCATCATCAGAAAGGCGGTGACGCGAGCGCGCCGCGCGCCCGGAAACCAGCAGCTCAGATAGAAGATGATGCCGGGGAAGAAGCCCGCTTCGGTTACGCCGAGCAGGAAGCGCATGGCGTAGAACTGCGTCGGCGTGCGCACGAACATCATCAGGCTCGACACCAGCCCCCACGCGAACATGATGCGCAGGAGCGTGCGGCGTGCGCCGATACGCTGCATCCACAGGTTGCTCGGCACTTCAAAGAGCACGTAGCCGATGAAAAAGAGCCCCGCACCCAAGCCATACGTCGACTCCGAGAAGCCTAGATCGTGCATGAACTGGAGCTTGGCGAAGCTGATGTTGACGCGGTCGACATAGCTGATCACGTAGCAGAGAAACAGCAACGGAATCAGCCGGAAAAAGATCTTGCGATAAGTGCGTTCGACGTCGACGGACGTGATGTCGTCCGTTGTCGATGTGCCTGAATGCGAATAGCCGTGCATGATGGTCTCGCGCGAAAAATGCCAACTGCGGTGAGCGTGCCGGTTCGTGTCACTGCATGTCGCGGATTTGTGTTGCGCGTCATGCGGCGCCCCGGCGGCGCCCGATCTCAAAGCGGCCCTGCGCCGCTGCACTGTCCGTCCACCACGGCCGGCGCGCAATGCTCGCTTTCGTGCATGGCGTCGGTGCGGTCCGCAGCGTCGGTCGAGCCAGCAGTGAGCGGCAGTAGGCGCGCCAAAGCGTCACCGGCGCGCACGCCTTTGCCCGCGGGCAGCACGAAGAGCGGATTGATATCCAGTTCACGCAGGCTCGACTGCTGATCGAGCGCCATCGTGGATAGCGCGACGATGGTCTCCACGAGCGCCTCGATATCGCCGGGCGGCTTGCCGCGCGCACCGTCGAGTATCGCGAACGAGCGCAGTTCGCGGACCATCGCGTGAGCGTCCGCATGCGTGACCGGTGCGAGCCGGAAGCTTACGTCTTTCAGCACTTCGGCATAGATACCGCCGAGGCCGCACATGACCGCCGGTCCAAACGATGCGTCGTTTTCGATGCCGACGATCATCTCGATCGCATCGCGGATTTCCTCCTGCACCAGCACGCCCTCGATCCTCGCGTGAGGTACATGACGGCGCGCGTTCCCGACGATTTCGTCGAAGGCGGCGGCCACCGATGCTTCGTCGAGGATGCCGACCCGCACGGCGCCGGCTTCGGTCTTGTGCGCGATATCGGGCGACTGAACCTTGATGACCAGCGGAAAACCGATCGCCCGCGCCAGCGCGCACGCTTCGTCACGATTCTGCGCGAGCCCGCTTTTCGGGGCGTCGATGCCGTAATCACGCAGCAGCGCTTGCGACGCGTGTTCGGTCAGGTTCAGGTCGCCCGGCTCGCCCTGACTGGCGGCCAGTAAGGCATGGGCGAGCTCGAAGTCGTAGCGACGCAGCGCGCGCGGTTGTGCATCGCGCGCCTCTGCTCGCGCGCGGCGCGCCTGCGCATAGTCGGACAACGCAGCGAACGCGCGTCCGCAACGCACCGGCGTTGCGTAGAGCGGCACACCGTTCGCCTCGATCGTCTCGTACGCTTCGCGCGCCATGTCGCGGCGCGCATTCCAGGCGAGCATCAGTGGCTTGTCGATGCTGCCGTAAACGCGCACGATCGCCGTGGCCATCGCCTGCGCGACTTCGCCGCTGGCCGCCGCGGCCATGATCGCGATGGCGTCGATGTTCGGATCGTCGGCGATGATCTGCAAGGCGTCCGCGAAAATTTTCGGCTCCGCGAGAATGCCCGCGGTCAGGTCGATCGGATTGTTCAGCGAGGCGAACGCGGGCACGATCGGCTTGAGGCGCTCGAGCGTGGCCGCCGACAACGCGGGCACCGACATGCCGCGTTCAGCGCAGGCGTCGGTGATGAGAATGCCGGCGCCGCCCGAGAGCTGACGACCGCGATCCGCTTGCCGCGAGGCAGGCGTCCGGCTTCGAACGCGCGAGCGTAGTCGCCGAGATCGGCGACGTCGTTCACTTCGATCACGCCCGTCTGGCGGAAGGCCGTGCGATACAGCGCCGAGGCGCCGCCCAGATTCGCCGTATGCGACGCGGCGGCCTTGGCGCCGTCGGCGGTGTTGCCGACCTTCCAGGCGAGCAGCGGTTTGCCCGCGTCGAGCGCGCGGTTTGCCACATCGACTAGTCGTCGCGCATCTTTCAGACCTTCTATATACGTTGCAATCAACGAGGTGTGCGGATCGGCGATGCAGGCGTCGACGAGATCGAGCAGGCTGACATCGGCCTCGTTGCCAGTCGTGATGAAGTGCCGCAAGCCGATGCCGAGTTCGTCGGCCATGAGCAGCAGCGCGCAACCGAAGCCGCCGCTTTGCGAAATCAGCGACAGGCCGCCGCTCCGGTAAGCGACGCCGAAGGGCGCGCCGAATCCGGCGTAGACGTGTGCGCCCGTGCTGACGAAACCCTGGCAGTTCGGTCCGATCACGCGAATGCCGTACGCCTTCGCGATGTCCGCGCATTCACGCTGCAGCGCGGCGCCGGCGTCGCCCGCTTCGGCGAAGCCCGAGCTGTAGACGATCGCAAAGCCCACGCCTTTTTCGCCGCACTGACGCAGCATGTCGGGAACGCGGCGCGCCGCGACAAGGATCAGCGCGAGATCGGGCGTGGCCGGCAAAGCGGCAATGCTGTCATGGCACGCCACGCCGTCGATCTCCGCATATTTCGGATTCACCGGATAGAGCGAGCCCTGGTAGCCGTGCTGCATGAGAAAGCGCATCGGCTGGCCGCTGATCGACTTCGGATCGTTCGAGGCGCCGACGATTGCAATGGAACACGGATCGACAAGCCGGCTGATATCGAGCGAGTCTGCGCCATGGTTTGCTGATTGCGGGGCGGTTTTCATGGTGGTCCTCATGCTGCGTGCGCGGCGTCGGCTCGAACGTTGGCCTGATCCCGTTCGGCGGCGCGCCGCAGCGTGATCTTCGCGATGTTCAATTGATGGATCTGCGTGGTGCCTTCGTAGATGCGAAAGGCGCGGACGTCGCGGTAAAACCGTTCGACCGCCTTGCCCGCCAGATAGCCGCGTCCACCGAGCATCTGGACCGCACGGTCCGCGACGCGGCCGCACATTTCCGAGGCGAACATCTTGCACATCGACGCCTCCAGCGCGACGTCCTCGCCCGCATCGCGCTTGCGCGCGGTTTCGAGGATCATCGAGCGCGCGGCGTAGATTTCAGTCTGACATTCGGCGATCAGCGCCTGCACGAGCTGGAATTCGGCCACCGGCTTGCCGAACTGCTCGCGCCGCGAGGTGTAGGCGACCGCTTCTTCAAGCATGCGCATGGCCGGACCCGTGCACAGTGCGGCGAGATGAATGCGCTGTTTGTTCAGCACCTTCATCGCGGTACGGAAGCCCATGCCTTCCTTGCCGCCGATCAGGTTGGCGGCCGGTACACGGCATCCTTCGAACAGCACGTCGCCGACCGGCGAGCCCGCCTGGCCCATCTTGTCGTACGGCGCGCTGGTGGAGAGCCCCGGCGTGCCACGCTCGACGAGAAACGCGGAAATGCCGCCCGCGCCGGGCATGGCCGGGTCGGTTCGCGCCATCACGGTGAACAGATCGGCAATCGGCGCATTGGTGATGAAGCACTTGCTGCCGTCGAGAATGTAGTGATCGCCGTCGCGCCGCGCCGCGGTGCGCAACGCGGTGGCGTCCGAGCCGGCATCGGCCTCGGTCAGCGCGAAAGCGCCGGTGAATTCGCCCGAAGCGAGCCGCGGCAGATAGCACTGTTTCTGCGCGTCCGTGCCGTCGGCCACCAGTGCTTCCGAACCGATGCCGGTGTTGGTGCCCACCCGAGCGCGAAATGCCACCGACGCTTGCGACAGTTCGAACGCGCCGCGCACCAGTTGCTCGGTCGACAGCCCGGCGCCGCCGAAATCGCGCGGAATGCTCCAGCCGAAATAGCCGAGTTCGCGCATGCGTTGGACGAGATCCGCCGGCACGGCGTCCGCCTGTTCGATCTCGTTTTCACGCGGGATCGCTTCGTCGCGCACGAACCGTGCGACGCCGACGAGCATCGAGTCGAAATGCGAGGAATGGCTGGTCATGCTTTGTCTCCGTCATGTGAGTCGATTTATGCCTTCACTATCGAAGATTTACTGACGGACCGAGCGATTTGTTCGACTCTGCAGAACAGAGTTTGGATATGCAGAACGCGAGGCGCAGAATGGTCTCTCACGGAAGAGAGAAACCATGGCAGCCAACAGCAAGCATTCCGAGCCGACGGCACTCTCCAGCGACTATCTGGATTCGAAGGCGCGCTACGTGCCGGACGAATTCGACGGCGACCGTCAGTTCGCCACGACGCTGGCGCGCGGCCTCGACATCCTGCATTGCTTCACGCCGCGCGAATCGCAACTCGGCAATGCCGAACTGGCGGCGCGCACCGGCATGACTAAGGCCACGATTTCGCGCTTCACGTACACGCTCACGCGGCTCGGCTACCTGCGCGTCAACCGTATGAATAACAAGTTTCAGCTTGGCTCGGCCGTGCTGTCCTTGAGCTATCCTTTGCTCGCGAGCCTGAGCGTGCGGCAGATCGCGCGGCCGTCGATGAAGGAGTTGGCGGATCAGATTCGCGGTTCGGTCTCGCTCGGCATGCGTGACCGGCTTAACGTCGTGTATCTGGAAAGTAGCCGTAGCAACACGCCGCTCGGATTGCCGGCGGACATCGGGCTCAGTTATCCGATCGTGCGAACGGCGATGGGCCGCGCGCTACTCGCGGCGCTGCCGGCCGAGCGGCGCGAGGCGCTCTGCAATGAAATCGCGGTGAAGTCGCCGCAGGAATGGAGCACGTTTCGCGAGCGAGTGATGAGCGCGATCGACTATTTCTACGAGCGCGGCTTTTGCGTGTCCTATGGCGACTTGCGACGCGAGGTGCACGCCGTCGCCGTGCCGATGAAGCCGTCAGCCGATGGCGAGATTCTCGTCTTCAATTGCGGCGTGCCTTCTTATCTGCTGAAAGAGAATCAACTGGAAGGCGATATCGGGCCGCGGCTCGTTTCGATGGTTCGCAGTGTGGAAGGGGCGATGGGGATTTACTGAGGAAGCAAAGAGGCGCCGGATTCAAGCGCGTTAATTCGAAACCGGGCGGGCCTGCTTGAGCCAGACGCTATACGGCGTCGAGGACATTTGCTCCGGTCGTTCGGCTCATTTATCCACGCAGTATCTGCTCAATTACGAGCAGATACTGTCTAAAATGAGCAGATTGTTTGGCAGCGAATCGTCAGTCACATCCTCGCTGACCACCACTCAACCCGAAAAATAAGCCACATACGGCCCCGTGCCACCCCCAGCCGAAGCACGCCCCGAAATGCCGTAATACACATGACGGCCATAAAAGAACGGCAAACCGAAGTCGAACTGCCGGGTCATATAGATCCCGAGATTATTGAACGCGTTATTCCCCGATGAAGTCAGCGTCGCGCCGTTTGCGATATTGAAGCCGAGCGACACGCTCGCCGGATTGGTCCCCGCCAGCGTCGAGGTACGGCCCACGGTCGCAGCCGGGATGTAGTATCCGGACGACGCGTCGCGAGCGATTGTCGTGTCCGGAAAGAACAGCACCGTCGAGCCCGAATCGAAGAACGTCTGCGTGAACGTGGTGTTGCCATAAGACGAGGTGAAGTCGCCATTCAGATCCGTTCGGAGAATCGGCGCGCCCGTGCCGTTCAGCACGTTATTGGCCTGCGTGTCGATACCGAACACGAGCGTGCCTAGAGCCGTCGCGCTGCCGCTATCGGACACCTGCGCCATTTCCAGAATCACACCGTTGTTATCTTGCGTGAATCGCGCGACCGGATTGCTGATCTGCTTGGAGACGGGCACCGACGTGGCATTGCCGGCATTGGTGTAATAGAACTGCGAGAGCACCGTCAGCGCACACTGCGAGCCGCAGTCCGTCGGGCTCACGCCGATGCCGAGAATGCCGTTCGCGCCGAGATCACCCGCGGTGGCCAGTAGCCGGCCCACCTGGCATTCGCTCGGCGCGGCAATGGTCAGCGCCGAATCGCCGATCACGTGGATCGGCACCGACGGGGCAATCTCGCTCGACAGCCCGATATCCGCGAGATGCACCGAACCCCATGCATAGCCGCTGCCGAACAACGCGCATTCAGCGAGCGGCAGGCCGCTCGATTGATCCGTTTCGGCGGTGAGCGCATTGAAGGTGGCGGTCGGGATCGCGGAGCGCACCAGACGCAGCCCGAACGATGCCGTATCGACGATCACATTCGGAATCGTCGTGCAACTCGCAGTCGCGTTGGAGCCGGGGGCGCAGAGCTTGATGCTGACCATCGGCTGGTTGTGAATGCCCGTTCCGCTTACCGTCACTGACATCGTATTGCCCGGACCGACCGGTGTGGGCACGGCAGACGCATCGACGGCGAGAGCGTTGGAGGTCGAGTCACCGGTCAAGGGGTTGGACGTCGTGCCGCCCGGGCCCGCCGGCGCACTGGCCGCAGCCGGTGCATTAGCCGTCGAGGTGCTGCTGGAGCCGCCACCCCCCCCGCCGCAGCCGGCAAGACCCAATGCCAACCCGAGCCCGAGCGCCGCGGCAATAATCCCTGCGATTTTGCGCACTGTTGTTCTCTCTCTAATGATTTTAATGAGTTACTTGATATCGTCAGCGCTCACGCCTTGCGGCAGCGCTTGCGGTAAATAGGCGCGGCCCACGAAGGCGCCTATATGGCCGCCGGTCTCCACGACCAGCGCCGACTGATGCACGACGGCGGGTCCGTAGCCGCCGCCTTGCGTGGCATGGGCATCGGTGAGCGCCTGGACATAAGACGGGAAGTAAGTGGCGAGCAGCGTTTTGAGCGGCGGCATGGTCGGGCCTTGCCAGCTCAACGCGAAAACCGTGTTGCTTGTGCTGATGTACTCGCTCACCACGGTGCCCGACGGCAGCGTCGTCTGGCTCACGGTGTAATTCGCCGAGACCGCACTGCCGCTGGCGGCGAAGCGCGCCACCGCTGCGCTATTCTGGCTGGCCGTCCCTGCACTCGTGCTACTGGCCGTCACCGGATAGGTCGGCGCGGCGCCCAATGCGGCATACGCCGGAGCGGCCAGAGCGAACGACGCTGCGGCCACCGTGAGCATTCGAAATTGACTCGTTATCATTTTTTCGTTTTCGAAGTTTTGGAGAATACGCGCGAGCGGTCTTTATCCTCGAACTCGCGCGCAGCCGATATTAGCGCGAGCGCGTCCGATTAAATCAGATGACTAATGACGAAAATCGGGCTCTGTTTGACAATGAAAGGTAACGCGCATCCGCCGTTCAATGCTCGCCGAGCTTCTCGATCAGCATCGCCACGAAGGTTTCCGTGACGGGCGGCAATGTCCTGCCGCGCTTCTTGATGAGGGCGATAGGGCGGGTGAACGCGGGGTCGTCGACCGCGCGCACGATCAGTTCGGGCTCCGCCCGGACTTCGCGGGCCGACGCCGGCAGGATTGTCACGCCGAGTCCGGCGCGCACCATCGCGACCGCGCTCATCATGTAGGTCGGCTCGCACGCAATCTCCGGCGTGCAGCGAGCGTTCGCGAAAGCGCTATCGACCACCGCCCGCACGCTCGTGCCTTGCGCCGTCAACACGAGCGGCACGGCGGCGAGATCGGCCAACGTGATGCGCCGCCGCCGGGCAAGCGCATGCCGCTTCGGGAACACGGCAACCAGCCGGTCGATGCCCGCATGCAGCACCTCGAAAGCGGCATCGTCGAGCTGGCCGCCGGTCAGCCCGATGTCGACCTCTTCATTGCGCACCAACGTGTTGACCATGCTGGCAACCACGTCGCGCACATGAAAGCTCACGCGCGGCACGGCCTTCTTGATGCCCTGCACGAGTTCGGGCAACACGCTGGCCGCGAACGTCGGCAAACAGGCGATCCGCACGGTGCCGCTCGCGCCTTCGCCGAGCGCGCGCGCGTCGATCAACACATGCTCCATGTCATGCAGCGACTTCTGCAGGAGCGGCAGCAGTTCACGGCCGGTCGGCGTCAGCGCGACATTGCGGCTGTTGCGGTCGAACAGGCGCAGGCCGACCGTTTCTTCGAGGCGGCGAATCTGCACCGTCAGCGCCGGTTGCGACAGATGCAGCCGCGTCGCTGCGCGCGTGAAACTGCCCGTTTGCGCCACGGCGATAAACGCGCGGATGTCCCGAAGATTCAGATCCATGATGGTTTGTAATTGCTGCGATCAAATCATTTCAATTGATTTATGGCCGCTTCGAACTTACGCTGGATCGCAGTAAAAAACAATCTCGGAGACAAGCACATGCTGCCATTACTGGGGCTCGCTACCATCGTCGTGCTGCTCGGCGCGATTCTGTCGAAACGCATGTCGCCGCTGGTGGCGCTCATCATCGTGCCGATTGCGGCGTCGCTCATCGGCGGCTTCGGCTTTCAGACCAGCAAGTTCGTGATCGACGGGCTCAAGAGTCTTGCGCCGGTCGTCGGCATGTTCGTGTTCGCGATTCTGTACTTCGGCACCATCACCGACGCGGGCACGCTCGATCCGATCATCGACCGAATTCTGCGTGCGGTCGGCACGCGGCCTACGCGTATCGTGATTGGCACCACGCTGCTCGCGCTGCTGATCCATCTGGACGGCTCCGGCGCTGTCTGCTTTCTGGTCACGATTCCCGCCATGCTGCCGCTCTACGATCGCCTGAAGATGGACCGGCGCGTGCTGGCCGCGGCGGTTTCGATGGCGGCCGGCATCAACTTTTTGCCGTGGACCGGGCCGATGATTCGCGCTTCCGCGTCGCTGCATCTGCCGATTTCGGCTCTGTTCAATCCGCTGATTCCGGTGCAGGTGATCGGCCTCGCGTTCGTGTTCGGCATGGCGTTCTGGCTCGGACGACGCGAGGAAAAACGGCTCGGCCTCTCGGCCGCAAGCGGCTCGGTGCCCATGCCCAAACGCGAATTGACGCCCGAAGAACAGGCGCTGCGCCGGCCGAAGAATTTCTGGTTCAACATCGTGCTGACGCTGGTGGTGCTCGGCACGATGGTCGTGATGGGCGAAAAGATTCCGCCGGCGATCATGTTCATGGTCGGCCTGTGCATCGCATTGATGGTGAACTATCCGAACGTCGACATGCAGCGCAAACGCATCGACGCGCATGCTCGCGCGGCCTTGATGATGGCCGGCATTCTGCTCGCGGCCGGCGTGTTCACCGGCGTGTTGCAAGGCAGCGGCATGCTGAAGGCGATGGCGCAGGCGGCGGTCGGCTTCGTGCCGCCCGCGATGGCCAGTCATATTCCCGTCGCGCTCGGCTTGTTGTCGATGCCGCTCAGCATGCTGTTCGATCCCGACTCGTTCTATTTCGGCGTGCTGCCGGTGATCGCCGAAGTGGCCGGACAACTCGGCGTGCCGGCAGTGCACGTCGGCCAGGCCGCCTTGCTCGGCCAGATGACCACCGGCTTCCCGGTCAGCCCGTTGACGCCGGCCACGTTCCTTGTGGTCGGCCTGTGCGGGATCGATCTCGCCGACCATCAGAAATTCACGTTCCCCTTGCTGTTCGGCGCCTCGATCGTCATGACGATCGCCTGCGTCGTGCTGGGGATATTCCCACTGTGAGCTTCACTGAACGGATGTGACCAGCATGACAGCCACTCAATCTCAACGCACGGTGCGCATCGGCGCGGGCGCGGGTTATTCCGGCGACCGTATCGAACCCGCCGTCGAACTGGCGGAACACGGCGCGCTCGATTACCTCGTCTTCGAGTGCCTCGCGGAACGCACGATTGCGATCGCGCAGCAGGCGCGCAGCAAGGACCCTGAACTCGGCTACGACCCGTTGCTCGAAACGCGCATGAAAGCGGTGCTGCCGGCCGCGTTGCGCAACGGCGTGCGGATCATTTCGAACATGGGTGCCGCGAATCCGCTCGCGGCGGCGCGCAAGACTGCGGAGATCGCGCGCTCGCTCGGTCTCGGCGAGCTGAAGATTGCCGCGGTCACCGGCGACGAAGTGCTCGACGTCGTTCTCCAAGGCGATTTCTGCTTCGTGGAATCCGGAGAACGTGTCTCGGACTACAAGGATCGGCTCGTGTCCGCGAACGCGTATCTCGGCGCGAGCGCGATCGTCGACGCGCTCGCGGCCGGTGCGCAGATTGTGTTGACCGGACGCGTGGCCGATCCATCGCTGTTCGTCGCGCCGCTGATTCACGAATTCGGCTGGCGCATGGACGACTGGCAGACGCTCGGTCAGGCGACGGTGATCGGCCATCTGCTCGAATGCGCGGGGCAAATCACCGGCGGCTATTTCGCGGATCCCGGCTTCAAGGACGTTCCTGAACTGGTGAGGCTCGGTTTTCCGATTGCCGAAGTCGGGCAGGACGGCGCGGTGGTCATCACCAAGCTCGCGCAAGCCGGCGGACGCGTCACCGAGGCGACCTGCAAGGAACAACTGCTGTACGAGATTCACGATCCGCAGCGCTATCTGCAACCGGATGTCGTCGCGGATTTCTCGCAGGTGCATGTCGCGCAGGAAGCGCCGGATCGCGTTCGCGTGAGTGGCGGGCGAGGCACGCCGCGTACGGATACGCTGAAGGTGTCGGTGGCTTATTTCGATGGCTATATCGGCGAAGGGCAAATTTCCTATGGCGGTCCTGGCGCGTTGGCGCGCGCGCGGCTCGCACTCGATATCGTGCGGGAACGGCTCGCGCTGACCGGCGTGGAGACTCGTGAATTGCGCTTCGATCTGATTGGCGTGAACGCGTTGCATGGCGAAACGGCGGCTGCCGGTTATGCCGAGCCGTACGAAGTGCGTGCGCGAGTGGCGGGGCGCACGACCTCGCTCGCGCAAGCGGTGCAGATCGGTAACGAGGTGGAGACGCTTTACACCAACGGCCCGGCGGGCGGAGGCGGCGTCACGAAGTCGGCGCGCGAAGTCGTCGCGGTGCAATCGGTTTTGCTGCCGCGCGAGCATGTGACGCCGGCGTTCTCGATGGTGGAGGCGTGACATGAAATTACGTGAGCTGGCTCATTCGCGTACCGGCGACAAAGGCAATACGCTGAACATCTCGGTGATCTGCTATGACGCGAAGCATTACGAACATCTACGCACGGTGCTGACGCCGGAACGGGTCAAAGCGCATCTGCGTGACGTCGTGCGCGGCGACGTGGTGCGCTATGACCTGCCCGCTATTGCCGCGTTCAATTTCGTGCTCGGCAATGCGCTCGGCGGCGGTGTGACGCGTTCGCTCGCCCTCGACGCGCACGGGAAATCGTTGAGTTCGGCGTTGATGGATTTCGATGTCGAGGCGCCTGCCTCGTAGTGCGCGCATGCGGCCGCTTTCAGGCGTCCGCTTCTTCCCAAGGCGGCATTGGCTGCCACGCTTCGATCAACTCATCGATGAAAAGCCGCACCTTCGGCGTCAGATGCCGGCGCGTCGGATAGATCGCGCGAATCGGCAGCGCCTCCGCTGCGAACGATTGCAGCAGCGGTTGCAAGTGGCCCTGACGGATCTCGTTCGCAACCAGATAGTTGGGCAGATTGATGATGCCCACGCCATTCACCGCCGCGCCGATCAACGCCTCGGCGCTGTCCATCTTCAATCTGCCGCCGGTCTCCACCACCTGTTGCTCGACGCCCGCGAAGAGCCACGGTTGCGGACGTCCCGCGCTGACGAATTGCAGGCACTCGTGATGCGCGAGATCGAGCGGCGAGGCGGGCACGCCGCGCTTCGCGAGATAAGCCGGCGAAGCACACGTGATCAGCTTTTGCGTCGCCACCGTGCGGGCGATGAGGCGCGAGTCCGGTTTCGGTTCGCCGACGCGGAGGGCGACGTCGATCCCCTCGTCGACGAGATCGACGAAGCGGTCCGTGAAGCTGACCTCGGCGCTGACTGCGGGCCAGCGTTCGAGAAACGACGCGATGATCGGCAACACCTGGCGGTGACCGAGCGCAATCGGCAGGCTGATGCGCAACGAGCCGGCCGGCGTCGCGCTGCGCACCGCCATGGCCGTTTCGGTTTCTTCGAGGTCTTCGAGAATCTGCGTGCAGCGCGCGTAAAACACGGCGCCGTCGTCCGTGAGTCCCAGACTATGCGGCGTTCGATGCAGCAGGCGCACCTGCAAGCGCGCTTCGAGACGCGCAATGATCTTGCCGACCGCCGAGCGCGTGATACCGAGTTGCTGCCCCGCCGACGTGAAACTACCCGCCTTGACCACGGTGACGAAGGTCGCGATGTCGTTGATGTTGCCGAGCGCCAAGTCGAGATTCTCCCAGCAGGTGTGTGCAATGTGGATGAGCGCGCGCGATCCGTCGCGCTCCGATGATATCGCGTCGCCCGTCTGTCGCGGTGAAGGGGAGCCACATTCCCCATCGATCCTCCTACTCTCCGTTCAGGACGCAATGCCCTCAATTTCAATGTCTGAATCGGAGAACATCCATGGATGCCAATCAACTTGCCGGACCGTCCGCGAGACCGGCACTCGCTAGCGACGGCGCGCTCGACGCGCCGCTCATGCCAACAGGGGCGGCCGCCTCGCGCGGACCGTCGTGGGCCGCGGTTTTGTCCGTCGCGGTCGGCTCATTCGCCTTCGTCGCTACGGAATACATGCCGGTCGGCTTGTTGCCGCAGATCGCGCATGAACTCGGCGTCACGCCCGGCACAGCGGGACTGATGGTGACGACGCCGGGCATCATCGCCGCGATCTCGGCGCCGGTGCTGCTGCTCGCCGCCGGCCGCATCAACCGCCGTTTGATCCTGTTGCTGCTGGCCGTGCTGCTGGTCGCATCGAACGTGATCTCGGCAATCGCGCCGAGCTTCGCCGTGATGCTGGTGGGCCGCGCGTTGCTGGGCGCGAGCCTCGGCGGCTTCTGGACCGTTGCGCTCGGTGCGTCGGGGCAACTCGTGCGCGAGGACCAGGCCGCCCGCGCCGGCGCGACGATTTTCATGGGCATCACGCTGGCGACGGTGATCGGCGTGCCGCTCGGCACCTTGATCGCCGACCTGAGTTCGTGGCGCATGTCGTTCCTCGCGACTTCGGTGCTCGCGGCCGTCGCGCTGGCCGCGCAGGCAGTGTTCCTGCCGTCGCTGCCGCCCAAGGCAGCAATGCGTACGGACGACTTCCGCGCCATGCTGGCACGCTCGAACGTGCGCCGCAGTCTGTTGATGGTCGGGCTGCTGTTCGGCGCGCACTTCGCGGCCTATACGTACATCGCGCCGTTCCTCGAGCGCAATGCGGCGTTCGGTCCGTCGTGGATTACGGCCGTGCTGCTCGGTTTCGGCGTAGTCGGCTTCGCGGCGAATTTCGCTGTCTCGGCTTTAGTGACGCGCCACCTCAAGATCTCGCTGCTGATGTTGGGCGCACTCATGGCGCTCACCCTGTTTGCCTTGCCGATGCTGCAGGTCTCGCGTGTGGGCGTGATCGCGGCGGTGATGGTGTGGGGCATCGCGTACGGCGCGATCCCGCTGAGCCTGAGCATCTGGATGCAATGGACTTCGCCGGAGCGCCCTGAAGCGGGTTCGTCGATGTTCGTCAGCACCGTGCAGACCTCGATCGCGCTCGGCTCGCTGGCTGGCGGCGCGGTGGTCGATCACCTCAGCATCGCCTCGACGATGCACTTCGGCGGCTTGCTCGCCGTGCTGAGCCTGCTCGTGATCATGACGTTCAGCACGCGTCACGCGAGCCTGAAGGATGTGCTCGACAAGTAGCCGGCACGCGGTTGAAACACAGTTGCCGCGCCATTCAAACAATCGGTGATGGGTGTGCAGTCCAGCCGGCGCAAGGGTTTCGGTGCATTGCGGACTGCACGCTCCGAAGTCTTCGGAGCGGCGGCCCGTTTTTCTGCACGGGCCGCGCCTATAGATTGTCAATCAACGCCAGACAGCGCCGCGAAGCGCTCGGCGGCAATCAATCACCGGATCAACTTGAAAAGAAAACATCATGACCAAGCTCTTTACCTCCGTCAAAGTAGGACCTTATGAATTCGCGCATCGCGTCGTGCTCGCACCGCTGACGCGCATGCGTGCCGAAGACGGCGCACGCCCCGGCCGTCTGATGGCCGAGTATTACGCGCAGCGCACTTCCGCGGGCGCATTGCTGATCGGCGAGGCGGCCATTGCCGCTGCCGATGGCAACGGTTATCTCGGCGCCCCCGGCCTTTACGACGACAGCCAGATCGCCGGCTGGCGCGAAGTCACCGACGCGGTGCACGCGAAGGGCGGCAAGATCTTCCTGCAGCTGTATCACGCAGGCCGTCAGTCGAATGCCGAATTGCAGCCCGAAGGACGCCGGCCTGTGGGTCCGTCGGAAGTGCTGCATGGCGGCGTCGCTTATACGAAGGCCGGCTGGATTCCGAACACGCCGAACCGCGCGCTGGAGATCGACGAGATCACCGCGATCGTCGAGAGTTTCCGCACGGCGGCTGAACGTGGCGTGAGGGCGGGCTTCGACGGCGTCGAATTGCACGCGGCGAACGGCTATCTGTTCGACCAGTTCCTGCAGGACGGCAGCAACAAGCGCACGGATATCTATGGCGGTTCGTTCGCGAATCGCGCGCGCTTTCTGATGGAAGCCACGCGTGCGGTGATTTCCGTGTGGGGCAGCGACAAGGTCGCCGTGCGTCTCGGACCGAGCGGTTCGTGGGGCGATATGTCGGACAGCGATCCGGTCGGCCTCTTCACGTACGTTGCGGCTGAGTTGGCCAAGCTCGATCTCGCGTATCTGCATCTGATCGAGCCGCGCATCGCCGGCAATGTCGAAGATGAAAGCCGCGACCCGAACCCGGTCGCCGCGCAGACGATCCGTAAGCACTACGCGGGGACGATCATCGCCGCGGGCGGCTTCAAGGGCGATTCGGCGGAAGCGATTCTCGCCGACGGCGATGCCGATCTCGTCGCGTTCGGCCGCGATTTCATCGCCAATCCGGATTTGCCGGAACGGTTGCGCCGCAAGCTGCCGCTCAATACGTACGACCGGCCGACGTTCTTCGGCGGCACGGAAGTGGGTTACACGGACTATTCGCTTTACGAGGAAGAGACCGTGAGCGCGTAAGCTCGTCGATGGTCGATGCGGGTGTTGTGAAAGCCGGCGTGTTCGGTGTGTGTTGCTGAGTACGCCGGTTTTTTTCGTGAGATGCGATGCACGCTGACAAGTCCTGAGCGCCGATAGTCCACTCAAACGCGCCCAGCGGCACGCGCCGCCGCAGCGGAAACAGGAAACAGATGCTCGCTCAGATAATCGACGAAGACTCGCGCTTTAGGCGAGATCTGGCGCCCGGACGGCCACAGCGCGCGAAACACAGTGGGCGTATCCGTGTACGGCTGCAACACGGCGACCAGCGAGCCCCGCGCGAGCTGGGCGCGTATCGTGAAGTCAGGCACGCAGGCGAGGCCCAGGTCCTGTTCGGCAAGCATCGTCAGAGGCTCGACGGCAGTCGCGATGGCCATGGTCGGAAGGTCGATGTTCAGCATCTCGCCGTCGCGGATCAAGGGCCAGCGGCGCAATTTGTTGGTGGTCGGGAAACGATGTTGCAAGCACGCGTGCTCACGCAGTTGCTCGGGTTCGCTGGGCACGCCGCGCTGCGCGAAGTAGGCCGGCGAGCCGACGATCACATGCCGGTACGTGCCCATCGTTCGCGTGACGAGCGTGGAGTCGATCGCATCGCCGGTGCGCGTCACGACGTCGAACCCTTCCTCGATCACGTCGACCATGCGGTCCGAGAAGTCGATATCGAGCACGATGTCCGGGTACGTCTTCATGAAAGCGGCGATTACCGGCATCATCAACGTGCTCACCATCGGCATGCTGACGCGCAGCAGTCCGCGTGGCGCGGAATGCGCGAGCGCCAGTTCGGTCTCGGCCGCTTCGATTTCTCCAATGATGCGCTGGCAGCGAGTCAGAAAGGTCGCGCCCTCGGGCGTCAACGCGATGCTGCGGGTGCTGCGGTGAAAGAGCCGTACGCCGAGCCGTCCTTCGAGCCGCGAGATCGCCTTGCCGACCGCCGACGACGAAATGCCCAACTGGCGCCCCGCTTCAGTGAAGCTGCGGGTTTCGGCGGCGCGCACGAACACGTTGAGCGAGCCGAAGCGGTCCATCGCGCCGGGCGTTGCGCCGTTCTCGGCAGGAGTCGCTAACGCCGTCGAGCGCGTCGTGGCTGCGGCAGCACGGCCTGCATGCTTGGGCGGCGTCATCGGGAGCTCCTTGTCAGGCCCGCTGCAAAACGCTGGAAAACAGCACTTCCTTCAGATTGACGACCGGCGCCGGATCGCGCTGCGCTTTGGCGAGCAGAAACGCGCCTTGCATCGACGATACGATGAACGTGGCGAGTTGCTCGCAGTTCGTGCCGGCTCGCACCTCGCGCGCCGCGACGGCGGCCTGCAGGCAATATAGAACGGACTTTTCGGTTTCGGCGAAGATCGCATTGATCCGCGCGCGGATCGCTTCGCTGTCGCTCGAGTCGGCGGCGAAGTTGCCCAGCAGGCAGCCATTGCGCGAATCGTTCTGGCTGATGAGCCGGATATGGACGTCGATGTACTTGCCGAGCCGGAACAACGGTTTCAGTTCGTCGTTGAGCAGCGTCTCGCGCATCTCGCCGCGCGCCCGCTCGAAATACAGTTCGATCACTTCGAGGCCGAAGGCTTCCTTCGACGTGAAGTGGTTCGTGAACGAGCCATGCGGTACGCCCGCCGCCTTGACGATGTCCCGCACGCTCGCCCCGTTGAAGCCGAATTCGTGGATGACGCGCATGCCTTCGGCGATCAGCGTGTCTTTGTGTGAAGGTTTCGGCATGGTCGGAAGTTCTCTGGCAATACAGGCGCCCCGCATTGTGTCATGCACAAGTGCGGGGCGCTTGCTGGGTGGGCCGCTTCAGTCGAGTTCGATGTGGCGGCCGCTGTCCGATGATTCTACGGCGGCGTCGAGCAGCTTGTGCAGACGCACCGCGTGCTCGAACGTCGGCGCGGTGTGGCTGCCGGTGTGGACGTCGTCGGCAAAGGCTGTGTACAGCTGGGCGAGTTCCAGCACCGCTGACGGCAAGTCGGACGGCGGCAGCCGGTCGTACGACGCGGGCACTGGCAGCGTCGCGAGCTGCAGGTTGTCACCGTGTGCGCCTTCGATCACGTAGTCGTCGCCGACATTGCCGAACGCCGAGCGGTTGGTGATGCGCAGATCGCCCTCCGTACCCGTGATGTCGATCTGCACGCCCGAGCCGTTGCGCTTGCCGCCTTCGATATGCACCGACAGCACCGCGCCATCCGCGAGGCGACCGGCGAGAACGAGTTGATCGGGCGTGGTGGTCGGCATGACTTCGCCGGTCTCCGCGATCGTCACCTGCTCGAACTGATTGACGCTCAGCGCGGCGATGCTGTGCGGCCAACCCGTCGCTTCGAACAGCATGTCGAGGAAGTGGCCGGCGTAGATTGCGATCACGCTTGAGAAGTTTTCCGGCGGCACGGTCCAGCGCAGCGACTGCGACCGCAGCGCCTGGAAGTAATTCATGCTCACGTGAATGCGCACCGAGCGCAGCTTGCCGACATAGCCTTGCGCGAGCAGATCGCGCACGTAGCGGTTATGCGGCGCGAGCCGCCGTTGCAGCCCGACCACGTGGCGCACATTGGCCTCGCGTGCGAGATCGATCAATTCCTGCGAGGTGGCGACGCTCGGCGTCAGCGGCCATTCGCAATAGACGTCCTTGCCGGCCGCGATCGCGGCGCGCACGCCTTCGGCGTGCTGCGGCGCCGTTGTCAGCACGATGACCAGATCGACTTCGGGATGCTTGACCAGTTCATCGAGGGAATCGACCACGTATTTAAAGCCGTAGCGTTCGGCGACGCCTTGCGCTGCTTCGCGGCGCTGGCTGAACACGGCAGTCAGTTCGTATTGGGGCAACAGGCTCAGCACGCGCACGTGCCCGTGTTGCGCCCAGTTGCCGACGCCGACGATACCGACGCGAATCGGTGCGACGCTGGATACTGCGGAATTTTCAGTCATGGGAACACCTGCGCGATGGCGCGCAACGGAGCCGGCCGGAAACGCGACACCTGTTTTCGGCCGGCTCAAACAACAATGGATTAGACGCCGGCGAACAGGTCGTTGAACTGCGTGACAAACGCGGCTTCGTTCGGGCCGGGGTTGTTACGCAACGGACGGGCGACTTCGACGATGGCTTCGTCAGCATCCGTGCCGAGTTCATGCATGGTTTGCTCGATGAACGGCGCAAGCGGCATGGCGCGCGGTTCGTTCTTGCTGTCGAGCAAGTCGGTTTGCACCCACGGCGGCGCGATTTCGACGACGCGCACCGACGTGTCCTTCAGCTTGTAGCGCAGCGATTGCGTGTACGAATGGATCGCGGCCTTGGTTGACGAGTAGACGCCGGAGATCGCCATCGGCACGAAGCCGAGTACCGACGACACGTTGACGATGGTCGCGTCACCCTGTTGCTTCAGATGCTCGACGAGCGCGCCCGTCAGGCGGATCGGGCCCATCAGATTGGTGGTGAGCGTGGAGACGATCAGCGCGTCGTCGACCGGTTTGCTGAGGTCGTCGATCTGCATGATGCCGGCGTTGTTGATCAGGACGTTCAGCGACGGGTACTGCGCGATCAGTTGCTGTGAGACCGAGGCGATGCTGTGCGGGTCCGTGATATCCAGTTCGACCGACTGCATGCCGGGGTTGGCGGCAATCGTTTCTTCCAGATTCGCCTTGCGGCGGCCGGCGATGATGACCTGATTGCCGAGTTGGTGGAACGCTTCAGCGAGTCCGCGACCGATGCCCGAGCCGCCGCCGGTGATGAGAATAGTGTTGCCTGTGAGCTTCATGATGGGTTTCTCAAAGTGGATTCAAGGTCCGCGTTGTCGTCGGGGTTGGACAGCAACACGCGATGGGAGGAATATGGACGAACGTATTAAACCAATCAAGCGGCTCGACATGAATGCACTATTCCACTTAGACCAACAATGTTAGGGAGGCGGACAGTGCTGCGGCCGCGCCTTTCCATCCGGTTGGTATCTGAACCAGTACGGTTGTATTTTTTTGTCAGAGGGAAGGCGGCCCGCCGTCAGCTTACTGGCGAATCAGTCGCTCGCTTTGCTCAACTCGTGGGCGCGGCGCAGCCGTTCGCGGCTGTTGCTCAGGTGCATGCGCATGGCGGCGCGCGCGTCGTCCGGGTCTTGCCGCTCGATCGCGCGATAGATCATCTGATGCTCGCTGAGCACGTTGCGCAAATGCTCGATATGGTCGAGTTCCGCGATCTCCGCGGAGCCGAGCCGCGTGCGAGGACTCACCGCGCGGCCGAGCTGGCTGAGCACGTCGAAGAAATAGCGATTGCCGCTCGCTCGAGCGATCTGCAAATGAAACTCGATGTCGTGCGCGAGCGTGTCGGTGCTGCCGCGCTCGAGTTCGGACTCGAAACGCTCCAGCGCGCCGCGGATCTGCTTGAGGTTCTGGTCGGTGCGCCGTGCCGCGGCGAGTGCGGCGGAGGCGGCCTCGACGTCGATACGGAATTCGATGATCGCCATCACGTCCAGCATGCTGGAGAGGTCGGCGCCGGGCAACTGCATGGATTTTTCAGTGGCTGGCGCCAGCACGAAGGTGCCGATGCCGTGACGCGTCTCGACCACCTTGGCTGCCTGCAGGCGCGAAATCGCCTCGCGCACCACGGAGCGGCTCACCGACAGTTGCTTCATCATCGCGACTTCGGTGGGAATGCGGTCACCCGGCCTCAGGGTGCCGCGGCGGATTTCATCGGAAAGGGTGGCCACCACCTTCTCAGTTAGGCTGCTCATTTCTGTGGCTGGTTGATTGTTCGGCTGGAAATGCACACGTTGCGCGTGCGAATTGTGGCGTGTGACGCCTCGGTATAGCCATCATAGCGTCTGTCCGGCCTGGAACGATTTGATTCTCGCGTTCTGGATGGATTGCGGGGATGCGGTTCGGTTCCGGCGTGTAAGCCAGAAAGCACAGTAATTTCTGAAGACATCAGACGTCTTATTTAATTCGCCTTTCATTTTGATAAACGTGGCGCCCCGCTTTGGAGCCTCTTCGTAGGCGCGACTGCAGGGTAAACACGGCATTGGAAGCCGGTGTAGAAACACGGTAGACTGTCATCAGACAACGTATCACACGTTTCGGGCCGCGAATCAGCGTGCCTGAACGCGCCGCGTTGCGTTCGATCAGGCTGCCTGAGCGGCCGAAACTGGAGAACATCTTGACCTCTGCGCTCGCCCCGGCCGCTGACCCGCTCGAATCAGCGGTCTCCAAGGTCAAGCGGCACGTGCTGCCGCTGTTTCTGATCATGTTCATCGCGAACTACATCGACCGCGTGAACATCGGCTTCGTCAATTCTCACATGCAGACGGACCTCGGCATCGGCGCCGCGGCATACGGCCTCGGGAGCGGTTTGTTCTTTATCGGCTACGCGCTGTTCGAGGTGCCGTCGAATGTGCTGATGCAGAAGTACGGCGCGCGCGCGTGGCTGACCCGCATCATGGGCACGTGGGGGCTGGTCGCGGCGGCGATGGCGTTCGTCTGGAACGACACTTCGTTCTATGTGTTGCGCTTTCTGCTCGGCGTCGCCGAAGCCGGCTTCTTTCCTGGTGTGGTCTTCTACTTCACGCAGTGGCTGCCGCAGAAGGACCGCGGCAAAGCGGTGGCGGTTTTTCTCGGTGGCTCCGCGCTTGCGTCGGTGTTGTCCGGTCCGATCACTGGCAGCTTGCTGTCGATTCGCGGCTTCGGTTTGCACGGCTGGCAATGGATGTTTCTCGTCGAAGGCGGCTTTTCGATCGTGTTGTGCGGGGTGAGTTGGACGCTGCTGAAGTCGCGTATTCGCGATGCCTCGTGGCTCACCGCTGAAGAGCAGCATGTGCTCGAAACGTCGATCGCGACGGAACAGGCCGAGCGCGAGGCGCACGGCGGCGCGCATCTGCCGGCCATGAAGCTGCTGAAGGACCCGCAGATTCTGCTGTTCTGCTTTCTCTACTTCGCGATTCAATTGACCATCTACGCGGCCACCTTCTGGCTGCCCACGATCATCCGCAAAATGGGCGGTCTGTCCGACTTCCAAGTTGGCATGTTCAACGCGATTCCGTGGCTCATCGCCATGTTCGCGATGTACTGTTTCGCGTTGTTGTCGGCGAAATGGCGCTTCCAGCAAGCGTGGCTCGCCGTGGCGCTCGTCATTGCAGCGTGCGGGCTGTTCGCTTCGACTTCGGGTAATCCGGTGCTGTCGTTTGTGGCGATCTGTTTTTCGGCGATCGGCTTCAAGGCGGCGGCTTCGCTGTTCTGGCCGATTCCGCAGGGTTATCTGGACGCACGTGTGGCCGCGGCGGTGATCGCGCTGATCAACTCGGTCGGCAATCTCGGCGGATTCTTCGCGCCGGCCGCGTTCGGTTATCTGCAGCAGCACACCGGCTCGATTACCGGCGGCCTGTACGGCCTTGCCGTGGCTTCGTTGATCGCGGCGGCGGCCGGCTTCCTGACCCGTAACCGACGCGTGAACCACGACGCGCTGCCGGAATCGCTCCAGCATAAAGTCCACTGACTACACTAACTGACAGAGCCGCCCAGCATGCGTCACGTCATTTCCAGTTTCCGTCCGGTGCCCGTGTCGAGCGCGATCGCACAGCGCCTTGATTTACGCCACCTGGCTCCCTAACTTATCGGGTCCAACATCATGTCCACGAAACCTTCCGAATCGAACGCTACTCCGGTCGTCACTGAACTGCGTGTCGTGCCTGTCGCCGGCCGCGACAGCATGTTGCTCAATCTGAGCGGCGCGCACGGCCCGTTCTTCACGCGCAATATCGTCATTCTGCGCGACAGCGCGGGACACACCGGCGTCGGTGAAGTGCCGGGCGGCGAGAGCATCCGCAAGACTATCGACGACGCGCGTCCGCTCGTCGTCGGTCAGTCGATCGGCAATCTGCAAGCGGTCCTGAACAAGGCGCGTACGCAATTCGCCGACCGCGACGCGGGCGGCCGCGGTTTGCAGACCTTCGATCTGCGCACCACCATTCACGCCGTGACCGCGCTCGAAGCCGCGCTGCTCGATCTGCTCGGTCAGCATCTCGGCGTGCCCGTCGCCGCATTGCTCGGCGAAGGCCAGCAACGCGACGAAGTGGAAATGCTCGGCTATCTGTTCTATATCGGCGACCGCAAGAAGACCGACCTGGAATACGCGAGCGGTGCCGATGGCCGCGACGACTGGGATCGTGTGCGCACCGAAGAAGCCATGACGCCCGAGGCCGTCGTGCGTCTGGCCGAAGCCGCACAAGCGCGCTACGGCTTCAACGACTTCAAGCTCAAAGGTGGCGTGCTGTCCGGCGACGCCGAGATCGAAGCCGTCACCGCACTCGCCGAACGTTTCCCGAGGGCCCGCGTCACGCTGGACCCGAACGGCGCCTGGTCGCTCGTGGAAGCGGTGCGCCTGTGCCGCGACCAGCACGACGTGCTCGCCTATGCGGAAGATCCATGCGGCGCCGAAAACGGTTATTCGGGACGCGAGGTGATGGCCGAATTCCGTCGCGCCACCGGCTTGCCGACGGCGACCAACATGATCGCCACCGACTGGCGCCAGATGGGTCACGCGATCCAGTTGCAGTCCGTGGATATTCCGCTTGCCGACCCGCACTTCTGGACCATGCAAGGCTCGGTGCGCGTCGCGCAGATGTGCAATGACTGGGGTCTCACGTGGGGCTCGCACTCGAACAATCACTTCGACATTTCGCTCGCGATGTTCACGCACGTGGCGGCCGCCGCGCCCGGCAAGATCACGGCAATCGACACGCACTGGATCTGGCAGGACGGCCAGCGTCTGACGCTCGAGCCGCTGCAGATCGTCGGCGGCAAGGTCAAGGTGCCGCAGGCCGCGGGGCTCGGTATCGAACTCGACATGGATGAGATCGAGAAGGCGCACGCGCTTTATCAGCAACACGGCCTGGGCGCGCGCGACGACGGCGTGGCCATGCAATACCTGATTCCGAACTGGAAGTTCGACAACAAGCGCCCGTGTCTGGTGCGCTGAACCGATCGATGATCCGGGTAACCGCGCGCGCTCACCACACTTGATGCTATTCAAGCCAATCACGCTATTACGCCATGACTTCACCTCAAGAACTCAAAGCCATCGTTTCCTAAGGGCTGCTGTCCTTTCCCGTGACCGACTTCGACGCGCACGGCGAGTTTCGCGCCGACACCTATGCGAAGCGTCTCGAATGGCTCGCGCCCTACGGCGCGACCGCGCTGTTCGCCGTGGGCGGCACGGGCGAATTCTTTTCGCTGACGAAAAGCGACTACACGAACGTAATCCGCACGGCGACCGAGACCTGCCGAGGCAAGGTGCCGATTCTCGCGGGCGCGGGCGGCCCGACACGCGTGGCGATCGAGTATGCGCAGGAAGCCGAACGTCTCGGCGCCAGCGGCGTGCTGCTGATGCCGCATTATCTGACGGAGGCGTCGCAGGAAGGTATCGCGGCGCACGTCGAACAGGTGTGCAAGGCCGTGCCGAACGTCGGCGTGATCGTCTACAACCGGGCGAATTCGAAGCTGAACGCGGACATGCTCGAACGTCTCGCGGACCGCTGCCCGAACCTGATCGGCTTCAAGGATGGCGTGGGCGAGATCGAAGCGATGGTGACGATTCGCCGTCGCCTCGGCGACCGTTTCTCGTACCTTGGCGGACTGCCGACCGCCGAAGTCTACGCGGCGGCTTATAAAGCGCTGGGCGTGCCGGTGTATTCGTCGGCGGTGTTCAACTTCATTCCGAAGACGGCGATGGACTTTTACCGCGCGGTCGCTGCTGACGATCACAGTACGCAAGCCAGGCTGCTCGACGAATTCTTCCTGCCGTATCTGGCGATCCGGAATCGTCGCGCGGGTTACGCGGTGAGCATCGTGAAGGCGGGCGCGAGGCTGGTGGGCCACGACGCCGGTCCGGTACGCGCACCGCTGACCGATTTGACTGAGGAAGAGATGGCGCAACTCGATGCGCTGATCAGGAAGCTCGGCGCGCAGTAAGGGGGCGCGGGATTTCTGCCAATACAACGCCGCGATGTTTGTGCGGCGTTCGTCTTAACGGTTGGAACCGACCGCTGTGATTCCAACGCAATGACGGCGGCCGGCAGAGTCTCCACGCGGCATGCGCTGAGACCCGATCACCACCTTCAACTCTTGCGAAACACCACGTGCGAAATCCGCTGCACCAGCAGCGCGGCCGCCAACGCCGCGACCGCCGTCAGCCACACGCCGATATGAATCGACTGCACCAGCGCATCACGCGCCGTGTCGATCAGCGCGAGCGTATTGAGCCCTGACGGCTTCATATCCGCGATCAGCTTCAGACGCGACGCTTCGTCGATAAGAATCCGCAGGTCGACGAAGCGCGGCCGCCATTGCGACGCGGCCGGCTCGCCGAGCACGCTCATCGTGCGCGTGACCACGTCGCGGTAATGATGCTGCACGACGGTCGCGACAATGCTCGTGCCCAGCATCCCGCCCACCATGCGCGTGGATTGCAGCAGCGCTGTCGTGATGCCGAAGCGCTCGCGCCCGGCAATCTCCTGGCCAAACACATTCAGATTGTTGAGGATGAAACCGAGGCCGATGCCGACGGCGGCCATCGGCAATTCGATCCAGACGTGCGGCGTGTCCGGATTCGCGAACGCCAGCGCGATGGCAGCGAACAACAGCAGCGCGAAGCCGATCGACAGGATCTGCGTGGGCTTCTTCATGTGAATCACGATGCGCGTATTGAGCAGACTGCCGAGCGCGATACAGGCGGCAATCGGCGTGGCGAGCAGGCCGGCCTGTTGCGGCGACAAGCCGAAGCCGCCTTGCAGCAGCAGTGGCGCGAAGAAGATCAGCGAGAACATCACGAAGCCGGACAGCATGCCGAGCGTGAATAGCGTGACGAGTTGCGGGTCCTTGAACAGGTCGAGCGGAATAATCGGATGCGTGGCGCGCTTCTCGCAGATCAGTAGCGCGATCGCGCCCACGATCACGCAAGCGGCCAGCGTGAGATTGCCGGCGGTCAGGCCGTCTTTCGGCACGGCTTCGATAAAAGCCTGCAGACCGCCGAGCACGGCGGCAACCAGCGCCGCGCCGAGCCAGTCGATTTTGACTTCGCCTTCGTGCGGACGCCGGAAGCTCGGCAGATGCGCCCAGATGAAATACAGCGCCGCCGCGCCGACCGGCAAATTGATCAGGAAGGTCGAGCGCCAGCCCCAGTGTTCGCTCATCCAGCCGCCGAGCGACGGTCCCGCCGCGGTGCCGATGCCGTACGCGGCGG
Organism: Paraburkholderia aromaticivorans; assembly: GCF_012689525.1. NCBI lineage: Bacteria > Pseudomonadati > Pseudomonadota > Betaproteobacteria > Burkholderiales > Burkholderiaceae > Paraburkholderia > Paraburkholderia aromaticivorans. Next base: position 378,727 of record NZ_CP051515.1, read on the forward strand.
CCATCACCACTTGCCAGCGCACTCGCGCGCGCGGATCGGGAAACAGATCGGGAATCGAGGCGAATGCCGTGCCGACCATCATGCCGCCGCCGACGCCTTGCAGGCCGCGCGCGATGACGAGAAACAGCATGTCGTTCGCGACGCCGCAGAGCACCGACGCCAACGTGAACGTGATGACCGCGGCGATCACGAAGCGCTTGCGGCCGAAGTAGTCGCCGAGCCGCCCGAACACCGGCACGGTGACCACCGAAGCCAGCAGATACGCGCTGGCGATCCACGCGTAGTACTCAAAGCCGTGCAGCTCGGCGACGATGGAAGGCAGCGCGGTGCTGACGACCGTCTGATCGAGTGCGACCAGCATGTTGACGAGGCCGATGCCGAGCATGGCGAACAGGGCGTTTCGGAAAGGCAGGGCAGTGGCTGTCGGATTCACGGATCTGAGGGGAAAGGCTTTCGAGTGGACGCTGCGCGGCCGGCGCGGGTCAGGGTCTTGACGACGGGTGTCCTCTAGTTGTCTGACCTCTCGGAAAGGATTATACGGGTTTTCCCTTACATAAAACTATTCTCTGGAATTACAGGGCAAAAAAATGCCGTGCGCAGCCGGCACGGCATGATCGGTGGGCGAGGCGGCACCAGGCGTTAGAGTTGCGCGCCGGTCGGCCGGCGTGCGCCGGCAGCTTCAGCCGAAACTGGGGCTTTTGCCGAGCGCCATCGCCATCGCTTGCAGCGCGACGAGATAGCCGTTGGCGCCGAGTCCGCAAATCACACCGGTGGCCGCGCGCGAGATCAGCGAATGGCGATAGGTTTCGTCGCGTTTGTGGATGTTGGTGATGTGCAGTTCGATCAACGGACGCTCGATCAGCTTGACCGCGTCGAAGACCGGCACCGACGCGAACGAAAAACCCGCCGGATTGATGATCACCGCGGCGTCGCGTTCGAACGCTTCCTGCAGCCAGTCGACCATGGTGGCCTCGCTGTTGGTCTGGCGGAACTCGCATTCGAGTTCCAGCCGGACCGCGAGCGCCTCTACCTGCTGCTGGATCTGCGCCAGCGTGGTCGTCCCATACAGATGCGGCTCGCGCTTGCCGAGCATGTTGAGGTTCGAGCCATTCAGTACATATACGAGTTCAGTCATTGTTCGGTCGCCTGTTTGCAAAATTTCGATGATTCAGCGTGACGCCGCGGCGCCGCGCGTATTACGTGCGATGGCTGTTGCTCACGCGCGCCGGCGCAAAGTCCGCTTCGCCCGTGACGGCCGCCGTCGAGTCGGTGCGGTTCATGTCGATGCCGAGGGTTTCGCGCGCCGTCAGGATCATCACGAGCGAAATCACGTTGAAGACCACGCACACGGCGACCACACCCCACGGCGAGCCGTTGCACACGGAGAAAAGCCACACGGCCAGCACCGGCATCGGGCCGCCCGCCACCAGGTTCGCACCGGTATAAGCGAGCGCGGAGCCGGAGTAACGCACGTTGGTCGGAAACGCTTCGGCGAACGCGACCGGCTGAATGCCGCTTTGAAACTGCGTGAAGCCGAGGAAGAAGCCCATCGCCGCGAGCATCGGTACAAAGCTTTTGGCGTCGAGAATCTGGAAGTACACGAAGAGCATCAGCAAGGTTGCGGTCGAACCGATCGCGAGCGCCTTCTTGCGGCCGATCTTGTCGCTCAGCATGCCGCCGGCGAGCGCACCGACGATCGCGCAGACATTGGCGCCCATCAGCAGCAGAAAGCCGGTTTGCTTCGGGATAGCGAGTGTCTTCGTGATGTAGCTGAGCGAGAACACCACGATCAGGTAGAAGATCGCCGCGGGCCCGCAAAAGAACAGCATCCAGCGCAGCACGGTTCTCCAGTGCAGGCGCAATGCATCGCGCAGCGGACTGCCCACATGCACGACTTCCGTTTTACGCAGCGCCACGAAGGCGGGCGTCTCGCTGACTCGCAAGCGGATATACACGCCGACCACCACCAGAATGAAGCTCAGCACGAACGGGATGCGCCAGCCGTACGAATCGAATGCCTGCGCCGACATCGTGGACGACAGCAGAAGCAGCACGCCGTTGGCCATGATCTGACTGAGCGGTGAACACAGGCCCAGCAGCCCGGAGTACTTGCCGCGCCGGTCGGCGCTGGCGTGTTCGATCGCCATCAACTGCGCGCCGGTCGACTCGCCGCCCAGCGCGAAGCCTTGCAGAATGCGCAGCAGCACCAGCAGGACCGGCGCCCATACGCCGATGCTCGCGTAGGTCGGCAGCAGGCCCATCAGCATCGAGGCGAGGCCCATCACCGTGACGGTGCCGAGCATGAGATTGCGTCGCCCGAGCTTGTCGCCCAAATGGCCGCAGATGATCGCGCCGAGCGGCCGCGCCGCGAGCCCCACGCCGAAGGTCGCGAGCGAGGCGAGCAGGGCGGACGTCGAATCCATCGAGGGGAAAAACAGTTTGGGCAAAACCGTGGCGGCCAATGCGCCGTAAAGCGTGAAGTCGAACCACTCGAGCGCGGTGCCGACGGCCGCCGCCGTCACCGCTCGCGTGCGCATCGCGGCATGCGTGCCTTGTTGTGTGTCCTGAATCATGTTGTCTCCTTAACCGTCGCCGCACGGGATGCAGGTCGCAAGCGATGAGCGTCGCCGACCGTTTCCCGCTCTCTTGTCTGATCGATGAACTCGGGGCGCTTTCGACTCGCTGTGCGCGTCACGCCGCCTTGAAACCAAGGTTAGCACCCTTGGGTGGGATGCCGTTCCAGGGTGGAATTTGATCTCATAATGTGCAAAACTGCCCGCGCGAACACTTGAAAGAAGACGGAGACCGATATGCCCGGCGTCACGGAGCGCACCCTCGCGGTACTCGAATTTCTCGCCACGCAAATGGAGGGAACGCCGCTCGCGATGATCGCGGACGAGCTCGATATTCCGCGCAGCGCGTGCCATCGGTTGCTTGTCGATCTGAAGCAATGCGGGTATGTGCGGCAGTTGCGGGAGCATGGCGATTATGTGCTCACCACCAAGCTCGTTGGCCTGGGGCTCGGTTTTCTCGCGACGTCCGGCATTGTCGACATCGCGCAGACGATGCTCGACAGTCTCGCCGAGACATCCGGCGAACTAGTGCGGCTGGCGATCGTGGACGGCGACCGGCTGACGTGGGTCGCCAAGGCGCAGGGCGCGCTGAAGGGTTTGCGCTACGACCCGGATATGGGCATGGACACGATCCTCTCGTGCAGCGCCACGGGCCATGCGTGGATGATGACCATGACCGATGAACGCGCGCTCGAACTCGTCTCGCGGCAGGGCTTCGGGCAGCCGAAACAATACGGTCCCAACGCGCCGACCACGATCAGCGGACTACTGAAGTTCGTACACGCCGCGCGTGAGCGAGGCTACGCGACGATCAACGAAGTCTTTGCCCCTGGCATGACGGCAATGGCCGCGCCCGTGCAGCGGCGCGGCTATCCCGCCATGGGGGTGATCAGTATCGCCGGGCCGCTCGTGCGGCTCGACGAAAAACGCATGGCCAGCCTCGGCTCGACACTGCTTGCGGCCGCTTTGGAACTCGCCGCCGCGAGCCACGCGTCACCTCTTTTCAATCGAGGCCGCTAGCCGCGTGCGGGTATCGCTGGGAATGATGCGCTCCGCCTTCAACCGCTCGAACAGCGCGAAGAAAGCGTCGGGCGTGCTCTGATAATCGAGGAAGCCTGCCTGCCGGCTCTTGGTCATATCCGTGAGCACTTCCATTGGGCGGCCAAGGTCCGCGTCGGTGTGCCACCACGAGGCGAGCTTGCCGATGTCGGCCTCTTTCAGATCGAAGCGAGCGGCGATATCGGACCATGCCTGTCCGGCGTCCTGCATGCGGCCTTCCAGCGGACGTGCTTCGCCATCGAACGGCACGGCTTCGATACCGAAGTAGCCGGCGATTTGCGACCACATCCATTTCCAGCGGAACACGTCGCCGTTGACCACGTTGAAGTCTTCGTTGCGCGCGTTCGCGGACGTAGCGGCCCACTCCAGGTGACGCGCCAGCAGTCGCGCGTCGGTCATGTCGGTGAGGCCGTTCCATTGCGCCGCCGAGCCAGGGAAGACAAACGGCTGGCCGGTCTGCTTGCAGAGCGTTGCGTAGACGGCGAGCGTCACGCCCATGTTCATCGCGTTGCCGAGCGCAAAGCCGATGATCGTATGCGGACGATGCACGCTCCAACTGAAACCGTGGCGTTGCGCGGCATCGAATAAACGGTCTTCCTGCTCGTAGTAAAAGTTGTCGACCGGCTGGCGGCCCTGTTCCTCGCGAAACGGTGTGATCGGCACGGCGCCGGTCGCATACGCTTCGAACGGACCGAGGTAATGCTTGAGTCCTGTCACGAGCGCGGCATGCTCGAGCGTGCCGGACGGACCGACGGCGTCCATCACGTGACGCACCATCGCGCCGTTCACACGAATGTTGTCTTTCTCCGTGGCCTGGCGCGACCATGCGGTGAGGAACACGTGGCTGAATGCCTTGTCGGCGAGTGCCTCGCTGACGGAGTCGGCCGATTGCAGGTCGGCCGTAATCGATTCGATTGCCGGCGACACCGGCGTGCGCCCGCGCGAAAGTCCGGCGACGTGCCAGCCATTCGAAAGCAGCTGGTCCGCGAGATTGCCGCCGACAATGCCGCTCGCGCCGATGATGAGTGCTCGTTTTTCCATGGAAGTAAAGTCAGTAGAGGAATGCCTGTCGACGCGGATCGGTTCTGCGACCGGCTTTGATCCGCGGGCTCAATGTGTTCGTGTCGACCAGAGTTGGCGCTTTAGCGCCTTACTCTGGTCCCATGCACAGCGGTCGACCAGAGTTGGCGCTTTAGCGCCTTACTCTGGTCCCATGCAAGACGGTTGCTGCGATAGGAAAGTGACTCGCGTCACGCGGATCGGTTCAGCACAAAGTCGAATTCGAGCGTGCTGAACGGCGTAGTCATGGACGTACCGTCCGGCGCCGTGCCTGCCTCATGGCGTTTCCACTGTGCGACGAGCGAAGAGCGAACGCCGAACACGGCGTCCGAATCGAGGTATTGGTCGCCTTCGCGGAACACGTGGGTCACGAGGCGCTCGTAGCCGGGCGCCGTGATCATGAAATGCAGATGAGCCGGACGCCACGGATGCCGGCCGAGCGCTGCGAGCATGCGCCCGACCGGTCCGTCGTGGGGAATCGGATAAGGCTCGGCGACGATGGAACGGAAGTGATAGCGCCCGTCGACGAGACTATGGAGCACGCCTCTGGCTCGATGCGTGTCGTCGCCGGCGTGTTGCACATCGTAGAAGCCGTCCGCGTCGGCTTGCCAGATTTCGATGCGCGCGTTGGCCACAGCTTCGCCGTCCGGTCCCTTGACGCTTCCCGACACGAAGCAGGGTTCGCCGCGCGCGCCGTTGGACACGTCGTCGCCGTTTCGATAGGCGGGCGCGCCTTCGACGAAAAACGGCCCGAATACCGTCGCTTCCGTGCAGCCCGGCGGCTTGCGGTTCGCCATCGCCGTGACGAGCATCGACAAGCCGAGCGTGTCCGAGAGCAGGATGAATTCCTGGCGCTTGTCGTCGGTGATATGGCCGACGTCGGTCAGGAAACGAATGCCCTGTTCCCATTCGCTCTCGGTCAGGTTCACTTCGCGCGCGAACGCATGCAGATGTCGCACGAGGCTCGTGACGATGGTTTTCAGCCGCTCGTCGCCTGCGTGCGCGTGGCGCGCCAGAACCGCTTCCGTGATCGTGTTTTCGTCGAGATTGCGCATGACCGTGGTGTCTCCTTCCTGTCGGTCATGCGATTATCGGCTTGTTTGGAAGCGGGCGCAGGCAAGCGGATTACGCCGCGCGCCGTTCAGATTAGCAGCTGACGTTCAGTGGTTATTCCACCATTCGGTGGCTTTCTGTTTATCCCAGGCCGGCAGCACTTCACGATCGATCGACGCGTTGGTCAATGCCGGGAAGTCCTTTTTGAATGCCGTCACGTCGTCGTCGAAGTGGTCGGTCACGCTGATGTCCCATGTGCCGCCGCTGAAACCGGCGACCGCCTGATCGACCAGCGGAATGACCGGTCCCGCGCGCAATTCACCGTCTTTACGTTCGACGATCGTGGCGTCGATATGGCCGAGATACACGATCGAATTCGGCTTGATGTCGACGACTTCGTGAAGCGGCGTAAAGAACATGCCGTGGAACGGGAATATGCCGCTTTGACCGGTAATGCCGCGCATCACATATTTGCCTGGCGCCAATGGAAGGCGAATGAAATAGTGATTGCCCGTGTCGCTCGTCGTGGTGGCCTGATCGTCGAATTTGAAATTCAAACGGTCTTCCCGCGAGTCTGCCGCGCCGCGCTCCATATTCACCACGATAGGGCTCGGCTGGTAACTGGTGTGATAAGCGTTCTTGAGTGTCACCGTCATTAACGCGTACGAGTTTTTCGTGGTGTCGACCGAATTCGACGATGTGTCGGCGACATGGTGGAAACAGTCGCGCAGCCTGAAGTCAATAGCGTGCCGGCAATGGCAAAGAGTGCGAAGTGCTTTTTCATTACGGATTGAAGGGAGTGTGGTTTGTATTTCTGCTAAAAATTAGCGTTGGTTATGCGGCGTGAATGATGTGGCACACGGCGCATGCCGGGTATACGACAGCGCAAGAGAAAAACTTGAGCGTGTGGTTAATTGATGGCTTTTGAAACTCCGACAGTCAATCCGCTTATTCAAAAGCAGCAGTGCGTTGAATCGGGCAACCAATTGCCTGATCGCCCGATTCAACCGCTCAGCTTTTCGCCCATACCGCCGCCATATCTACCGCGAAGTCCCGATAAGATCGCGGCTGCCGGCCGAGCAGCGTCGCGAGATGATCGATTTGCGCTTGCGATGCGACCGCGCCGTCCTGCTGATAGCGGCCCATCATCAAACGCATGTCGTAAGCGAGCCAGGCCGGAGCGGCTGCCTTCAAACGCTGTTCAAGCACGTCGAGGTCGTCGCCGCCGTAGCGCACGGTGCGTCCCAGCGCTTCAGCCCAGATCGACACCACGGTTTCCGACGTGATCGCGTCGGGCCCGACCAGTTCATACGTCTCGCGCGGCAAGCGGCTTGCGGCCCGCTCGCGGCGCAGCAGTTCGCGTGCGGCGGCCTCGCCGATATCGCGCACGTCGACCATCGAAATACCTTTGGCGCCGATCGGCATGCCGTACACGCCATGCGTCAGCAGCGGCTCTTTCTGGCGCACATCGTTCTGGATGAAATACGCGGGACGCAACACGGTGGCCGGCAGATCGCAATGTTCGATCATGCGCTCGACCGTGTGCTTTCCGGTGAAGTGCGGTACGTCGACATACTCGGCGCCCTTGAACACCGACAGATACACCACGCCCTTCACGCCGGCTTCGCGCGCCACGCTCAGAGTCTGCAACGCCTGTGTCAGTTCGTCCGGGGCGTTGGGTGCGAGCAGGAACAGCGTGCTGACGCCGTTCATCGCGCGGCGCAATCCGTCCACGTCGGACAGGTCGCCCTGGACCGCGGCGACGCCGTCCGGGAATTGCGCTTTCGCCGGCGTGCGAGTCAGCGCGCGAACTTGCGTGCCGCTGCCGCTTAGATGTTCGAGAACCTGCTTCCCAACTACGCCCGTGCTGCCGGTTACGAGGATTGCCATGACTTTTCTCCTTCGGGTTGGATGGGCTGGAAGTCAGCCCGTAGACACACAATAGATGTTCCATTTAAGAAGCGAAAGTGCAAAAATCCAGACATCTCGTCTCATATTTGGAACGATCATGGATTTGACATCACTGGCCGATTTCAATGCGGTTGCGCTGCACGGCGGCTTCGGCCCGGCCAGCCGGGCGCTGGACCGCCCCAAGGCGACGCTGTCGCGGCGCGTGGCGGAACTGGAGGAAACGCTTGGTGTGCGGCTGATCGAGCGAGGCTCGCGCACGCTGCGGCTGACCGAAGAAGGTCTCGTGCTGCACGAGCGCACGCGGGGGTTGATGGCCGAGATTCTGGAGGCGGGTGAGGCGGTGGCGTCACGCGCGCCAGTGCCGCGCGGACGATTGCGGATCAGCGCGCCGGTCGTGTTCGCGCACGTGGTGCTGGTTCGGATCGCGACACGTTTTGCGTTGGCCTATCCGCAGGTCGAGCTCGAGGTGATTGCGGAGGACCGCGTCGTCGATCCGGTGGAGGACGGCTACGACCTGGTGATCCGCATCGATCCGCCGCGCGACGAGCAACTCGTGGGACGGCGCATTCTCGGCGACGAACGGCTCGTGGTCGCGGCGCCCACGATGTCGATACCTTCCAGGACCGCCGGCGACGCTGCCGCGTTGGCGGTGCCTGCGGTCGTGTTGGCTGCGGCATCGGCGGGTGCGATCTGGAGCGTACGCACGGAAGGCGGTCTGAGGTCGCTCTCGCCGACGCCGGTGCTGCGGCTCTCATCGCTGCTGATGGTGCGCGACGCTGTGCTCGATGGGGTGGGCGCGGCGCTGTTGCCCAAGTTGCTGGTCGAGCAGGACGTGGCGGCAGGGCGGCTCGTTTGCTGGGGCGCGGAAGATGGGCCGCCGGTTGAGATATGGGCGCTGTACAACTCGCGGCGTCTGCTGAGCGCCAAGGTGCGGGCGTTTATGGATATGTTGCAGGACTTGCCGGGACGCGAGCGGAAGACGGGGTAACGGGGTGCCGACCACGGTTTGCATGCCGAATCGGCGCCCAGCCACAACTTCACTTAGGCCGCCGCACCGCCCGCACCTTGCCGCTGCTTCCGCCGCCGCAAAAGAACCGATCGGCGCCATCGGACTCAAGTCCCGACACGCTGACCCCGGACGGCATCTCCAGCCGCTCCTGAACTTCGCCGGTGCGCGGATCGATGCGCCGCAATTCGCTTTCATCGCCCTCCCACGTGCCGTGCCAAAGCTCACCGTCGACCCAGGTGACGCCGGTCACGAAGCGATTGGACTCGATGGTGCGCAGAATCGCCCCCGTCTGCGGATCGACTTGATGGATCTTGCGCTCCCGATACTGTCCGACCCACAGGGTCCCTTCGGCCCACGCAAGTCCCGAGTCCGCACCGCCGCCCGGCGCAGGAATCGTGGCGAGCACTCGGCCGGTTTTGGGATCGATCTTCTGGATACGGTCCTCGGCAATCTGGAACAGATGCTGGCCGTCGAAGGCCGTACCCGCGTGCGCGGCGACATCGATCGAGCGGACTGTCTTGCCGCTCTCCGGATCGAGCGCGTTCAACGCGTCGCCCGTCGCGAACCAGACGTGCTGGCCGTCGTACGTCACGCCATGCACGTGTTCTATGCCCGCAAAAGGTCCGTACTCGTTGATGATTTCGGCGGCTGATCGTTTCATGACTTGTCCCTCGTGGTTTTCGTGTTGCCATCCTAATCAATCGGCAACGGAGCGGGGAGTAACAAGGTCGTCGTGAATCCGGGCATGGGCGGAGTCATCCAGCGACGCGCGCGCCCTCGGCCCAGCGACTGCACCTTGTCTTGCGCCGCGAGCGTATCGAGGGTCCGCTGCACGGTGCGCTGGCTCGCGCCGAGCGCGAGCGCGAGGGCCGAACTCGACCACGACTCGCCGTCCGCGAGCAAGGCAAGCACGGGCGCATGTTTGTCCTCGACAGGCCGCGCCAGCACGACCACCTCTTGCGCGTGTCGCGGCACCAGCGCGAACCCGCGCCGCGTCGCGCTCACGCCGGCCACTGTGCGAAGCACCGAACGCAGCCGCCCGAGTTCGACCCGCAGGCGCGCGCGATGCGATTCGTCGGCGGCCTTGGCCCTGAAGGCTCGCGCGACGAGCACGTCGCGCGATACGTCCTCAGGCCATGCTTCAGCCAGCACGCGGGCGAGCACGAACAACACCGGTCGGCTGGCGAGCGAGATCACCGCGCCCGCGTCGCGCACGACGTGACGGCACGCGTCCACGATCAATGCCTTCGATGCCAGCAGCGCTTCCACCTCGTCGAGCAGCAACGGACGTTCCTCGCCGCGCGCGAGCAGTCGCGCCGCGGGTGTGTTCAGAACGAGCGCGGCGTTGTCGACCTCCGCCGTCAGGGCAGGGATACCCGCAAGACCCGCTGCGCGCCGGGCTCGCTCGAGTGCGGCGCGTGCCGCTTTGGTCTGAAGGCGGCGCAGCGCAACACCGGCCACCACCAGTTCGTGTGCGGTTCGCAATGACGGTGGGAACGGCGTAGGGTCGAGCCCGGCGAGCGCGCGTTCTGCCTCGTCGAGACGCCCGATCAGCAGCAGGCGCCGCACCGCCAGATAGCGCGCATGCGCGGCGTTGAGACGGTCGCCATGGGCTTCGAGCGTGGCGCGTGCGGCTTCCAGGGCCTTGGTGGGCCAGTTCAGATCGCGCGAGACGAGTGCGATCTCGGCCTCGGCGACGACACATCGCGCGCGGGCCACCGGCTCTCGCGCACCGAAGGCACGCGCGGCGCTTCGCAAGAGCGCCTTCGCCCGTACCAGATCGCCGAGTTGCGCCATGGCGATGCCGCGCAGCGCGAGCGCGGGCGCGTCGTCGCGCAAGGCGACGCGATTCAACGCGCCGAGCGGATCACCTGCGGCGAGCGCGCGCGCCGCCGCCGTGACTAGCGAGTCCATGGTCGAGGTGAATCACGCCACACTTGTCACTCCCGTCGTTCGAAGCCCGGGGCTAATCTAGCACGACCCACCCACAGCACTTCGCATAGCGAAGCAAGGAGGCAAGCATGACGACGAAACACAGCATCGGCACACGGGAAGAATGGCTGAGCGCGCGGCTCGAACTGCTCGAAGCGGAAAAGGCGCTCACGCGGCAGAGCGACGAACTGGTCCGGCAGCGACAAGCGCTGCCCTGGGTTCGAATCGACAAGGCGTACCGGTTCGAGACCGATGAAGGCAGCGCCTCGCTGATTGATCTCTTCCGGGGACGCTCGCAGTTGCTCGTCTATCACTTCATGTTCGGCCCCGACTACGCCGCGGGCTGTCCGTCGTGTTCGGCGGTCGCGGACGGGTTCGACGGCTCGGTGGTCCATCTGGCGAATCACGACGTCGCAATGACGGCGGTATCGCGGGCGCCGCTCGCGAAGCTGCAGGCGTACAAGCGGCGTATGGGATGGACGTTTCCGTGGGCGTCGTCGGCGGGCAGCGACTTCAACTTCGACATCAACGTCTCGTTCACTGAGCAGCAGCAGCGCGAAGGATGCGTCGAATACAATTACCAGCGCGGCGGCCATGCAATGGATGCGACACCGGCGCCGGCGCCCGTGGTCGAGTTCGCGACCGCCTGCGGAACCGACGCGCCCACGTATTCACTCGACCGGCCCGGCATGAGCGCGTTCGTGCTCGAAGACGGCGTCGTGTACCACACGTATTCCACTTACGGACGCGGTGTGGACGCACTGTGGGGCATGTATCAGTGGCTCGACCGCGCGCCCAAGGGACGTAACGAAACGGGTGTGTGGTGGCGTCGGCATGACGAGTACGAGAAGCACTGAGGAAACTGCGGGCCGAACGCATTGCGGTAGCTCAGGCTCACTGACTCCCCGCAAAGGGTTTGTCTCTACACATAACATGCACGCGCTTGCCGATAACTGAATCGGGTGGTCGCATTCATGCAACGGCGCGCCGATTCCAATATCGGCACCTCTTGCCATGATGAGACCCGGCTCGATCATTCGATACCGATGTGGGGCGCGTGCATGGTCCGATTCAGTTTTACACAGAAGCTCTGGCTGCCGCTGGTCGTCAGCCTCGTGGCACTTCTCGCCGTGTCGGTGTCGGCGGCTTGGCTGTCGCGGCAGACGCGCATCGAGGAGCGCAAAAACGATCTGGTGAACGTGGCGCATGTCGGGCTCGGCATCGTGACGGAATATGCGGCGCTGGCGCAAAGCGGCGCGCTCAGCGAAGCGGACGCCCGCCGGCAGGCGCTCGAACGGCTGCGCGGCATACGTTACGGCGAGGACGGCTATTTTCTCGTCATCGATTCGACACCGCACATGGTCATGCATGCGATGAAGCCTGCGTTGAACGGCAAGGATCTCGCCGGCACCGCCGATGCCGACGGCCGTCACCACTACGTGACGTTCGCCGCGGTCGCGCAGAAGCCGAACGGCGGCTTCGTCGATTATGTGTTCCCGCATCCGCAGGACCCGCCCGCCGCCGCGGTCGGCAAGATCGGCTACGTCGTGCGTTACGCGCCGTGGGACTGGATCATCGCCACGGGCGCTTACGTGGATGACATCGACGCCGCGTTCAAGGAGTCGCTGTATTTCGTCGGCGGAATCTTTGCCGGCGTCGCGCTGCTGCTGTCCGCGCTTGTCTCGCTGACCAATCGCAGCATCCGGCGCACGATTGGCGGCGACCCGGCCTACGTTGCGCAAGTGGCCGGCGAAATTACCCAGGGCAACCTCGCCATTCCCATCAGCCTCCGTGACGGCGACGAGTCGAGCCTGCTGCATACCATGCACCTTATGCGCGACGCGCTCGCCCACACGATCGAGCAGATCAAGGGCGCAGCCGACAAAGTGGCGACGGGCGCGCGTGAGATTGCTGGCGGCAACACGGATCTGTCGGCGCGCACGGAGAATCAGGCGGCGTCGCTCGAGGAAACCGCGGCGAGCATGGAGCAAATGACGGCAATGGTCCGACAAACGGCGGAGAACGCTCAGACAGCGAGCCGACTGACCGCCGGCGCTGAGCAGATCGTCAATCGTGGCGGCGAGATGGCGGCGCAAGCGGTATCGACGATGCAGGAGATATCGACGGAATCGCACAAGATGGTGGAGATCATCTCGGTCATCGAAGGCATCGCGTTTCAGACCAATATTCTCGCGCTGAACGCGGCGGTGGAAGCGGCCCGGGCCGGCGATGCGGGGCGTGGTTTCGCGGTCGTCGCCGGCGAGGTTCGCACGCTCGCGCAGCGCAGCGCGGCGGCAGCAAAGGAAATCCGCACGCTGATCAGCCGCGCGGTGGACAAGGTCGGGACCGGCGCCGAGTTCGTCGGCCAAACCGGCGCGACGATTCACTCCGCGCGCGAGGCCATTGCGAAAGTGTCGGGCGTCATGCGCGATATCGCGGCGGCGGCCGCCGAGCAAAGCGCCGGCATCAATCAGGTCGGCGACGCCGTCGCGCAGATGGATAGCGTGACCCAGCAAAACGCGGCGCTGGTCGAGCAGGCCGCGGCGGTGGCGCAGACGCTGACTGAACAGGCGAGGCTGCTGCAAGTGTCGATCAGCCAGTTCAACTTGCAGCAGCAGGGTTCCGGCGAGGGAACCGGGCCGTTGCGAGTCCATCGGCCGACAGCGAAAGAAGCGCGCGGATTTGCAGCCGTCGTTTGAACGTTGTGCACCTTAGGCGCGCCAGAACGCTCTGAATTCACAGCGCTGAAAATTGCAAACCGGCTCAGGTCTGTTATGTTGGCTGCTGGACCGTTCAACACCCGTTCACATTCCACTCGTGATGCGGCGGTGGGCGTCCTCATTCCGGAACACACGTTCGACGTGCCTATGGAGGACTGCATCTGGTCGGCGCCGCGAAAACTCTATTCGACAAGCCGCGACGAACGTGCGATCCGGTGGCGCCGGTCGCCGCCTGGAGCCGTCGCGTGGGCTGGCGCGCGGGCGTAGGCGGCGCGGCGCTGTTATTTTGCTTGCACAGCGTGGCGGCCTCCGATGGCGGCGCGGGCACCGTCACGCTGTATGGCGTGCTGGACACCAGCCTCGAAATAACGGACCCGGGGTCCGGCTGGACCCCACGTATGGACTCGGGTGCCTATCGCGGTTCGCGGGTCGGCTTGCGGGGCAGCGAGTCGCTCGGCAACGGCACCGATATCATCTTCACGCTGGAAAACGGCTTTAGCTCGGCCGACGGTACGCTTCAGACTCCGGGTGTTCTATTCAACCGTCAGGCGTGGATCGGCACGCGCAACGGCTGGGGCGAGGTGCGTTTCGGCCGGCAATATTCACCCATCTATATCCCCTTCAAGGGCGACCTCGATGCGTTCGGGGCCGGCACGATCGCGTCCGGACTGAACAACCTGTCGAAGATCACGCCCTACGCCAGCAACGCGATCGCGTATTTCTCGCCGGTCGTCGGCGGCTTCAGCGCGACTGTGATGACGGCCACGCGTGATCCATCGGAGAATGACGGCAACGGCATCGACGGGTATTACGTCACCGCCGCCTATCAGATCGACAACCTCAGGCTGCTATACGCGCGCCAGCAGACCCACGGCGCGGGCTCGCTGCGGGCGAATCTCGGTGGCGCGACCTACGCGATCGACAAGGTGCGTGTGTGGCTCGCGTTCTTCAACGGCGATGGCGGCACGCCGCTCTATCACGGCGCGGGTGGATCGCTGTCGGCTCAGTACAGTCTTTCTCCAGATGCTCGCGCGTCGCTGGGCTATGCGCACGTGCGCGACTATACCGGCGCCGGCGCGAGCGCCGACCAGTTCAGCGTGGCGTTCGAATACAACTTTTCGCGGACTTTGCTGTTCTATTTCAGCGGAGCCTATCTGGCGAATCACGACGATGCCAGCTTCACCCTGCGCGGGGTCAACGTGACCGGGCTACCGGTCGCGTATCCCGGTGCGCCGGTCAAGGGCGTTCAGCTTGGCGTGCTGGAGCGCTTCTGATTTGCGCGATCAGACTACCGCGGATCGTCCGTTGTTATGCCGGCAAGCGGCTGGCGGATGCGCTCATTGAACTGGCGGCGTACCGGCTGCCGCGCCGGTATCGGTACGCGGCGCGACACGCCAGACCGCATTGCCGACGTCGTCCGCCACCAGCAGCGCCCCACGCGTATCCACCGCGACACCGACTGGCCGACCCACGGCGTGACCTTCGGCGGTGAGAAAGCCGCTCAGGAAATCTTCCGGAGCGCCTGCCGGTCGGCCATCGGCGAAGGGGATGAACACCACCTTGTAGCCACTATACGGCTTGCGATTCCACGAGCCATGCTGACCGACGAAAGCGCCGCCACGGTAATGCGCGGGGAACAGCGTCCGGTCGTAAAAAACCAGTCCGAGCGATGCCGTATGGTTGCCGAGCGCATAGTCCGGTGCGATTGCCGTGGCGACCAGGTCGGGGCGCTGAGGTTTGACGCGCGTGTCGATATGCTGGCCGTAATAGCTGTAGGGAAACCCGTAAAACGCGCCGTCTTTCACGGCAGTCATGTAATCCGGCACGAGGTTGTTGCCCAGGTCGTCGCGCTCGTTGACGGCGGTCCACAGTGCGCCACTCTCCGGCTGCCAGGACAGTCCGTTGGGGTTGCGCAAGCCTGTCGCGAAGGGCCGCATCTGGCCCGACGCCACGTCGAATTCGAGAATCCGTGCGCGGTCTGCTTCGGCGTCGGCGCCGTTTTCTCCCGCGTTGCTGTTCGATCCCACCGTCACGTAGAGATGCTTGCCCGAACGGTCGGCCAGGATGTTTTTGGTCCAGTGATGATTGATCGGCCCAGCCGGCAAATCAGCCACCTTCACGCCAGGTGTTGCGATCTGCGTCGCGCCGGGCGTGTAGTCGAATCGCAGAATGGCGTCCGTATCGGCGACATACAGTTGATTGCCAATCAGCGCCATCCCGAACGGCGAGTGCAGATCATGGAGGAACACGGTCTGTTGATCGGCGACGCCGCTGCCGGTGGTATCGCGCAATAGCACGATACGGTCGGGACTCGGCGTGCCCGCTCCCGCGCGTTTCATGACCTTTTTTCTGATCCAGCCGAATACGCCGCTTCCTTCGTCGTGCTGCTGCGGCGTGTTGCTTTCCGCCACGAGTACATCGCCGTTCGGCAACGGGTAGAGCCAGCGCGGATGAGTCAGCCCGCGGCCGAATTCCGTCACGACGAAGCCATTTGGCGCAGTTGGGAGAAAGTCGGTGGTCCGCGCCTGAACGGGCGCGATATTGACCGTGGTAACCAGCGACGATTCCGGCGCGGGCAATACCGGTGACGGGCCAAAGCCGGTATCGATGGAACTCGACGGACCTGCGGCGCACGCGGCGAGCGGCAACAGCATGAACAAGGCAAAGCGGTGTAACTGACGCATCCCACGCTCCCGACATTGAAGATGTTCGACCTATTGTCGGTAAGTTCAGCAAGATGCTTGCCTGACACCTGAATCGCTCATCCTGTTAGTGCGTCTACCCCTAAAACCGCTGACGCCCAGCGGCAGATTCCTTCGCTGCGCAGCGCGCTGTTCGTACCGACCGGCCGGACGCGGCAGCGGGCGAGCAGAACCTGCCGCGTCAGGACTATGCTAGCGCTTTCGTCTACTTCGAGGAGCAACTGATGACACAGACAGCAGGTTCGATGATCACCTTTAGCCGGCCCGACGGCCAGCAGATCCAGGGCTATCTCGCCAAGCCGCAGAAGCTGGAGGGCGCGCCCGCCATCGTCGTGATTCAGGAGTGGTGGGGCGTCAACGAACAGATTCGCGGTGTGGCTGACCGGCTCGCGCAGGCCGGCTATCTGGCGCTGGTGCCCGATCTCTTTCGAGGCAAAACGACGGTCGAAGAGGAAGAAGCCCACCATCTGCTCGACGGGCTCAATTTCGGCGACGCCGCCACGCAGGATGTGCGCGGCGCGGTCCAGTATCTGAAGCAGCACGCGACGAATGTCGGCGTGACGGGCTTTTGCATGGGCGGCGCGCTGACCTTGCTCGCGCTATGCAATATCCCCGAAGTGTCGGCCGGCGTGGTCTGGTACGGTTTCCCGCCGCTGGAATATATCGACGCATCGAAAATCAAGGCGCCGCTGATTGGCCACTGGGCGTTGCAAGACGAGTTCTTCGTGGCTGAAACGGTCGACGCGCTGGAGAGCAAACTGAAGGACGCGAATGTCGACGTCGAGTTTTACCGCTATCTCGCACACCACGGGTTCTCGAACGAAACGGCGGTCGGCCCGGGCCGTATCCCCAGGACGCAGTTCGATCCGGTGTGGTCGCAACTGGCCTGGGATCGCACGCTGACGTTCTTCGGCCGCACTTTGTGGAAGTAAGCGGCTCGCTCGCCGCTTGAGGCGCGCGCCGTCCGGCTGGCGCGCACCAAGTCGCGCCGGCGAAGACTCACGGAATGCCGCCATGCAGGGACGGCATTCCAGAAAGTCTTCCCGGCGCGATCTCAAACCGAATCGCGTTCACGGATTCAGAGCTTCGAACCGCCGTCGACATGCAACGTTTCGCCGGTAATCCACCGCGCGGCATCCGAGGCGAGAAAGGCCACGGCGCCGCCGATATCATCCGGTTGCGCCACGCGCTTGAGCGCCTGCATACCCAGCGTCGCCGCGCGTCCCGTGTCCGTCTTCGTGAAGTTCGACATATCGGTTTCGACGACACCCGGCGCCACTGCATTCACACGAATGCCACGTTCACCGAGCGCGGCGGCGAAATGCTTGACGAGCGTATCGACCGCGCCCTTGGTGGCGGCGTAGGCCGACAGCGTGCCGACCGCGGCGCGCGCCGCGAGCGACGACAGCAGCACCACGCTGCTGCCCTTGCACATCACCGGCAGCAACTGCTGCACGAGGAAGTAAGGCGCGCGCACGTTCACGGCGAACAGATCGTCGAAGTCTTCGACGGTCGTGTCCTCGATGCTGACCCCCTTCGAAATCCCGGCGTTGGCCACCAGAATATCCAGCCGATGGCCGATCACGGCGCGCACCTGTTTGGCGAGCGTATGCGGGCCATCGGCCGCACGCAGATTCGCGGCGACTTTCTGCGCATTGCCGCCGGCCGCGCGAATTTCCGCGACCACGGCATCGGCTTCTTTCTCGCCGCTGCTGTAGTGAACCAGCACCTGGGCGCCGGCTTGGGCGAGCGCGAGGGCACTGGCGCGGCCGATGCCGCGTGAAGCGCCCGTGACGAGCGCGGTTTTTCCTGTGAGGTCGTTCATGGTGAAACTCCGTCAAGTTGATTCGAGTGCAAGGCAATCAAGGTGGTGAACGCAGGGCCGTATGCTCAGACCGCGGACCCACTTTCGGCGAGGAACTGCGCGACATGGGCCACGAAACGCTCCGGATACTGGTACAGCGAACCGTGGTTCGCATCGGGATAGATGATCAACTGCGCGTTCGGCAGGTTCTGCTGAAGAATCCACGAGTTGATCGAGTAGATGATCACGTCGTGGTCGCCGTTGACGACGAGCGTCGGCTGCCTGAGGGCCTTCAGATAGTCGAAGGGGTTTTCACGCGGCGCGCCCCATTTGGCGAGCGCGGCGAGTTGGGCCGGCGCGACCTTCTCGTTGGCCTCGGGGTCGCGTCCTTCGCTACGCTGGCGGAAGCGCTGCAGGAAGCGGCGGCCGGCGGTCTGGCTCGCATCCGACGGCGAAAAGTGCACGCGCAGCCACAGATGATCCGGTCGTGCATACGCAGCGCTGAAAATCTCTTGAGCCTCGGGCGTGAGCGATTGCATCGCCTCGCCGCTGCGCGGGCCGGTGCCGACCAGGATCACACGGCGCACCAGTGCCGGTTCGGCGATCGCCAGCGTCTGCGCGATCAGGCCGCCCATCGAAAAGCCCAGCACGTCGACTTGCTTGAGGCCCAGCGCCTTGATGAACGCGGCGGCGTTGGCGGCCATCTCTTCGATCGACTCCGGCACGTCGCCGGACGTGCTCGAAATGCCGGCGTTGTTGAACAGGATGACTTCGCGATCCTGCGCAAGGCCATCGGTCACGGCCGGGTCCCAGTGGTCCATCGTCCCGGTGAAATGGATATTGAACACGAGCGGCACGCCGCCCGTCTTGCCGAAACGGCGATAGGCGAAGCGGATGCCATTCGCGTCGACATACCGGGTCGGCGCGGTCTGATGCGTGTGGCGGGTCGCGGCGGCTTCGTTCGAAGCTGTCTGGTTCATTTTCGGTTCCTCGGCGATATAGATGAAAGGCATGGAGCGCGGGCGCGTGTCGAAAGGCCGTGGTGTTGATTAAGCGGTCCTTCGTCGCGCTGCATGAGGGGTAATGTAGTAGGGGCTTGCGCAAAGGGAAAAGACTTTGTAGGCTGATGGGCATGCCTGTCAGGCATACCATTCGAAGGAAGACTCACAGAGGTTTTATGGAGCTTCGACATCTGCGGTACTTCGTGGCTGTCGCCGAAACGGGCAGCCTGACGGTGGCGGCGGAACGGCGTCTGCACACGTCGCAGCCGTCGCTGAGCCGCCAGATTCGCGATCTGGAAGACGAGGTCGGCGCGGAGTTGTTCAGCCGCAGCGCGCGCGGCGTCGAGTTGACCGCGGCGGGCAAGGCTTTCCTCGACCACGCGCGGCTCGCGCTGTCGCAAGTCGACGCCGCCACCGAAGCCGCACGCCGTGCCGCGCGGCCCTCCAAGCAGGTTTTCGCGCTGGGATTTCTGACCGGCGAGGAAATGACATGGCTGCCGCGCGCCATGCAGGTGTTGCGCGATGAACTGCCGAATATCGACGTCACGGTGTCGAGCCACTATTCGCCGGACCTCGCCGACGCGCTCGCGCGCGGCAAGCTCGACCTTGCGTTTTTGCGTGCCGAACCGGGCTTCGATCTGGACTATCGGGTGGTCAGTAGCGAGAAGCTCATCGTGCTCATGCCGAGCGACCATCGCCTCACCGAGCGCAGCGCGATCCGTCCGGAGGATTTCGCCGGCGAGACCTTCATCATGGCGTCGAACAAGGCGCGCGTGCTGCACGACGTGATCCAGCGCTATCTGCACGAGAGCGGCATCACGGTCACGCCCGAGCATGGCGTCGACAACCTGGCCATGGCGATGTCGCTGGTCGCCTCCACGCGCGGCCTTGCGTTGATGCCCGAGTATGCGACCAACCTGCTGCCGTGGTCGGTGGTCAGCCGGCCGTTGGAAGGTGAGACGCCGACCGTCGATCTCGTGATCGGCTATAGCAGGTCGAATACATCGCCGGTGCTGAAGCTGTTTCTTTCGAGGGCCGACGAGTTGATGGCGCACGCGAGGGACGAATCGCGCTGAGCCGGCCGGTTTACCTATACTCGTCTCACTCTGCAAGGCCGCCACTCGTCGTCATACCAACAAGACGGAGCCTCACATGTGGGTAGCTATCCGAAACGCGGCCCTCGGGTTGCTGACATGTTTCGCCTTGGGGGCGTGTGCCAATGCGCCTGCCGACTCCCGATGCGGCGAAGCGTGCAATTCCCGCGGCCAGCTTCTCGATCATCACGTCACGTTAAAGCAAAGCGCCGCGGAGTTTGCGAAATTGCTCGCGTCGAGCGCGGGCGGCCAGCAGCTTGCGCGGATTGCCGGCGCGCCCGCGTGCGGCGTCGAGATCGTAAGCTTTCGCTACCGGACCCTCGGTGGCGCGGGCGAACCCACTCACGCGAGCGGCGCGTTGATGATCCCGTCGGGAAGTTCGGCGGCATGCAGCGGACCGCTTCCGCTGATGCTCTATACACACGGCACCACCGCGTATCGCAACTACAACCTCGCCGATATCACGCGAACGGACCCGGGCAACGGCGACGGCGCCGGGGAAGGCATCATCGTGGCGGCCATGTATGCGGCGCAAGGCTATATCGTGGTGGCGACCAACTATGCGGGCTACGCCGGCTCCGATCTCCCGTACCACCCGTATCTCAATGCCGACCAGCAATCCGCCGATGTGATCGACTCGCTGCGGGCGGCGCGCGTGACGCTAGCCGACATGAAGCCGGAAGTCGGCACGCGCGAAAATGGCAAGCTGTTCGTCACCGGCTATTCGCAAGGCGGCTTCGTTGCAATGGCAACGCATCGGGCGCTGCAGGCGGCCGGCGTCAAGGTGACCGCGTCCGCGCCGGGTTCGGGGCCGTACGCACTTGCCGCCACCGCCGACGCACTCATCGAAGGCGAGGTCAACCTGGGCGCGACGCTCTTCTCGACGCTAATCGTGACGGGCTATCAGCATGCTTACGGGAATATCTACCGCCAGCCCGGCGACTTCTACGAAGCGGCTTACGCGCCGGCTATCGAAACGCTGCTGCCGAGCCTGCAGCCGCTCAACACGCTGTTCACCACGGGCAAACTGCCGTCCGCGCATCTCTTCAGCAGCGTGCCGCCCACGCCGCAGTTCGCGTCGATGACGCCGCCTGCTTCGCCGCCGTTGACGCCGCCTGTCTTGAAACCGCTCTTTGCCGCGGGCTTCGGCAATGCCAACCTCGTGCGCAACGCCTATCGCCTGACATTGCTGGAGGACGTCGCCGCCAATCCCGATGGTGCGTTTCCCAACCCGACCCTTGCGATGAAACCGGCAGCGAATCCGCTGCATCCGTTGCGCCAGGCGTTCAAGCGCAACGACTTGCGCAACTGGCTGCCGCGTGCGCCCGTTCTGATGTGCGGCGGCAAGTCGGATCCCACGGTGTTCTTTTTCAATGCGCGCATCGAGCAGGCATATTGGCAGAACGCCAACGTGCCCGCGGGGCTCACGTCCGTGCTGGATGTGGACTCGCCCGTTGTCGGGCCCGACGATCCGTATGCGCGCGTCAAGCAGGGATTCGCGGGCGCGAAGGCAGAGGTCGCGAGTCAGGCCGTGGCCCGTGGTGCGACCGACGGCGGCGCGTCAGCGGTGCTGCGGGCCTATCACGGCGAACTGGTCGCGTCGTTCTGCATGGTGGCGGCGCGGGCGTTCTTCGCCCAGTTCTGAGCGCGTGCAAGGCTGAAATTTCACCCTAAGCGAGGGTCGCGAAGTGCGGCTATCATGCGCAGACAACGAATCTGGCGGGGAAAAACCGTGACGACCGAGTCCGTGACGAGAGATGCGGTTCCTGCGAACTGCGTCCATAGCCACTTTAGTACGCACCACGAAGCGCCGCGCGCGCAGTTGCCCGCGTGGCGCGACCGTCTGGGCCATTTTCTCGATGTGCCCATTTACCGACAATCGAAGGAGATGAGAACGTGGTGAGGATCGATCCGGACCGGTTGCTGACCGATCTCAAGCGGCTACGCAGTTTCGGCGCCACCGGCCCAGGCGTCGTTCGGCTGGCGCTTTCGCCGGTGGATCTGGCGTCGCGCGAATGGCTGGCCGGGCGCATGACGGAGGCCGGGCTCGAGGGCGTGATCGACGGCGTGGGGACCGTGTTCGGACGCTCGCGCAAAAGCGGGCCCGCGCTCGTGATCGGCTCTCATACCGACACGCAGCCGACCGGCGGCTGGCTCGACGGCGCGATGGGCGTGATCTACGGCCTGGAGATTGCGCGCGCGCTCGCGGAAAACGAGTCGACGCGTCACTTCGCGGTGGACGTCGCATCGTGGATCGATGAAGAGGGTACGTTTTCCGGCTTGCTCGGCAGCCGCAGCTTTGTGGGCGATAACGTCGACGAGGCGATTCGCGACGCCACGAATCGGCAAGGCCAGCGTCTCGAAGAGGTGCTCGCCACTGCGGGTCTGGCCGGGCGGCCGCGTGCGCGCTTCGAGCCGGGCCGGCAGGTCGCCTATCTCGAACCGCATATCGAGCAGGGCGGCCGGCTGGAAGCGGCTGGTAAGTCCGTCGGGGTCGTCACCACGATCGTCGGGCTTCGGGAATTGCGGCTGCGCTTCACGGGGCAGCGCAACCATGCCGGCACAACGCCCATGGCGATCCGGCGCGACGCCGGCGCGGCGCTGGTCGCCTTTATCCCGCAGATGAACGAAGCGTTCGCGCAACTCGCGGATGCCGATACCGTCTGGACGGTGGGCCGCATCGACATCGACCCCGGCTCGCTGAGCGTCGTGCCTGGCGCGGCGGAGATGTCCCTGCAATTCCGCGACGCGAACGCCGCGCGTTTGCAGGCGATGGAAGACAGGCTCGCCGGGCTGGTACGGGACTTCAACGCGCGCGGCTCGGTGAGCGTCGCGCTGACGACCATCGACGAACCCATGCAACCGGTGACCATGCACGCGGCGCTCGCGGACCATCTCGCCCGCGCCGCCGATGCGGTGGCACCCGGCCAATGGATCCGCATGCCGAGCGGCGCCGCGCACGACGCGCAGGTCATCGCCCGCTGCATGCCGGCTTGCATGATGTTCGTGCCGAGCATCGGCGGCGTGAGCCACGATTTCATCGAGGATACGGCCGAGGCGCACATCGTTCTCGGTTGCCAGGTCGCGGCCACGGCTGCCGCGGCGATTCTGGAGGAACAATGGGCGAAACGATCGTGACGAACGTGAACGAACCGGCCGATTTCGTCGTGCGCACGATGTCGGCCGAGGACGTCGCGTTGGCGGTCGAATGGGCCGCGCAGGAAGGATGGAACCCCGGTCTGCACGATGCGGACTGCTTTCGTGCGGCCGACCCGGACGGGTTTTTCATCGGCGAATGGCGCGGCGAACCGGTGGCGTGTCTATCCGCTGTTGCGTACGGCGAGGACTTCGGCTTTATCGGCCTATATATCGTGAAACCGGCGTTTCGCGGTCGAGGCTTCGGCATGCGCGTCTGGCAGCACGGCATGGACTATTTGCGAAACCGCAATGTCGGTCTGGACGGCGTGGTCGCTCAGCAAGCGAACTACAGGAAGTCCGGATTTCAGCTGGCCTATCGCAACATCCGCTTTCAAGGCGTTGCGCAAGACATCGCGCAGGGCGAGCCCGACGCGGACTTGCTGCATGCTTCGGCGCTGCCCTTCGAATCGTTGAACGACTACGATCGACAATGCTTTCCCGCGGCGCGCGAGCGCTTTCTCGCTGCCTGGCTCGCGCAGCCTGGCGCGCTTGCGCGAGTCGCCGTGCGCGACGGCCGGGTAGTGGGCTACGGCGTAGTGCGGCGTTGCCTGACGGGTTACAAGATCGGCCCGCTCTTCGCCGATAACGACGAGATTGCCGGCCGCCTGTTCTCTGCGTTGACGTCGAGCATCGCGGGCGAGGTATTTTTCTTCGATGTGCCGGAGATCAACGTGGATGCGATTGCGTTGGCCGAGCGGCACGGCATGACGAGCGTGTTCGAAACCGCGCGGATGTACACGCGGGAGCAGCCCGCCATATCTATTGAACGCGTGTTCGGCGTGACTTCGTTCGAGCTGGGCTGATCACAGCACGATGATGCCTGGTTGTTTGTTTGTGCAACCATCGGCGGTCCACGTCGCGAACCGCCGATAACAAGCACTATTTCCATTTCGAGCCGAGATTCTCCAGTCCGGCTTTCATCAGGTCCTCCGGCAACATTGCAATGCGCATCTCGCAGTCGGCGTTGAATTTCAGAAACCACGGCTCCGCCAGCGCGGGAATCGACGATGCGCTGTCGACATCCACCACGACCACTGCACCGCGAGCCCCGCTCTGCTCGGTGAAGTAGACGGCCTCCGGTTTTATCTCTTCCAGTATTTTCCCGATCACTTGCCCGGCGGTGCCATCACGCACCAGGGTGTTGAACGGTTCGTGCGGGATTCGTATGTTGAGAAGCATGCGCATGTCATCCTCCTGGTTGACGCCCAAAGGGCTTCTTAAGGATAGGTGCTTTATGCGGACGGCAATGCGATCTATCACGAAGCGTTCAACGCGACGCAGTGAGTCCGCTACCGCTGCGGACCCTGCATCCGGTTAATTTCCGAACAACGACGCTTGCGTGCCGCGGCTCGGCGCGTGGCGCGCGGGTTTCGTCTGAGCTTCGGATTTGACCTGAGCCTTGGTCTCGGTCTTTTCTTCAACCGCGAACATATCCGCTTGCCCGTCCGCGTCCGCTTCGAGCGAAGTCTGTCCAGCCTCGAGCGACAGCAGCAGCATCTTGTTCGCCAATCCCCCCGCAAACCCGGTTAATTCGCCAGACGCGCCGATCACCCGATGGCACGGCGCCACGATGGAAATCGGATTTCTGCCGTTCGCCGCGCCGACCGCCCGCACCGCATTGACGTTGCCGATCTGCGTTGCGATTTCCGAGTAGCTGCGCGTCTGGCCGAACGGTATGGTCAACAGCGCGGCCCACACCTGCTTCTGGAAGTCCGTTCCCTGGAAGGTGAGCGGGAGGTCGAATTCATGCCGCGTGCCGGCGAAATACTCGTTCAACTGCCGTTCGGTCTCGATCAGCACAGGCCGGTCGTTTGCTTCGATCAGTTCGCCAAGACGCACCCGGTTTGGCTTGTCGTGCTCCCACAGAATGGCGGCGAGGCGCTCGCCGTTTGCAACGAGTTTCAACTGGCCGACGGGCGAGTCCATCAACTTGTAGGCGTATGTCACTTTGCTTGCTCCTGACTGGTTGGAGGCACAGATGCTGCAAGGCGAGTCTGCGAATACGCGCGCCAGGCGCGCCGAATATCCGACAGTGTGAGCCTCGTTCTCTCTGAAGGCGCTCCGAATCTTGCTGTCCAATTCCTCGCGACCGATGTCGGTCAGGCGGCTCGTTGTTCTGGACGGGACGATGCATTACTGTACAACCCTTTTCAACCGTTTTCGCGCCAGGCTCGCGACTCAGTAGAATTGATACCTTCGATATGAAGCGCACCGGCAACCGGACCTCTCTTCCACGACTGTGACGACGACACTTGATCAATTGCGGGCCGGCCAGCTCGCGGGCACGCGCCGGCTGAAACTGGCCTGCGGCCTGACTGAATTTCCGCGCGAGATTTTCGACCTCGCCGACACGCTGGAAGTTCTCGACCTGTCGGGCAACGCGCTCACCTCGCTGCCCGACGATCTGCCACGTCTGCACAAGCTGCGCATTCTCTTCGGCTCCGACAACCCGTTCACCGAATTGCCCGAAGTGCTGGGACAGTGCTCGCAATTGAGCATGGTCGGCTTCAAGGCCAACCGCATTCGGCATGTATCCGGCAAAGCGCTGCCCCCGCAATTGCGCTGGTTGATCCTCACGGACAATGAGATCGAAGCGTTGCCTGTAGAAATCGGCGGCTGTACGCAATTGCAAAAGCTGATGCTGGCGGGCAACCGTCTGCGAACGCTTCCCGAGGAATTGGCCGCCTGTTCGCAGCTCGAATTGCTGCGTCTCGCCGCGAATCGGCTCAGTGGACTGCCTGCCTGGTTGCTGCGTCTGCCGCGGCTGTCCTGGCTGGCGTACGCCGGCAATCCGTTCAGCGAAGCGCTCGAAGCGGCGGCGTTGATCGACACGCCGAGCGCCGCGATTTCGTGGCATGACTTGAAACTCGAAGCGCCGTTGGGCGAGGGCGCTTCGGGTGTCATCTATCGCGCGGAGCTTGCGGGTCGGCACGGCGCGTCCCGCTCTGTCGCGGTGAAACTGTTCAAGGGCGCGGTCACGAGCGATGGTTTGCCCGACTGCGAAATGGCAGCCTGTATTCGCGCGGGCGATCATGCGAACCTGATCCCGGTGGCGGGGAAAGTGAAGGATCATCCCGCCGACACGCACGGTCTCGTGATGGAACTGATCGATCCGCAATTCACCAACCTCGCCGGTCCGCCGAGCCTCGAATCCTGCACGCGCGATATCTATGACGCCGACACACGCTTCGATATGGCTTCAGCGTTCGGTATTGCGTATGGCATCGCGTCGGCGGCGTGTCATCTGCATGAGCAAGGCATCATGCATGGCGATCTGTACGCGCACAATATCCTGTACGGCGGACAAGGGCGCGCGTTGTTGGGGGATTTCGGCGCGGCATCGTTCTATGCTTTGGGCGATGGGAGCGTCGGCGTCGCGCTGCAGCGCCTCGAAGTCAGAGCCTACGGTTGTCTGCTCGAAGAGTTGCTCGAACGATGCGACTGGCCCGAGGCGCAGGCGAACATTCGGGCGCTCTTAGTGGAGTTGAAGGACAATTGCTTGAGCGAGGCGATCGGCAGCCGGCCGTTGTTCGATGAAATCACCGCGCGTTTGCTCGCGCTGATGGGCGATCGATGAACGGCGGGCAGCGCGATGGCCGCGTTTCGTCCGAGTGCAATACTGCGATTCGTCAGCGCGGCCCAGAAGGAGAGATTCGATGATGCAGAAGACGCCCCGAAGGAGGTCCTCCTGGGGGATGCGTCGCCGCGTGGTGTTTGCCGGCGCGCTGGCTGCGGCCGGCATCGGCGGCGCGGCAGATGCAGCGGTCACGCCGGGCAGCAAGCTCAAGATCGCGCTCGTGCTGAAGTCGCTTGGCGATCCATTCACGGTGGCGATGGCGAACGCCGCGCAGAACTACCAGCAGCATTACGCCTCGCAATTTGATTTGACGGTGCGTGGCACGGCCACCGAAAGCGAAACGGCTGGGCAGATCCGCATGGTCGAGGAGATGATCAAGGCGAAGATGAACGCGATCGTCATTGCCCCGACCGATTCGAAGGCGCTGACGGCGGTCGTCGCGCGCGCGATCAAGGCGGGCATCATCGTGGTCTCGATCGACAATCCGCTCGACGAGGCGTTTCAGGACGCGGCCGGCATTTCCGTGCCGTTCGTCGGTCCGAACAATCGCAAGGGCGCCCAGCAGGTGGGCAATTATCTGGCGGAGCGGCTCAAGGCGGGCGATCAGGTGGGCGTTATCGAAGGCAGTTCAGCCGATCGCAATGCACAGCAACGCACCGACGGTTGCAGGGATGCAATGAACGCGGCGGGCATCAACATCGTCGCCGTTCAGGGCGGCGAGTGGGAGTATGGAAAGGGCCGCGACGCCGCCTCGAAGATGCTCAGCGATCATCCGCAGATCCGCGGGCTGCTGTGCGGCAACGACAATATGGCAATGGGCGCGGTCGACGCGGTTCGCGATGCGGGCAGAACCGGCGGCGTGTACGTCACCGGCTACAACGATATCGATGCGATCAAGCCGTTGATCGCCGATGGCCGCGTGCTCGCCACGATCGATCAGTTCGCCGCGCGGCAAGCCGTATTCGGCGTCGACGTGGCCTTGAAGGCGGTGACCGAACAGAGGAAGCAGAGCGAATTGTCGAGCGTGATCGAAACGCCGCTGCAACTCGTTACGGCCGCGAATCACTAAAAATGCGAGCCGTCGCAAGGCCGCTGCGAACGTGAGCGGTCTCACGCTCGCATCAGCCCATGCCACGTCGATTATTCCGCCTTGACCTTGCGCGGCTTGGTCGCTTTTTCGAGTTTGTTGTATTCGAACTCGGGCACCGACTTCAGCGCATCCTTCGTCGCGCCCGCAAGGAACAGGTTGCCGTCGCGGATCTCGAAGTGATCGACCGGGATCGCCACATAGTGCTTGCCCATGCCGAGGAAGCCGCCCACCGACACGACCGCATACGTCGCCTTGCGGTCCGGCGAAATGATCACGTCATAGATGCTGCCGATCTTGTCGTTCAGATCGTTGTAGACCGGCTCGTCGACGAGCGCGCGCCGCACGCTCCAGCCCTTCAGCAGCGCATTGGTTTGCTCGACCGTGCCGCCGAGCGGTTGCAGTCCGGCAATCTGCGCGTAGGCGCCTTGTGACGCGCAGATCGCGGCGAGGGCGGTCGCGCAGATCAGTGTTCTTGCTTTCATCTTCGGCTCCTTGTTGTCTGTCCAGCAGTCAGCTTCATACCTCGGTATGGGCAAGCACGTGACGTGCCCGGGCGGCGCCGCGGCTGGCCGCGGCCGGCCTGTTGATGGTGTTCGCCGGCCGCGCAAATCGCCGGGCGGTCGAGGCCTGCTGATAGCGAGGCGCAGAATCGGATGGCGTCCCCGGCGGCATTCGCTGGCGACGCGGCAAGATCGACCGGCTGGATTCGACGCGGCGGACGCATACACAGTCCACGGCTCTGTACGCCCGGCCACAGAGCGCGTTGCGGCAACGATGCACAATCGGCGTGATATCCGGGCGGCGCCTGCGCCCGGCGCGCCTGCCGGCGCGAACCGATGCGCGGCGACGGCGACCGCCACCTGCCGCATTGGAGAAACAATGGGTTGGAAAAGTCTGCTGATCGAAACGCCGGTCTGGTTGATGGGCCGCTTCTACCCGCCACGGTTCGATCCGGATCGCGACACGCCGCGCGAGATTCTCGTGCTGCGCCCGAACGATTTCGGCGAACTGCTCACCACCACGCCGCTCTTCGAGGCGCTGCGCAAGCGTTTTCCGACGACGCGCCTGATCGCCGGCGTAGGCAATTGGGGGCGTCCGATACTCGAGAACAATCCCTTCGTCGACGAGATCGTGGAGATCGACGCGCCCTGGAACAACAAGCTGGTCGAGGACCGCTCGCACGGCAACGTATTGCGTTTTCTGTGGAAGTCCCCGCAGGTCGCCGCGCTGCGCGCGCGCGGCGGCTTTGATGTGGGTATCGACGTGCTCGGCAGCTACATGGGCGCGCTGCTGATGATGCGCATGGGCGTGCGGTATCGCATCGGCGTGCGCGGCTATCGCGGCGGCTGGAGCGGGTGCCAGGCGTTTATCGAATTCGCGGCCCGGCAATGCGGCCGCGCCGCGCTCGCGCAGGGCGAACTGCTCGGCGCAACGGCGCTGCCGGAAGCGCGCCCGCAACTGTTCCTGACCGACGACGAGCGCGCCACCGCCGCGCAAATCTGGAATGCGGGCAACGTGCCGGGGCGCCGTACCGTGCGGTTGATCGTCGGCGTCGGGGCCGGCGTGCCGACCAAAGCATGGGACGCGCGCCTGGTCGGCGTCGCGCTCGCGCAAATCGCGCAGACACTGGAACGAGCCGGCGACGCGTGCGATATCGTGATCGTCGGCAGCAAAGCGGATCAGGCGCGCGCCGCTGAGGCGATCGCCGCGACGGGTCCGGGCGTGCCGGTCCGCTCGCTGGCGGGCGAGGTGCCGATGCGCGTCATGTTCGCTCTCACCGAAGAGGCCGGCGTCGTGCTGACGAACTCGTCGATGCTGATGCACATCGCGGCCGCGTTTCGCCGTCCGACCGTCGCCGTGATTGGCGGAAGCATCACCAAACCCGATCGGCACGATGCCATCTGGGGTTATCCGCCGCCGTATCGCAGCGTGTCGCCTGAGCAGTATGTGGCGGGCGAACACGCGCGGAACTGGCCGAGCGTCGAGCGGGTCGTGCAAGCGGTGCTGGAGGCGGTCGGCACGCAGCGGGCGCAAGTCGGCGCGGCAGCCTGAGGTCGTGCCGTCGCTGCGATTTCCGGGCCGTTAACCACGGCGGTAGAATTTCAATTCTGCCTGCCTCGCAGCACGGACCTTGTACAAGGACGGAGCAATTGCCGTGGACACGCCTGACCTCTACAACCTCTACCGGGATTACATTGGCTGCCTGAACAAACAGGACTGGCCGAACCTCGGGCAGTACGTCGACGACGACGCGCACTACAACGGCCAGCGCATCGGCTTATCTGGTTATCGCGAGATGCTGGAGAGAGACTTCCGTGAAATTCCGGACCTTTATTTCAACATCCAGTTGTTGATTTCGGATCCGCCTTATATAGCCAGCCGGCTCGGCTTCGCCTGTACGCCGAAGGGCGCGTTCCTCGGTCTCGCCGTCAACGGGAAGCGCGTTTCCTTCACGGAGAACGTGTTCTATCAATTCCGCAATGGAAAGATCGAGCAGGTATGGTCAGTGATAGATAAGGCGGCCATCGAAGCGCAGCTCGAATCCGCCGGCGCCGCTTAAACGTTGAGCCGTTAGTTTTTCGGGCTCCGCGTCACATTCAGATTGGTGTCGAAGAACTTCAGCGCCGCATTGCCAATGTAGGCGTGCAGTTCGGTGCGATCCACGCCCGGTGCATCGATACACATTTCCGGCCACGTGTCCCTGCCATACTGGTCACATTCGTTGGCGAAGATTTCATGATCGACGGGACCCGGCATCACATCCAGTTGCGTGTGCGGCGCGTATTTCGCGGCGAATTCGGCATTCTCTTTGGGCGGCGCCTGCGTGTCCCTCGCACCCACGATGATATAAGCGGGCACCTTCAATTGCGCCACGCTTTCCTCATCCATGCCGAAACCCTGTAGATCACCGGGCGCCATCGCGACAACCGCCTTGATGCGGCGGTCGTACACCTTGAGCGCCGGCGCGGCATCGAGCGGCAATTCCTTGCGCAGCGAGGCCGGCGCCAGTTCGTTGTTCTTCCAGGCCTGTTGATAGGCGAGGTACTTGTCCGGATTCACCATCGCGCCACCAATCCAGAGCGACGTGAAGCCGCCCTGCGAATGACCGGCGACGCCGATCCGATCCGGATCGATATGCGCTCCCCAGCGTTTGTCGTTCAGAAGGAAGGTGATGTCCTTGCTGATGTCGACCGGGCGCTGCCAGAGTTTGCTTCGCGTGTACATGATCGTGGCGTCATACGTGTTGGCGCGGTAGTGATACAACGTGGCCACGATATAGCCGCGCGACGCCAGATACTCCGCAAACCAGGCATAGTAAAGTCCGTTGCTGCCATGTCCGTGGGAGAACATGACGAGCGGCCGCTTTATTCCATCGGACACGATGTCGGCGTTCTTGTAGAGATGCAGGTTGGTGAAGAAAACCATGCGCGTCGGCGTGGCCGAACCGGCGGGTACGGCGGGATAGAACAGCGTGAGCGCGAGGTGTCGGTTGCCCTGCGCTGTGTCGATGTATTCCAGCTGTTTCATCCCGACCGGATACGGTGCGCCAGGTTGGATCGATTGCGCGAACGTGACGGCCGACCACACAGCCATGCAGCCGCACAGAATCGCCGATATCGGACGGATCAATCCACGCTTTGTCAGCAGAGCGGTCTTCATCTTTTGCCTCTTTCCGACAAAGGGTTGATTAGCGTCGTTCGTGAACTCCGCAGGTTCAACGAGCCGCGGCTGTTGGCGGCGGTGTCTGCACGACAGGCGCGGCAGCTTGCAGGATGTCGTCTCGAAGGCCCGTGCGCGGCGGATAGATGCGTATGCAGTTGATGGTCTGCTTGGTCGCTTTGGCGGCGTCGCCTTCGGACACGAGATGCCGGTCCCAGCCCTCCGTGTACACGGCGCCCCACGGACCGAGATCGAGAATGGTCGTGTACCAGTCGATATGAAGCGGCAGCATCTCGCCACCGAGCAGATCGCAGACGACGTTGTGACCGGCGTAGCGTCCCATCGGCCGGCTGTGCTGGCACGACATGACGGATGGCCGCGCGCCGTCGATCAACACGCGCGCGCAGTCACCGGCAGCGAATACATGCGGTACGTTTTCCACGCGCATGAAGGCATCCACCGGAAGGCGTCCAAGCGGATCGAGTGTCACGGGGATTTGCGCGGTCAACGCGTTCGCGCGCATGCCGCCGCACCAGATCACCGTGGCCGCTTCAATGTGCCTGCCATTCGTGAGCTCGACGCCGTCGGCGTCCACCGATTGCAAGGACACGCCGGCGAGCATCTCGACGCCGAGGGCGTCCATGGCGCGCTCGATGACCGGTTGCGCGCCGCCCATCGCCTGGCCGATCTTCGCCGAGCGATCAGCCAGCACGACATGCACGGCGTCGTGATGCGCGTCGCCCGCGATGCCGCGCAACCGCGCCGGCAGTTCGGCCGCCAGTTCAATACCCGTCAAGCCGGCCCCGACCACGACGGCCGTAAACGGACTCGCCGCACTCGCGAGCGACGGTAATCCGCTTAGATGCGCCGCGAGTTTCGTTGCGCCTGAGAACGTATCGACGTCGAACGCGTGCTCGGTCAAACCGGGAATATCGGGGTGGACGAGTTGGCTGCCCGCCGCGATGACGAGCCGGTCGTAGGCGAGCGTCTGCGTCGGCCCTTGGGTCTGAACGGTGATGCTGCCGTTGGCCGAATCGATGCCGGATACTGCGCCTTCGACGAGCCGCACGCCGATCGGCCCCAGAACATCGGCGAGCGGCACGCGCGTCTCATGCAGATTCTGTTCGTAGTTCCGCACCCGAATACTGTGATACGGCGTGCCGTTGATGACGACCACTTCCACCTGATCGGCGGGAACGCGCAGTTCGTCGAGTTTGCGCGCCGCGCCCACCGCGCTCCACAGTCCGGCGAAGCCCGCGCCGATCACCACGATCCGCTTCAAGACGTTCTCCCAAGGGAAACCTGTGTGGACCTTCAAGTGTTCGGCGCAGCGGCCGATTTCAGGGTCATGATTGTCCGCGCTCGTAGCTTACTCGCGCCGACGGGGACGCTAAAGCCGATCGTCAGTGCTCCTCCGCCAACCCGGCACGGCTTCGCGATCCGCAAGTGCTCCACGCGGGACGGGTGTTCGAGCCGTTTGAGCGACTGCGATATAATCGCATGCGATGTATGATGCTGGTAGCGAGGCGCCAGCCTCTACCCGACGAGGATGCAGATGAAATCGACCGACCAACCCGCTTCCACGGATGTGAAGCTCTCTGACTTCCTCTGCTTCGCGGTCTATTCCGCAAACCTGGCATTCGGCAAGGCCTACAAGCCGATTCTCGAAGAGCTCGGGCTGACGTATACGCAATACATCACGATCATTGCGCTGTGGGAGGAGGACGACCAGACCGTCAGCAGTCTGGGCGAGAAGCTGTTCCTCGAGTCCAACACGCTCACGCCGATCCTGAAGAAGCTGGAGGCGGCGGGTTATGTGGAAAGACAGCGGGACCCTGAAGACGAGCGTCAGGTGCGGGTGGGTCTCACGAAAAGTGGCCGGCGCTTGCGCGAAAAAGGCCTGAACATGGACCTCGTCGAGGCAACCGGCCTCGCGCCGGATGAGTTCTCGAAAGTGCAGAAGGCGATCGTGACGCTGCGCAACAATCTCGTCAAAGCGGTCCAGAACGGGGAATGAGCGGCGGATCATGCGATCCATGCGCCCATCCGGCGCCGCCAAACGAAGAAGCCCGCGAACGATGTTCGCGGGCTTCTTCGTTTATTGCGCCACGGCGTTGCTCGACCGTTGACGCTCAATTTAACCTTCAGCCGCGCTCGGGCAGCTTCCAGTTCGGGCGGACGAAGTGGCAGGTGTAGCCGTCGGGAATGCGCTCCAGATAGTCCTGATGTTCCGGCTCGGCCTCCCAGAACGGGCCGGCGGGAGCAATCTCGGTGACGACCTTGCCGGGCCAGAGATCGGACGCATCGACGTCAGCGATGGCTTTCTCGGCCACTCGCTTCTGCTCATCGTCGAGATAGAAGATGGCCGAGCGGTAGCTCATGCCGATGTCGTTGCCCTGGCGGTTTTTCGTCGTCGGATCGTGAATCTGGAAGAAAAACTCCAGGATCTTGCGATAGCTGATCTGGCTCGGGTCGAACACGATTTCGAGCGCCTCCGCGTGCGTGCCGTGGTTGCGATAAGTGGCGTTCGGCACGTCGCCGCCCGTGTAGCCCACGCGCGTGGACAGCACGCCGGGGTAGCGCCGCAGCAGGTCTTGCATGCCCCAGAAGCAGCCGCCGGCCAGGATGGCGGTTTCGGTTTGCGTCGTCATTTCAATCCAATCCTTTTCGTCAGTGGTTGGCTCGCCGTTTATCGGATGCGATCCCGCAAGCATGCCAGAGATCGGCTCGGCCAGCCGACGGGCAGGCAAAGCCCATCATGGCGCCATTGGCATGCATGACCGGCCGGGACGTTGCCGCGGCCGGCCGCGCGCCTCAATGACGTGCGTAAAGGTTGTCGCGGGGCGCGACGGCGACACGGCTCGCGGATTCCGACTGACCGGAGACGACGCCGCCATACGCCGCTTGCGAGCCGGCTGCGTCGTCGTTACTTGCGGCAACGGTTTGCGCGCTTTGGCCGCGTTGCGACGCCGGGGCGCCGACCGAAGGCCGGTAGAAGGGAGCCGGACCATAGCCGCTGGCGAACGCGGGCGCGGCGGCGGAAGCAGACAGTACGAGGAGCAATGCAGCAACGAGTTTGGTTTTCATGATGGAACTCCGCTTAAAAGATGTTCGATGAGGGGGCGCGAGCCTTGCCGGATCGCGCCCTGAAATGCCGGTTCAGTGACCGAAAAAAGGATCAAGCTACGTTGACGACGACGTCGATGTTTCCGCGCGTGGCTTTCGAGTACGGGCAGATCTGGTGCGCTTCATGCGCGATGGCCTCGGCGACTTCGCGCGCCACGCCCGGCACGCTGACGTTGAAGCGGGCCTGGAGGAGGTAGGCGTCGCCGGTCATGCCCAGATCCACCTCGATATCCACGGACAGATCGGACGGAAGCGTCACCTTCTTCGCCTGAGCCACGAGGCCGATCGCGGAGATGTAACAGGCCGACCAGGCGCCCGCGAACAACTGCTCCGCCGTCGGATGCGCCTCTACAGCCGGGAACGCGATGTCCGCGCCGGCGCCTTTGGCCGCCGACAGATTGAGGTCGACGCGACCGCCGCGGCCGCTGAACGTCGTATGGGTTTTGCCGGTGAGCAGGACAGTTTCGATCTTGGTCATGATGAATTCCTTGAGGGACATCGGTGTGAAGTTGCTTTAAATCGGATGCGATGCAATCGCATGCGTCGCATAATGAAGAAGAACTTTGATGTTGTCAAGCGTGTGCGATTAAATCGTATGCGACTTTCGATAGTCAAAGCCCGCGATCGATCGATGGCCGTCAGGACGCGGCCGTCACCGGGCTGGCGACCCGAGCCGCTGACAACGATTTCCGACCGGTCCGCGCCGTTCCGATCGACTAGACTACGAGGTACCCCAATCCGACGCGCACCACGCCGTGAAGCGAACGATGATCCCGGAGGACGACGACAAAGAGATCGGCGCCGACGCGCAAAGTCGTGCGGCGAGCGATGGCATTCGAGTTGAGCCCACGGCCGAGGGCGGACGTGGCGCCTTAAGGTCGGCGACGACATGGCTGGAGCAGCTCGATCCCGGCACGCATCGCCGGATCAAGGGACTGCGGCTCGTCACCGCCTACGGGATCGCCGCCGCGCTCGGGACGTTGCAGGACATCACGCACGGTCTGCCCGGCGCGACGCTGGTCGGTTCGCTGGCGGGCAACTTCGCGCTATGGGCCAGCGTTTCGGAAGCGCGCATCTCCCGGCCCGAGTCCAGCCGCGACCTGGCATTCCTGTGTGCCGCCGCCGTGCTCGGCGCCGCCATGTTCATCGGATTCGCCCCCATCCTGCAAACAATCGGCAAGGCGGGCCCCGAACTGACGCTCGTGACGGGCGCCTTTCTCGTTGGCTACCTCAAGCGCTTTGGCATTCTGGGCGCGGGAATGGGCTCCCAGATATTCATCGGCCAATTGCTGGCCTACACCGTTCATCTGACGCTGGCCGATCTGCCGGCCGTCGTAGTGGCGGGGCTGATCGCCATGCTCGCGTCCATTGTTCCGCGTCTGCTCAGCGGTCCGGCGGAGCGTCCGGCCATGACGGTGCTCTCGCCCGTCGACATGCCGGATCGCTGGAAACTTTCGGCTGAACTCATCATGGGCCTGCAGGCGGCGAGCGGCGCGCTGGCCGTGGTCCTGTTGAACGAGACGATCGGACTCAAGGAGTCCGCCTGGGCAATCACGGCAAGCACCTACGTGGTGGCGGGCTCGGCGAGCGGCACGGCGGAACGGGTGCGCCGAAGGATCATCGGCACCTTGGTCGGCGTTCCGCTGGGTTTGGCCTGCCTGCCGCTCGTCGAGCACGCGCCGTTGCTCGCCTGGGCCGCCGTCGCGGCCGCCATGATCATCTACGCGATGGCATTGCCCGATCGCTACGACATCGCTTGCGGGGCGTTCGCCTTCACATTGATCGTGACGCTGGCGATCGGCGGCGTGCACTCCATTTCGATTCTTGGCGCGCGCGCCTGGGAGACGCTCCTCGGCGGAGTGGTTGGACTGCTGGCGGCGAGGTTCATCTTTCCGTTGCGCTTGTGACGGGTCGTCGTGGCGAGCGTCGTGCAACCATCCGCCAGCCTACGATCCCAGTTTTTCCATCAGGAAGTCGACGAAACTGCGCACGCGCGACGAGAGATGCCGGGCATGCGGATAAAGCAGCACGAACGGCCGCGAACAACCGCCATAGGGAATGAGCAATTCCTTGAGCGTTCCCGCGGCGATGTCTTTCTCGACGATGAACCGATAGGTTTGAAAAAGGCCCGCTCCGTGACGCGCGAGCGTTGCCCCGGCAAGCACGTCGCCCGATGACGTGTAACCGCCGCTCGTCA
This sequence comes from Paraburkholderia aromaticivorans, assembly GCF_012689525.1. NCBI lineage: Bacteria > Pseudomonadati > Pseudomonadota > Betaproteobacteria > Burkholderiales > Burkholderiaceae > Paraburkholderia > Paraburkholderia aromaticivorans. Next base: position 415,492 of record NZ_CP051515.1, read on the forward strand.
TCGTCTCGACAACCTCGTTTTCGTATTTGAACAGCCACGGAAGATTGCGGCCGGTGCTCGGCAACGCGTACTGGACACAGTCGTGATGGATCAGGTCGTCGGGCGTTTTCAGTTTGGCGGCGCCACGCAGATAAGCCGGCGAAGCGACGACCACCAGTTCCGCGTCCTCGATCGTGCGCGCGATCAGCCCGGAGTCTCCGGGCGCCGCGCCGCGAATGGCCAGGTCGAAGCCTTCTTCGCCAAAATCGATATTGCGATTGCTGAGATGCGTTTCGACGGTCACGCCCGGATAGCGTTGGCGAAACTCGGCCAGCAGGGGCAGCACGCGGTAGTGTCCATACGGCGTCGGCATGCTGATGCGCAGCACGCCGGTCGGCGCGGTTTGCTGTCCGGTGGCTTCGCGCTCGGCTTCGGCGAGCTGGGCGAGCGCCAGACGACATTGTTCGAAGTACCGTCGTCCCGCATCGGTCAGCCGGATCTGGCGGGTGGTCCGCACGAACAATCGCACGCCGAGACGCTCCTCCAGACGCGCGACCGTGCGGCTGACGGCGGCCGGCGTAACGCTCGCGGCGTTCGCGGCCTCGGTGAAACTCTCCAGTTCGGCCGCCAGGCAGAACAGCTCGATACTGCCCAGAAGGACATCTTCAAATTGACGCTGCATGGTCTCTCGGCGAGGTGCCTGATCGCGCTGTCTTGTCCGGGCAATGCCGCCCGGAATGGCCGCCCCGCGAACGCAACGGCGGCTCGGCCGCGTTCGGCGCGGAACAAGGGTTCGTACGGAATATCAGGACTATATTGTAGTGAGACTCGATGAGGAAGCGACATGACCAATCAGACAGGCAAGCGTGCCTTGCTGCCCTTGCTGGGCATCGACAAACCGATCATTCAGGCGCCGATGGCGGGTGTCAGCACGCCCGCACTGGCCGCGGCTGTTTCCAATGCAGGCGGGCTCGGCTCGTTGGGCGTCGGAGCGATGAACGCTGACGGCGCGCGCAAGGTGATCAGGGAGACGCGCGCATTGACGGGCAAGCCGTTCAACGTCAACGTTTTCTGCCATCAGCCTGCGCAAGCGGATGCCGCGGTCGAGCAGCAATGGTTGAGCTGGCTTGCGCCGCATTTCGAAAAGTATGGGGCAACGCCGCCGGCGAAGCTGTCGGAGATCTACACGAGCTTTCTTGCGGACCCCGCCATGCTGGCGGTTTTTCTGGAGGAGAAGCCGGCGATCGTCAGTTTTCACTTCGGCCTGCCTTTCGCCGATGTCATCGCCGAACTAAGGAAGGCGGGCATCAAGCTGCTCGCCAGTGCGACAAATCTGGAGGAAGCGGCGCAGGTTGAAGCGGCGGGCCTCGATGCGATCGTGGCGCAAGGTATCGAGGCCGGCGGGCATCGCGGTGTCTTCGACCCGGATGCATTCGACGACCGGTTGGGCACGTTCGCCCTGACGCGTTTGCTGGTCAGGGAATGCCGGCTGCCGGTGATTGCGTCCGGCGGCATCATGGACGGCGCCGGCATTGCGGCGGCGCTCGCGCTCGGCGCTCAGGCCGCGCAGCTTGGCACGGCCTTTGTGGCGTGCCCGGAAACGTCGATCGACGAGGGGTACCGTCGCGCGTTGCTTGGCGAGGCGGCTCGCCGCACGACTTTCACGGCGGCGATCTCAGGGCGGGTGGCGCGAAGCATGGCGAACAGCTTCACGGCGCTTGGCGCCGACGCGCGTTCGCCCACGCCGCCCGCCTATCCCATCACCTACGATGCCGGTAAGGCGCTGAATGCGGCAGCGAAGGCGAAAGGGGAGTTCGGCTACGGCGCGCAATGGGCAGGCCAAGCCGCAGCGCTGGCAAGGTCGTTGCCAGCGCTGGAACTCATGGCCCAGTTGGAGCGCGAACTGAAGCAGAGCATCGAGCAGCTGCGGCAGTTCGCGAACTGAAAACTAACAGCGCAACGGGTTGATCGATCGCGTCCCGACGCTCAACCCGGCTTCTGGGCTAGCTGCTTGCGATAGGCCTCGACCGGCAATCCACCCCAGCCCCAGTTTTCGGTGTCCACTTCTTCGATGACCACGAAGGTCGCTGCGAGCGGCTTGTTCAGCACGTCCAGCAGCACCTGACTGACGCCTGCGATCAGCATGGCTTTTTCGTCGGCCGTGACGGCATCGTTGCCGGGTTTGGAACCTTCGCGGGTCACCTGAATTGTGACGATAGGCATGGCGTTCTCCGTAATCCTCGGTTGACGTGAAGGGCGCCGGTCAGCGGCGCCCTGGCGCGATCAGTGGCCTGCGCTCTGGCCGCCGTCGACGTGCAGGATTTCGCCCGTCACGAACGGCGCCGAGTCCAGGAACAGGACTGCGTTCACGATATCGCTCATTTCGCCCATATGCCCGACAGGATGGAGTGCGCCGAGCGCCGCATGGGTTTCTTCCGCATGCATCGGCGACTTGATGATGCCCGGCGCGACGGCGTTCGCGCGGATGCCCTTCTTCGCGTATTCGATGGCGAGGGACTTCGTGGCCGCGTTCAGGCCGCCTTTGGTCAGCGAGGCCAGCACCGAGGGCACGCCGTCGATGGCGTGGTCGACGAGACTCGTGGAAATGCTGACCACGTGGCCGCTGCCGTTCTTTTCCATCTCGGCGATGGCCAACTGCGTGATGAAGAAGAAGCCGTTGAGGTTCACGGCGGTGACCTTGGCGTAGTCTTCGGCCGTATAGCTGGTGAAGGGCTTGGCGACGAAGATGCCGGCGTTATTGACGAGAGTGTCGATGCGGCCAAAACGGGCGATGGCTTCACGGATCACGCGCTGCGCGGTGGCCGGGTCGCCGATATCGCCTGCCACGGTCAGGATGTTCGGATCTTCCGAGGGCTTGACCGAACGTGCGGTTGCGACGACGCGGTAGTCGAGCTTGCGAAACGCGTTGACCAGTTCGGCGCCGATGCCTTGCGATGCACCCGTAATGACAACGACTTTTTGTGACGTGTTCATGGCTAAATCTCCGGATAAGTAACTTGGGATCAAATGCTGATCGGGCCAGTGGCTCCGATGGGTATGAAATTTAGGCGCATCGGCGCCGATCTCGAACACCCGCCATGGACAAACAGTCTTGCGTGCGAGGTACAAATGGGTTTTGCGGTGAGTGGGCGGGCGCGCAACGCCTACGCCGCGCCCGGCGTCGCGAGTTGCTGCTTGCGGCGCTGACGCGATTTATTTTTGGCTTTCCGCCGAGGCCATGCGAAAGACCGAGAGGCCTTCCATTGGGTCCAGTGTTTCTCGCCACGGTGCGCGCTTCAGCAAGCGGACCGTGTCTTCGTAACCCGCAAGCCAGCGCCGTTTGATGCCGGCCGCAGAAAAATCGATGTCCCTGTTCAGGTCGTCGTTATCGAATGCCGGTGCGTCGAGTTCCAGCACGCGCATCGTCGTGCCGCAGCCCCAGCCGAGCAGATCGCGCACCTCCGGATCATTGAGTGTCGCTTCGGGCAGATGCTGGCCGAGTTCACGGATCACGTGACGCAAGCGGTGAATCTGCTTCTGTCGATCGAGATGACTTTCCGCGCGGCTCGAATACTGAATGTCGCGTTGCCGGCTCATGACCTGCAAGATCGATTCAGGTTCCGGACCGCTCGAAGGCCACAACTGCACCGAGAAAATCACCGAGTCGCGCCGCGGCCGGTCATCGAGTACGGCTTCGAGCGGCGTATTCGAATAGATGCCGCCGTCCCAGTACGATTCGCCTTCCAGTTGCACCGCCGGGAAGCCGGGCGGAAAAGCGGCGGAAGCCATCACGTGTTCGACGTCCAGCAGCGCATCGCGATTCGTGAAGTAGCGCATGCGTCCACTGCGGACATTGACCGTGCCGACTGTCAGCCGCGTCGTCTTCTGATTCAGGTAGTCGAAATCGACTAGCGAGGCCAACGTTTCGCGCAGTGGTCCGGTTGAATAGAACGCAGCCTGATCGGAACGAACGCGTGCCTGAAGGCCTGCCCAGGACTGCAACTGCGGCGTGAAAAACGACGGCACGCCTTGAGTGACCGTGGCGAGATCGCGCAGCCAGTTTGCGAGTCCCGGCAGCCAGTTTGCCGCCTCGATGCCGTGACGTGCCACGCCGTTCCAGAACTGGGTCAAGCGCGCCATACGGTTTTCGGGCAGATTGCCGGCGATGATCGCGCCATTTATCGCGCCGATCGAGGTGCCGATGACCCAGTGAGGTTCGACTTTGCCGTCATGAAGTGCCTGATACACGCCCGCCTGGTAAGCGCCGAGGGCGCCGCCGCCCTGAAAGACCAGCACAATCTGGCCAGGAATGTCCGGTGCGGCGTCCGACCCGCTGGTTGCGCCGGTCTGATGTTCGACGTGTGTTTCGTTGCCCATCACAAGCCTCCCGGCCCCATGCTGCGGTGCCGCTGATTCTGCCACGGTATGGATCCACGCCATCACGCGCAGCGGTGAATTTAGTCAACGTTTCCTTAATTTTAAAAATAGGTGCGTTGACGCTAGATAACGTTTTAATGCGATTTAGATATTGTCCGATCTCTTTCAGCGCATTGAAAAAGCGCTGACTACGCGGATCCTGGCTTTCGATAATCCACTCACTCTCTTATTCTGATCGCGTGTTGTTTTTTTGATTAGCGATGCTACACTTCCTCAGCAAACAAATAGAAAGCCTTCCGCGGCGACTGGCCATTGCCTTCTGCCGCCACTGCAAGGCGTCAGGCATCGTATTGACATGCCGCTAGAAAAAAAAGGAGCACGTATGCACCGGTTGGCGAGCGAGTCCTCACGCATTCATTGGCATCACACCCACCAGGCGGCTTGTGGCCGTCCACTTCCTTTTGACTTCCGTAGTTAACGCAGCAATTGATCAGCAAGCGAACCTGCCTGCGAGAGCACGCGCATCGCGGACGCGAAGCTGACGCGTTAGCGCAGTTTCAACAGTGTTGCCAGGCCCGCACCGGAGCTGCAAGTCTCCGGAGTGGCCGGTTGCGCCTCGACGCCCGCGTCATACCGCCGCGGAGATTTTCCGACGGAGATCAAGATGACACGACGGACGCACGTCTTTGCCGCTTGCCTCGTACTGACAGCCTTCGCGACGCTGAGCGGGTGCCATGAAAAAGAGGCGCCCGCAGCCGCGCGCCCACCGGTCAATGTTGACGTGGTCGACATTGCATTACGCGACGTGCCGGTCGTGTTCGATTATGTCGGCCAGACGGAAAGCTCGCAGCAGGTCGAAATACGCGCGCGCGTAAACGGCTTTCTCGAGAAGCGCGTCTATCAGGAAGGCTCGATGGTCCATCAGGGCGACGTGATGTTCGTGATGGATCGCAAACCCTTCCAGGCAAGTCTGGACGCCGCGCGCGCAGAGTACGCGCAGCAAAAAGCCCGTCTCGACACCGCGCAGGCGAATCTCAACCGCGTGCGTCCGCTCGTCGCGAAGAATGCGTTGAGCCAGAAAGATCTCGACGATTCGATCGGCCAGCAGCAGGCAGCGGCGGCGGCGCTCGAACAGGCACGTGCTAACGTCACGAGCGCCAACCTGAACCTCGGCTACACGACCATCACGGCGCCCGTCACCGGCCTGTCGAGCTTCGCGAAAAAGCAGAACGGCTCTTACATCGATTCGACCAATAGCCTGCTGACTTATGTCGCGAAGCTCGATCCCATGTGGATCAATTTCTCGTTGTCCGAGAACGAAATGCTGCAACTGCGCACGCAGACCGCGAATGGCACGCTGAAGCTGCCGCAGATTGACGATCTCGAAGCGGTCATCGTGCTCGCCGACGGCAGCATCTATCCGCAACGCGGCCATATCGCGTTCAGGGACGCGTCGCTCAGTTCCGAGACCGGCACGTATCTGATTCGCGCGGCCGTGCCCAATCCCGCGGGCGCGCTGCGACCCGGCCAGTTCGTGCGCATCAAGCTGCTCGGCGCCGAGCGGACCGCGGCGGTCGCCGTACCGCAAGGCGCGATCTTGCAGGGACCTCGCGGCGAATATGTGTGGACCATCGACAAGGACAACAAAGCCCAGCAACGTGCGATCGAAACGGGCGAGTGGAACGGCAACGACTGGGTCGTCAATTCTGGTCTGCGCGTGGGCGATCGCGTGGTGATCGACAACACGTTGCGGCTGATGCCTGGTGCGGCGGTGAATGCACACGTCGTGCCGATGCCGGCCGCGAGCGTGAATATTGCCGCGTTGTCGGGCGGCGGCGCGGGGCCGGCTGGCAGCGGCGATAACGGTGGCAACGCGGCGAGCGTGGCGGGCCAAGCTGGAACAACTGCCGCCTCGGGCTCAATGAATGGCGCTGCCGCAGCGGGCTCCGCGGGCGCGTCAGGCAACACCACCGGTCAGGCAAACAGCACATCGGCGGGCGCGGGCAGCGCATCAGCGGCGACCTCCGGACAGACGGCGGTGTTCTTCGCGGTCGGCAGCGCGAGCCTCGATTCGCAGTCGGCCGACGCGCTCGCGGGCGTCGCGCGCCGTTTGCTCGCCGCGCCTGGTTCGCGCGCCGTGATTTCCGGCTACACCGATTCCAGCGGCTCCTATGAAGCCAACGTCAAGCTCGCCGCCGCGCGCGCCGCGACAGTCCGTTCAGCGCTGATTGTCGCGGGTGTCGATGTCGCGCGTATCGATATGCGCCGTCCCGCGCGCATCGTGGCAAGCGACGCGCCCGACAAGTCGCGCCGTGTCGATGTCACCCTCGCGCCGTCGACGGGGGGCTGATCGATGAAGTTCGCCCACTTTTTTATCGACCGGCCGATCTTCGCGTCGGTGCTGTCGATCATCCTCGTGGTGGCCGGCACCGTCGCGATGTTCAACCTGCCGATCGCGCAGTTTCCCGATATCGCGCCGCCGACCATCACCGTGAGCGCGACCTATCCGGGCGCGAGCGCGGAGGTCGTCGCGCAGAACGTCGCGGCGCCGCTCGAGCAGCAGGTGAACGGCGCGGACAACATGATGTACATGAACTCGTCCAGCTCGTCGACCGGCAACATGACGTTGACGGCGTACTTCAACATCGGCACGGATCCGTCGCTGGCGCAGGTGGACGTGCAGAATCGCGTGAACCTGGCGCTGCCCACGCTGCCCGATTCGGTGACGGCGCAGGGCGTCTCGGTGCAGAAGCGTTCGTCGGCGTTCATGATGGTGATCGCGATCTACTCGCCGGACAACGCGTTCGACCAGTCGTATGTGGCGAACTACGCGAACGTCTATGTGCTCGATGCGTTGAAGCGCATTCCGGGCGCGAATCAGGCATCGATTTTCGGTTCGGCCGACTACGCCATGCGGATCTGGATCAAGCCTGACCGCATGGCGAAGCTCGCCATCACCGTCGCCGACGTGCAGCAGGCGATCAGCAACCAGAACCAGCAATTTTCCGCGGGCCGCCTCGGCCAGGCACCCACGAACGCGCCGGTTCAGCAGACGTTTCCGGTGGCGACCAAAGGCCGCATGACTGAGCCTGCCGATTTCGACAACATCATCTTGCGCGCCGGGTCGGGCGACGCGTCGACCATCCGCATCAAGGACATCGGCCACGCGGAACTCGGCGCGAAAGATTACTCGCTGCGCGGACGCTACAACGGCAAGACCGCGACGCTGATCGCCGTGTACCAGCAACCGGGCGCGAACGCGCTGCAGGTTGCCAAGCAGGTGCATGCCACGCTCGAGCAGTTGCAAAAGGCCTTTCCACCCGGCCTCAAATATGAAGTCGCGCTGGATACGACTGAGTTCGTGCACGAATCGATCGGTGAGGTCATTCACACATTGCGTGACGCGGTGATCCTCGTGATTCTCGTCGTGTTCATTTTCCTGCAGAGCTTTCGTGCGACGCTCGTACCGCTTCTCGCCGTGCCCGTGTCGATTCTCGGTGCGTTCATCGGCATGCTGGCATTCGGCTTTTCGATCAACATGCTGACGCTGTTCGGCATGGTGCTGGCCATTGGTATCGTCGTCGACGACGCGATCGTCGTGATCGAGAATGTCGAACGCAATATGACCGAGTTCGGTCTGCCGCCGAAAGAGGCCGCCAAACACGCGATGGACGAAGTGACCGGACCGGTCATCGCGATCGTGCTCGTGCTGCTCGCGGTGTTTATTCCCGTGGCGTTTCTGTCCGGCATCACGGGGCAGTTGTACAAACAGTTTGCGGTGACGATCGCCGTCTCGGTGGTGATCTCCGGCATTGTTGCGTTGACGCTGTCGCCGGCGCTTGCCGCGATCGTGCTCAAGCCCGGCACGCACAAGAAGAACCGCTTCTTTCTCTGGTTCAACGAACGGTTCGACCGCCTGACGCAAGGCTATGGACGCGCGGTGCAACTCGCGATGCGTCGCGTCGCGTTGTCGATCCTGCTGATCGTCGCGATGGTGGCCGCGACGGCCGGGTTGTTCAAGCACATTCCTTCGTCCTTCCTGCCCACTGAAGATCAGGGCTATCTGCTCGGCGCGGTGGTGCTGCCGGACGCGGCGAGCCTCGACCGCACCGGCGACCTCTCGCAGCGCGCGGAACAATGGTTCGCGAAGCAGCCCGCGGTCAAATCGGTCGCCGCGCCGATCGGTTACAGCCTGATCGACTCGCAGTACAAGTCGAATGCGGGCACGCTATTCATCACGCTCAAAGGCTTCAAGGACCGTGGCGAGAACGGCACTGCGCAAGACCTGATCCGCGATGCGAACAAGGCTTTTTCCGGCTACAAGGACGGCGTGGTGGTGCCGCTGAATCCGCCGTCCATTCCAGGGCTCGGCACCACGGGCGGCTTCGAGTTCTGGCTGCAAAGCACTGGCGACGACAGCTATCAAAAACTCGAAGAGAAGGTCCGCGCGTTCATTGCGAAGGCGCGTCAGAATCCGGCGTTACGCGGCGTGAACTCGACCATCAACACGAACTCGCGGCAATTGCTCGTCGAGGTCGACCGGGAGCGCGCGGAATCGCTCGGTGTACCAATTCAGGACATTTACGCCGCGTTGCAGACCATGTTCGGCTCCTCGTACGTGAGTCAATTTCCGAAGAGCAGCCGGCTCTTCCAGGTGATCGTGCAGGCCGAGCCGCAATACCGCACGCAGCCGGACGACATCCAGCAACTCTACGTACGCAATCGCAGTGGCGACATGGTGCCGATCAAGGCCGTCACGACCGTCCGTTTCGTGCCGGGCGCCGACATCGTCACACGCTTCAACAACTTTCCCGCCGCGAAGATCACTGGCGATTCCGCGCCGGGACACAGTTCGGGAGAGTCCATCGCCGCGATGGAGCAGATCGCGCAGGAGGTGCTCGGCGACGGCTACAGCTATGCGTGGAGCGGTCAGGCTTATGAGGAAAAGCAGGCCGGCTCGACCGCGGGCCTCGTGTTCGGTTTTGCCTTGTTGATGGTGTTCCTGATCCTCGCCGCCCAATACGAAAAGTGGTCGCTGCCGATCGGCGTGCTGCTCGCGGTGCCGTTCGCGATATTCGGCGCGCTTATCGGCATCCTGCTGCGTGGCATGGAAGACGACGTGTACTTCCAGATCGGCCTGACCGTGCTGATCGCGCTCGCGGCCAAGAACGCGATTCTGATCTTCGAATTCGCCGTCGAGATGCGCGAGAAGGAAGCGCTGTCCCCGTACGACGCCGCGCTCAAAGCCGCGAAGCTGCGGCTGCGGCCGATCATCATGACGTCGCTGGCGTTCATTCTCGGCTGCGTGCCGCTGGCGATCGCGAGCGGCGCATCGGCTGCGAGCCGGCGCTCGCTCGGCACCGGTGTGATTTTCGGCATGCTCGGCGCGACGGTCATCGCGTTGTTCTTCATTCCGATGTTCTTCTGGGGACTCGAAACGCTGTCGTCGCGCGGCAAGAAGGCGCCTGCGCCGGATGCCGGACCGCCGGTGTCGCCAGGGCCGCGGGAGGGGGGGACATGAGATTCCCTCAGTGTCGCCTATTGGCCGTCGTGTGCGCCTGCTGGTTTGCCGGCTGTACGGTCGGCCCCGACTATCACCGGCCTGCTGTCGATACACCGTCGTCGTTCCGTTACGCGTCGCCGGATGCCGAAGTGCTCGATCAGGGCGCGGTGCAATGGTGGAACCAGTTCAACGATCCGGTGCTCGACGGTCTGATCCAGCGAGCGCTCGATCAGAACAAGGATCTCGCCATCGCCGCCGCGCGCGTCGATGAGTTTTACGGTCGCCTGATGACGACGCGTGCCGGGCTCTTCCCGCAAGTCAGCGCGAACTTCGGCGGCGGCCGGGGCCGCAGCGTACCGGCGCCGGGCTTCGCGCCGGCGGTCGGCAATCAGGTGCAACTGGACGTGATGGCGTCGTGGGAAATCGATCTGTTCGGCCGCATACGGCGCATGACCGAAGCCGCGCGCGCCGACTATCTGGGCACCCAGGCCGCGCAGCAGGCGACGCGCATCGCGTTGATTTCGAGCGTGGCCACGTCGTATTTGTTGCTGCGCGATCTCGACCAGCGGCTGGAAATTGCGAAGTCGACTCTGGCCAGCCGTTCCGATGCACTCTCGCTGTTTCAGGAGCGCTTCACAGGCGGCGTCGTCTCGCAACTCCAGGTGAGCCAGGCGAAATCCGAGTATGAGTCGGCGCAGGCGTCGGTGTATGCGTTCCAGCAGCAGATCGCTCAACAGGAAAATTCATTGTCGCTGCTGCTCGGCGACAACCCGGGGCCAATTCCGCGCGGCAAACCGCTGACGCAACTCAGCGCGCCCGCGATTCCGGCGGGCCTGCCGTCGTCGCTGCTCGAACGGCGGCCGGATATCCTGCAGGCCGAACAGGCGCTGATCTCCGCGAACGCGTCGATCGGCGCGGCGCGCGCGCAGTACTTCCCGAGCATTTCGTTGACGGGCATGTTCGGCGCGGCGAGCACGGCGCTCTCAGGATTGTGGACGGGGCCGGCGCGCATCTGGTCGTTTGCGGGCGCGATCGCGCAGCCGATCTTCACCGGCGGCGCGATCACGGGATCGGTACGCACCGCCGAGGCGCAGCAGCAAGAGGCGCTGTTCAGCTATGAGCAGGCTATCCAGTCCGCCTTTGCCGATGTAGAAGATGCCCTCGTCGGCGTGGCGCGCGTGCGTGACCAGTTGCAGGCGACCAATCGCCAGGTCGAGGCGCTCGCGCAATATGCTTCGCTCGCGCGGGATTTATACGAGGGCGGCTATACGAGTTACCTGGAAGTGCTCGACGCCGAGCGCAGTCTGTTCAATGCGCAGCTTCAGCAGTCGCAGTTGCAGGATCAGCAGCTTGCGGAGATCGTCGCGTTGTACAAGGCGCTCGGCTATGGCTGGACCGTCGACACCGGCTCGCAGGCGCAAACGCGTGGGTGAGCCGGCCAGTCGAACGGCGTGACGCGCTACGCCTTTGGCAGCGTAGATTTCTTGCCGCGCGCACGCGGCTTCGGCTCGACGCCCACGCGCGGATCGCGGGCCAGCACCAGCGCCGTCAATGCTTCGGCGACGGTTTCAAACGCCGGATCGTCTTGCGCTATGTAGAGCCATTTGCCGAGCACCGGATGCGGCCGCAAAGCCGGCATTTCATCGACGAGCGCGGCGTGGCGCTCGTGCGATGTGCACACCAGCAGGCCATTCCACGGCTTGTCGCGATCCGCGGCAATCAGGCACAAAAGACCATCGATATATGCGGCGTCGCTGCCGAACATCCGCTTGCTGATGTAAGTCGGATCGCGCTCGAACGCGTCGAAGATCCAGATGAGCGAGTTGCGGACGGACGAGGGCATCGGCGTGAGGACCTTGGCGACGTGGGCGATGAGGAGCGAAAAGCATAGCACCACGCCGCTCGGCCGCGCTCCGTCAACCGCTGCAGATCACCGCGGTCAGCAGCAACGGAATGACCGAGTGCACCTTGGCGGTGCTTCCGGCCGCGCGCACGCGCGACTCGACCGACTCGCTCGGCGCGGACAGCACGACGCCGTATAACGGGTCCGCGAGTGCCTGGCCGCGGCCCTTCTTGAACATCTCGTCGTCCGGCTCGTAGCCGAGCACGGCGTAGACGCGAAAGCCGAAGACGGTCATGTCGCTGCCGTGCACGGGACGAAACGCGTTGACGGAGTTCGTGTCGACCCGCATGGGATTGGACTCGATGTAGTTCTCGTCGATGAGTTGCGTGATGAAGGCGTGGGGACTCGCCTGGCAGTCGAACTGTGCGTCGAGCGCGTAGGCATGCGATGCCGGCGGGCAGAAGCCGACGCTTGAGGCGAGGAGTGCGGCAAGCACTCTGAGAGGACGAGGTTCCATGGCTGACGTGCACGAACTGCGGGCGTCGGCAGGCTGAACGCACGCTAGACATTAGTCTCTCACGGCTACGCGAACAGCGTACGTGCGTCAGCGAACGATGGCGGCGTCGTGCATCCGGGACGGAAGCCGCGGCGCTCGCCGCACGCGCAAGCGCGTGCAGGCGGTGCGGGACGTCTGCTGATGCTCGGACTCAGGCCGCCAATTCCAGTGCCGCTTCACGGCTCGCTTCGGGCGTTGTGTAGAACGGGTAGTCGGTGTAGCCGACAGCCGTGCCGCCGTAGAACGTGTCGCGATCGTAGTCATTCAGCGGCAGTTTGTGGCGAAAACGTTCGGGCAAATCGGGGTTGGAGATGAAGTAACGGCCGAACGCGACCAGGTCGGCGCTGCCTTCGGCAAGAATCGCTTGCGCCGAGTCGGCGTCGAATCCACCGGCCGCGATGATCACACCGCGATACGACTGCCGGAACAGGCGCGCGGCGATCGGGTTCTGATCGCGGCTTTCGTCGGCGGCGTTACCCGCGACACGCGGTTCGATCAGATGGAGGTAAGCGAGATCGAGCTTGTCGAGTTCCTTCACGACATGCGTGAAGAGCGCGACGGGATCGCTATCCGACATGTCGCCGAACGAGCCGCTGGGCCCGATGCGCACGGCCACGCGATCGCTGCCCCACACGGAGATCGCGGCCTGCGTGACGTCGAGCAGGAAACGCGCGCGGTTCTCGATCGAACCGCCGTACGCGTCGTTACGCTGGTTGCTGCCGTCATGCAGAAACTGGTCGACGATATAGCCGTTCGCACCGTGAATCTCGACGCCGTCGAATCCTGCTTCCAGAGCGCGCCGTGCTGCCGAGCGAAAATCTTCGACCAGCGCCACGACTTCGGCTTCGGTGAGCGCACGATTCGGCGTGCTCGGCACCCAGCCGCTGGCGGTGTAGGCGAGTCCTTCCGATTCGATTTCGGACGCGCCGACAGGCAGCACACGATCCGGCTGCATATCGCGATGCGACTGACGGCCTGCATGGAACAACTGAAGGAAAATGCGGCCGCGTTTTGCGTGCACGGCCTCGGTGATTACCTTCCAGCCGGGAATCTGCGCATCCGAGTAGATCCCGGGCGCGCCGAGGTAGCCGTTGCCGTTCGCCGACACGACAGTCGCTTCCGACACGATGAAGCCACCCGCCGAGGTGCGCTGCTCGTAGTATTCGCGCATCAACGGATTGGGCACGTCGCCTTTCGCCGAACGCATACGTGTGAGCGGCGCCATCACGACGCGATGCTGCAATTGATAAGGACCTACCTTGATGGGATTGAAGAGTTCAGACATGTCGATCACTTTTTTCTGTGGAGTGCTCGCGTGGAGCAGATGGACACAGATTAAGTGATCGCCAGTCGGCAATAAATAGGCGTGAAGGTCCTACTTTATTTCACCTGTGAAACAATCACGGGTAGCAGTTCTACCTGCAATGCCGGTTTGTACGCTGTATCGCTGGCCGCGAACAGGGCGACCAGCCAATCGACGAATACGCGTACCTTGGCGCTTAGATGCCGGTTCGGCGGATAGACGACGTACACGGGAATAGGGTCGGCCCACCAGTCGGCAAAGGCCGGTTCCAGTGTGCCGCTTTCGAAATGCATCCGGCCCAGAAACGTCAGCGCATGCACGACGCCCAGGCCCGACAGGCCCATCGCGAGACAGGCCGTCGAATCATTCGCGGTCAGTGTGCGCTCGGGCGTGACGTCGACTCTCTCGCCGTTTCGGGTGACCGCGATCGGGAACGCCCGTCCGGTTCGCGCCGCAACCATCTGGATCACCACGTGCTCATGTTCCAGTTCAGAAGGATGCTTGGGGCGGCCATACCGTTTCCAGTAGTCCGGGGTGGCGCACAGCACCTGGCGCACTTCGCCGAGCCGCCGCGCGACCAGCGACTGGTCGGTGACCTTGCCGGTGCGCACGACGCAATCGATGTTCTCAGTCACGAGATCCAGCGGCCGGTCGCTGACACCGAAGTCGAGTTTGATATCCGGGTAGCGCGCGACGAAATCGGGCAGCGCGGGGATGATGAGGCCGAGCCCGATCGGCACCGGAAAATCGACGCGCAGACGGCCGCGAGGATTGCTCTTCGAGCGCGACATCACGCCTTCGAGTTCCTGCAGTTCGTTGAGCAGCCGGACGGCACGTTCGTAGTAGGCGGTGCCGTCGGTGGTCGGGCTGACCTTGCGGGTGGTGCGGTTGAGCAGCTTGGTGTCCAACTCCGCTTCGAGCGTTTGAATCAGCCGGGTGACGGTTGGCTTGGGAATGTCCAGGGTTTCGGAGGCCCTCGTGAACGTTCCCGTTTCCACCACGCGCACAAAAGCCTGCATCGCCTGAAATTTGTCCAAGGGCCACCCCTGTTGAATTGGCTGGTCGAGCCGCACCGGCGGGCGGTGCGATCCGATCATACATCGAGTTAGCCAGGCTTCTTTTGGGCGAGGGGTGCCGTTGCCAGCATTGCGGATGACGCTCACACGGGCTTGCCGCCGATTGAGCGCCGCTGCAACCTGCTTTAACTGAACTCGATAAGGCCGAAGTCGAGAGCGACGAGCAGGGGTTCCGGCACCTTCCGCATCGCACTGTCATAGGCGTAGATGCGACGCCGCGTGGGCATCTGGATGCCCTGGAACTCGCGATACTCGCTGACGTAATTCGCGCCGGTCGCGCCACCGAGAATATCGACCGTGTAATCGTGACGGCGCATCAGCCCATCGGGGCCGAAATGCGTAATTTGCGTACGCGTGTGGCTCGCGATGTGATCTGGGAATGTCACCTTCAGGCGGCGCCAGGTTTCGCCGTTCTCCTGCCACGGTTCGATTTCCTCGCTTTCGAAACCCGGGTAGGTGTAAAGGAAAGGCGACGTCAGGTAGGTCCAGAAAGCTTCACTGGCGAAGTACGCCACGTGCAATTTATCCCACTGCGTCTCGACCGAGTGACCGGCAAAAGCGGCCTCCGGATGCTCGCGCGTTTCGGTGACCGCGCCGTCGAGGGTTTCCAAAGTCAGGAGCCCAGGCACGAAGACGCTGCGCAGATCGGGCGCCGTGAACGGCGTGATGCTCAGCTTCTCGGTATGCGTAGTGAGGTCGATGCGCTTGTCGATGAGCAGTCCAGGCTGTTGCTTGACATGCCAGATGGCGCCGTCGACGGACAGTTCGGCGGAAAGCCGCGTGAAGCTATCCCAGCGTTCCATCCCACCATGTGCGTCGACAGCGAATGTCAGGAGATCGTTCATGGGTTCCACCTCAAGAGTTGACGCGGGCAACGGCAGCGTGCTGGCACGGATAGTCGGGAAGCCAAAACATCCTATATGCCATACCGGATTCGTCGTACGTCAAATGTTCCCTCTTTCCCGTCAATCACGCGCATTCGTGGCGATACCGGCGCCATGAGGCGCCGTCGCCGGTAACCGCAAGCCGCGTCACCACGTCTTACGCGCGGTTCTCAAACAGCTCGTTGAGTTGCGAGCCCGGCGCCGCGCCGGCAAAGCCGTCGAAGCGGCCTTGAGCCAGCGACTGCGCCGCCTGCATGAAACCGCCCCACGCCGCGCGGGCTAGCGCGCCGCCGACACTGACGCGCCGCACGCCGAGCGCGGCCACGTCCTGCAGCGTGAACGCCGACGTCGAACCGATCAGCAGATTGACGGGTTTCGGCGCGACGGCGGCGACCACCGCCTCGATCTGCTCGCGCGTCTGAATGCCCGGCGCGTACAGACAGTCGGCGCCGGCCTCGGAATAGGCCTTCAGGCGCGCGATCGCATCGTCGAGATCGGGCGAGCCGGCAAAGAAGTTTTCCGCCCGGCCGACCAGCAGCGTATCGCCGCCGTTTTCGTCGATGGCGCGGCGCGCGGCGCGGATTCGCTCGACGGCAACCTCGATGGAGAAAAGCGGCGCGGCGGCATCGCCGGTGGAGTCTTCGATCGACAGGGCTGCCACGCCGGTTTCGATGGCGAGCCTGACGCTTTCCGCCACTTCGTTCGGCGTGCTGCCGAAGCCGTTCTCGAAGTCCGCGTTGACGGGCAGGTCGGTCGCTTCGACGATCTTGCGCAGATGCGCGAGGATCGCGTCGCGGGGCAAGGCGTTGTCGGCGTGACCGGTGGACCAGGCAAAGCCCGAACTGGTCGTGGCGAGCGCCTGGAAGCCGAGCGTATGCAGATAGCGCGCGCTGCCGGCGTCCCACGGATTGGGCAGGACGAAACAACCGGACGTGTGCAGGGCTTTGAAGGCGGCGCGCTTCTCGGCGACGGTGCGGGACATGGCGTATCTCCTGAAAACGGACGAGCCTGAGCTGCCCGAGCTGGTTATGCGACCTCGAGGTCCACGACCGGGAAGTCGGTTTCGGTGTCCGCCGTGCGCGGATCGCCGGCGTGATGGACGTGGCGGAGCGGGTTGCGGCGGGTCTCATCATCCGTGAAATTTACCCTTCTGTGTGCGACATACGTATGTCCGGACAGGCATCGCCGCTCGCTAGTCTCGCGAGCGCGCCTTTCGACAAGCAACGACAAGGCAGCTCGGTGACTTCCCCGATCGATCTTTGCGCAACCACCAGCGCGGCTTGATGCACCGCAGCCGTAATGCGATGATCCCCTCATCGTCGCTTCTCCTCTCCGTCAGGCTGACGCGAATGCCCAGTTCCACTCGCCGCAAAACGAGCATGACCGACATCGCGAAAGCCGCCGGTGTCAGCGAGGCGACCGTCGACCGTGTGCTGAACGGACGAGGCGGCGTGTCGCGCGCGAAGGAAATGAGCGTGCTCGAATGGGCACGCAAGCTGAAGATCGACCGCGCGCTCGACTCGGTGTCGGTACGCTGGCTGCGTATCGCGATCCTGTTGCAGCAACCGGCGTCGCCCTACTACGTGTCGTTGAAGCAGGGCTTTGAAGTGGCGCAAAAGACGTTCGAGGGGCAGCGCGTGATCTGCGCAGTCACTTACTTCGAAAGCCTCGAGCCGGCGCGTGTGGTCGACACCATTCGCCGCGCCACGCAGAAAGCCGACGCGCTCGTCATCGTCGCGTACGAGCATCCGGACATTGCCGCGGCGCTGCGGCAGATCAGCCGCACCATTCCAGTCGTGACGCTCGCCAGCGATCTGCCGGGCACGGAGCGGCTTGCCTACGTCGGCATCGACAATCGCTGCGCGGGACGCGTCGCCGGCGAACTGGTCGGCCGCTTTATCGGCGAGGCGGGCGGTAAGGTGCTCGTCCTGACCGGCATGCATGATTTCCTCGGCCACGAAGAACGCGAAAGCGGCTTTCGTTCCGTGCTGCGGCGACGCTTTCCGAACTGCGACATCGTGGAAACCGTGGAGAGCCGCGAGCAGTCGGTGATCACCGAACGGCTCACTCGCGACGCTTTCCGGCGCTATCCCGACTTGCGCGGCATCTACAACATTTCAGTCGGCAACGAAGGCGTCGGCGCGGCGCTCGTGGCACTCGAGCGCACGCGCTCGACGGTGTTCGTCGGTCACGAACTCAACGAGAGTTCGCGACGGCTGCTGATAGAGGGCACGCTCGACGCCGTGCTCGATCAGAATCCGGCCGGCGAAGCCATGCGTTCCATCGAAATCGTGCTGCGGCACTACCATCGCGATCCGGGCGTGGCCTTGCCTCATCAGATTCCCGTCACCGTGTTATTGCGCGAGAACCTGCCGCTGAGCGACTAGCGCCACTCTGCCCGCGTCGACGATGACCCTCGCGGGATGGCTTGTCACGACTCGTCCGTCGCGGGAACGCCCAGCAGCACCTCGCCGTTCTCGACGCGCACCGGATAGGTTTGCAAATGCACGCACACTGGCGGGCTTTTCGGCGTGCCGGTGGGAATGTCGAAACGTCCCTGATGCAGCGGACACTCGATCTCGCGATCCACGACGAAGCCGTCGGCGAGATGCGCGTGTTCATGCGTACACCAGCCGTCGGATGCGAAGAAGCCCTGATCGATCCGGTACACCGCGTAGCTCGCGCCCGCGTGATCGAAGCGGATCACGTCTTCTTCATCGATATCGCCGGTGGCGCAGGCCACCACCCACTTGATGTTGCTGGTTTCGACGGTCACGCGAGTCTCCGTTATTTGATGAGGTTTAGAGGCGTTCAGGCGTTCGACTGTGCGGGGACTCCGCCGCGCGGGTCACGCGGGCGCGTCCTCGACCGGAATCTTCCGTTCAATCACGTGCCAAGGATCGGAGCGCTGTTTCCATAGCGCGGGCAGCATCTCGCGATACGCCGCAAAGAGACTCGGATAGGCCGGCGGTAACTGGTCCTTGATCGCTTCGTGCAGACGCGGCAGCGCGTGGAACGGCACCATCGGCAGAAGATGATGTTCGAGGTGGTAATTCATGTTGAGGTAGAGAAAGCGGAACACCGGATTGATATGCACCGTGCGCGTGTTCAGCCGATGGTCTTTCACGTTGACGGCGAGTCCCGCATGTTGCGTGAGGCCGAGCAGTTGATGCAGCCAGCCGCCGTAGAAGCGCGGGGTCCAGACGAACATGAGCGGCAGGTAGCTGCGCATGGCGATCGCGAGCACGATCGTGCCCAGCACGACGGCGAGGTAGATGCGGCAGGACCAGATCATCTTGGGTTTCTCGGAGGCAGGGAGAAACGCGTCGGTCGCGGCGTCGACGCGGCCGAACGCGTGCCGTACGACCTTGCCGATTTCCACCGTGCAGCCCACCATGCCGAGAAAGTCGATGACGATCGGCCAGACTTTGGTCGGCCGTGCGACCTGGATCTCGGGATCGCGCGCCTGAAAGTAGGTGTGCGTGTGGTGCCGCGCGTGGCTCCAGCGCCACCAGTAGCCTTCGCGAATCGTCATGAACGACGACAGGTGATAGAAGAAGTCGTTGGCGCGGCGGCTCTTGAACGGCGTGCCGTGCGCGAGTTCGTGCCAGCGCGCATCGCTCGACGAATAGATCGTGCCGTAGACGAAGAACGCCGGCACTGCCCACCAGCTTCCCCATGTCATTGCCGCGACGACACCTGACGCGATCAGCAAGGCCAGCCACAGTCCGAAGTTGCGCCAGCCTTCAGCGTCGCTGCGCTTCATCAAATCCTTGAGCACCGCGCGCGCGATGATGGGCTGATACCACTGCTGGCCGATGCCGTCTTCAAAGGCTGTGTCGGTGACGCGAGGTGCGGCTGCGCTGCCGACGCCGGGAGTCGTGGACATGGGGTGTCTCCTGATGACCGCTTTGTGCTTGCGGGCTTCCCGTCAGTCCGATGGGGCGGCCGCGCTTCTCGTTGGGTCAACGATAGAGGATGGGACGGGCGGCTTCACGCTGAAAAATGATGGATTTCCATCAATGGTCGCGCGTGCCGCGCCGGATAAGGCAATCGTGCAGCTTGAAGCGGTAGCGGGCGCGACGGTCGGTGAAGGCTTCGCCAGGCGGGCGAGTCCGCCGACGCGTTATCTATCAGGCCGGCTCAGTGGAACCGGCACGCAGCGACTTCTTCGACGCGCGAACGAATGCGACGAAATTCGCCACCACGGGATCGTCGCGCGTGGTCTGCCACGCCATCCCGACACGCCAGCGGGCGGCAGCATCGCGCAGCGGCAGCACCCTTGCGTCGCGCAACAGATATTGCGCGCGCGAGGGCAGGAACGCCGCGCCGACGCCCGCCGCCACGCCGGCGAGAACCGATTGAATCTCGTCGGCTTGCTGGATCACCCTGGGCACGAAGCCATGTTCGCCACACCAGTGGTCGATTTGTGCCGCGAGGCCAGGGCCGCGTCCGCGTGACAGCGCGATGAACCCGGGCTCGTTCAATTCCTGCAGATTCGACGGAACGCGTTTCCAGCGCGCGTACTGCGGTATCGCCAATGCCAGGGCTTCGTCGAGTATCGGCAACGTCGACAGGCCGGCGTCGGCGGGCAAGCGCAGGAAGCCGACATCGAGCTTGCCGGCGAGAAGCCGCCGCGATTGCTCCGCGGAAGACAGATCGTTGAGGGTGACGCTGACTTTCGGATGGAGCTTGCGGAATTGGGCGATCAGTTGCGGCGCTTCGGTCAGGGTCGAGAGTCCGAGGCCGACGCGTAGATAGCCGCGCGTGCCGCTGCTCGCCTCGCGCGCACGCGCGAGAATGTTGTCCGCGTCGCGGACCAGCGCCTCGGCGTCGGCAAGAAATCCTTCGCCGAAGATCGTCAGTTCCGCGCCATGCCGCCCGCGTTCGAACAGCCGCGCGCCAAGGCTCGCTTCCAACGCCACGATCTGCTTGCTCAGAGCGGGCTGACTGACATACAGCGCTTCGGCGGCGTGCCCGAAGTGGCGGAGTTCGGCGACGGTCAGAAAAGCGCGCAGGAGTTTAAGTTCCATTCCAGCAAGTGATTGAACGCATAGAATTTTTCATTTTACTTATCGAAGGGGGAGCGGTCCAATGGTGTCGTTCTATCTATCCGGTCGTGAAGATGTGCTCCTCCACTGTTCCATTGCTTCGCGTTGCAGCCGCCTCGCTCGGTTCACGTCCCGGCGACGCCCCGCATAACGTCGCGCGCATCACGGATTGCCTGGCGCTTGCCGCTGAGAAGGACATCGGGCTGGTGGTATTTCCGGAGACCTGTATCGGTGGCTACGGAAGCATGGCGAAGCTTCATCGCGCGGAACTCGATGCGCTTGCTGAACCGCTCGACGGACCGTCGATCCGCGCGGTTGCCGATGCGGTCGAACGCTCTGGCGTGGCCGCTGGTGTGGGCTTCGTCGAGCGCGCAGCCGATGGACGTTTGTTCAACAGCTACGTGGTGTGCCTGCCGGGCGGTGTACGCCATTGCCACCGCAAGCTGCATGCGTTCGAGCATCGGCGGATCAGCAACGGCGACCGGTTCACCGTCTTCGATACGACGTGGGGCGTTCGCGTGGGCATCCTCATTGGCGGCGACAATTATCTGGTCGAGAACATGCGGATGACGGCGCTCATGGGCGCGACGCTGCTGATCGCGCCGCATCGCAGCGACGGCGCAAACCGGACCGGCGATAGCCGAACGCAACCTGTTGCGATGGCACAATCGCTGCGTCGCTCGCTGCCGGCGCGAGCCGGTGACAACGGCATGTTCGTCGTCTTCAGCGAAGGGGGCGACGTGGACGACCCAGAACAGTCGAGCGGGGCAGGGATGATCGTCGATCCATGCGGTCGCGTGCTCGCCGAGAGCAGCGCGCGAGACGCACTCATTTCCGCCGATCTGGACAGAGGCCTGATCGATGGAAGTGCCGGGCAGCAATGGCTGACGGCCCGTCGCCCGGAACTCTACGGCTTACTGACCCGATCCGGCCATCGAGCGGCGGATTTCGAGCCACGCGGCGTCTCTTCGCGAGGCGCGATCGCGCTCAGTTTTGCGCAGGTTAGCCGCAATCGGCCGATACGCTAGCGTTCGTTCTTCAGGCGACGTCAGCGGAAGATCTCGGCAATCAGGTTCGCCACGGTCCGGATCCGCTCGCTGTCGCGCAGAGCGGGATGCAACACCATCCACACATCCTGATCGAGCGCCTTGATGTGCTTCTCCACGCAGACGAGATCGCTCGTCGTGTCACCGGCTAGCTGGGCGAGTATGCCGAGCCCGGAGCCACCCAGCACGCCGTCGAACACGCCCATGCCGTAGCTGCTGCGAAGCGACGGCGCCGGTGCGCCGGGCAGCGCCTTCAGCCATTGCGTCGCCGGGTGATCGGGCTGACGGTCGTCGTAGCCGACGAACGACAGCTTGTCCCACTCCTTCTTCACGATCGCCGCCTTGTGACGGAGATAGTAGTCGCGCGAGCCGAACAGCCCGAAGCGGATTCTGCCGATCCGCCGGACGTACAGGTCGCCCTCTTCCGGGCATTCGGACCACAGGGCAATGTCCGCCTCGCGCCGCGCAAGGCTATAGGGACGCCGCGAAGTCAGCACTTCGATCGCAAGCCCAGGCAGCCGGTCCTGAAACGAGCCGAGCAGCTTCAGCAGAATGTACGACGGCCACTCGACGGCGTTGATGCGCACCGTGCCATGCGCGGGCGCGCCGCCGTTCACGTCCGCGGCGCGTTCGATCTGGTGCGCGAGGTCCTCCATCTGCTCCGCCCAGGCCAGCACCTTGGCGCCGAACGCGGTCACGGTACAGCCCGACGGCACCCGGTCGATGAGCGGTTCGCCCAGGCGTCGTTCAAGCTCGGTCAGGCGGCGCGACAGGGTCGGCGCGCTCAGGTCGCACGCCGCGGCGGCCGATCGCATCGTTCCCTCGCGGGCGATCGCCACCAGAATCCGCAGGTCGTCCCAGTCTACGTGTTCCATTTTTGAAACGATAGGTTTTGAAATTTGGCATAGCATAACGCAGTTCGCGGAGATAGGATTGGATCTGGCCATACTTGCCCGGCATCACGCGAAAGACCTGAAGGGTCGAGCAAGTGGTGGCAAGTGCGGCGTTCCTACCCATCACACGACTCAACGGCTCTCAGTAGACCGAACGAGCGATACGGAGACATCAATGATTCGCCATTTCCTACCGGCGCGCCGTCGCGCCATCGCAGCCGGCGCAGCTTTCCTCGCTGTGTCGATTTTGCCGATGCCGGCAGCCTTTGCTCAGGCCGCCCATAAACCGAAAGTCGCGCTTGTCATGAAGTCGCTGGCGAACGAGTTCTTCCTGACCATGGAAACGGGCGCCAAGGACTATCAGAAGCAGAATCCGGCGAAATTTGACCTGGTCACCAACGGCATCAAGGACGAAACGGACACCGCGAACCAGATCCGCATCGTCGAGCAGATGATCGTCTCGAAGGTCGACGCGCTGATAATCGCGCCGGCCGACTCCAAGGCACTCGTGCCGGTCCTGAAGAAAGCGGTCGACGCGGGCATCATCGTGGTCAATATCGACAACAAGCTGGACGACGAGGTCCTCAAGTCGAAATCCCTGAATATCCCGTTCGTCGGGCCGGATAACGCGAAGGGCGCGCAGAAGGTCGGTGACTACCTGGCCAAGCACCTGAAGTCGGGCGACAACGTCGGCATTATCGAAGGTGTCACGACCACGACCAACGCGCAGCAACGCACGGCGGGCTTCAAGCAGGCCATGGCGACGGGCGGCATGAAGGTCGTCGCGCTGCAATCGGGCGAGTGGGAAATCGACAAGGGCAACGCCGTCGCGAGTCAGATCCTCAACGCGAACCCGGACGTCAAGGCTTTGCTGTGCGGCAACGACAACATGGCGATCGGCGCCGTGTCGGCCGTGCGCGCGGCCGGCAAGGCCGGCAAGGTGCAGGTAGTGGGCTACGACGACATCAACGCGATCAAGCCCATGCTCGCCGACGGCCGCGTGCTCGCCACCGCCAATCAATATGCGGCCAAGCAGGCGGTGTTCGGCATCGACACGGCTCTGAAGGCGCTCTCCGAACACAAGAAGCAGTCTGAATTGTCCGGCGTCGTCGAAACGCCGGTCGATCTGGTCACCAAGTAAGACGGGTGCAAGGTGTGGCCCGCTCCGTCAAGGGGCCACGCCGTCTGATTTCTGTCCAGCCTGAATCAATCTGATGTCCACTCCCCTCTCATCCCTTGGTGACGCCGCGCCCGTGCTGCGCGTGCACGGTATCGGCAAGACCTATGCCGAGCCCGTGCTCGCCGATGTCTCGCTGGAACTGCGCGCGGGCGAAGTGCTGGCGCTGACCGGCGAAAACGGCGCCGGCAAGAGCACCTTGTCCAAGATCATTGGCGGCCTCGTCACGCCGACTACCGGATCGATGACCCTCGGCGGCGCGGCCTACACGCCGGCCAGCCGCAAGGACGCCGAGGCGCTCGGTGTGCGCATGGTCATGCAGGAGCTGAACCTGTTGCCCACGCTCTCGGTGGCGGAGAACCTTTTTCTGAACCGTTTGCCGCAGCGCGGCATGTTTGGCTGGATCGACCGCGCCAAGTTGCGTGAGGACGCGCGGCATGCCATGGCGCAAGTCGGCCTCGACGCGATCGATCCCGATACGCTGGTCGGCACGTTGGGTATCGGACATCAACAGTTGGTCGAGATTGCGCGCAATCTGATCGGCGATTGCCGCGTGCTGATTCTCGACGAACCGACTGCGATGCTGACCGCCCGCGAAGTGGATTTGCTGTTCGAGCAGGTCGAGCGGCTGAAGGCGCGCGGCGTCGCGCTGGTGTACATCTCGCACCGGCTGGAAGAGTTGAAGCGTATCGCGAGGCGCGCTGCCGTGTTGCGTGACGGCCGGCTCGTGCATGTCGACGAGATGGCCAACCTCACCACCGACCGTCTCGTGACCCTGATGGTGGGGCGCGATATCGGCGACCGGATCGATCTCGGCGAGCGACGCATCGGCGAAGTGGCCTTCAAGGTCAGCGGCATGACGCGCGATCCGGTGGTGCGCGACGTGTCTTTCGAGGTCAAGGCCGGCGAGATTTTTGGCATCAGCGGGCTGATTGGCGCCGGGCGCACGGAGTTGATGCGGCTCATCTATGGCGCTGACCGTGCGGACGCGGGCACTGTGTCGATCGGGCGTAAAGGCGGCGCGCTTGAGCCCGTGATGATTAACTCGCCGTCGGACGCCGTGAAGCACGGCATCGCGCTGATCACCGAAGATCGCAAAGGCGAGGGTCTTTTGCTGACCCAGCCGATCGCCGCCAACATCTCATTGGGCCACTTGCGTTCGGTGTCGAGCAAGGGCGTGGTGGATGGCCGTCGTGAAGCGGCGTTGGCGCACCAGCAAATCGACGCGATGCGCATTCGCAGTTCTGGGCCGTCGCAACCGGTGTCCGAGTTGTCGGGCGGCAATCAACAAAAGGTGGTGATCGGCCGATGGCTCGCGCGCGATTGCACGGTGCTGCTGTTCGATGAGCCGACGCGCGGCATCGACGTCGGCGCGAAGTTCGACATCTATGCGTTGATGGGCGCGCTGGCTCGCGAAGGCCGCGCGCTGGTGGTGGTATCGAGCGATCTGCGCGAATTGATGGCCATTTGCGACCGGATCGCGGTGATGTCGGCGGGACGCATGACAGGCCTGTTCGAGCGCGGCGACTGGACGCAGGACGCGCTGCTGGCGGCGGCATTCGCGGGCTACGCGAAACGCGATGACATGCTGCACGAGCCGATCGACCCCGACGCGAAGGCGCCCGACGAAAATAAATTAGTGGAGTATTGAGCATGACCGTGGAAACCAGCCTGCCTACGCTGCAGAACGAACCACCCAAAAACGCGAAGCCGCTCGGCACGCGACTCGGCTTGTCGAACTACCTTGGATTGCTCGGCGCGCTCCTCGGGATGATCGTGCTGTTCTCGCTGCTGAGTTCACACTTTCTGACCTACGACACGTTCAGCACGATCGCGAACCAGATTCCCGATCTCGTCGTGATGTCGATCGGCATGACGTTCGTGCTGATCATTGCCGGCATCGATCTGTCGGTCGGCTCGGTGCTGGCGCTCGGCGCGGCGCTCACGAGCGTCGCGGCCTTGCAGTGGCATTGGCCGGCGCTGCCGGCGGCCTTGCTCGGCATGGCGGGCGCGACCCTGACCGGCTGCGTGACCGGCGCAATCACCGTGGCGTGGCGGATTCCGTCGTTCATCGTGTCGCTCGGCGTGCTGGAAGCCGCGCGTGGTCTCGCGTATCAGCTGACCAACTCGCGCACGGCTTATATCGGCGATGCCTTCGATTTCCTCTCCAACCCGGTCGCGTTCGGCATCTCGCCGGCGTTCATCATTGCCATTGTGGTGATGGTCGCCGCGCAGTTCGTGTTGACGCGTACCGTCTTCGGCCGCTATCTGGTGGGCATCGGCACGAATGAGGAAGCGGTGCGGCTCGCGGGCGTCAATCCGCGACCCTACAAAATCGCCGTGTTCGCGATGATGGGTTTGCTGGCCGGCTTGGCTTCCCTGTTCCAGATTTCGCGGCTCGAGGCCGCGGACCCGAATGCCGGGCAGGGCATCGAATTGCAGGTGATCGCGGCGGTGGTGATCGGCGGAACGAGTTTGATGGGCGGCCGCGGGTCAGTGACGAGCACCTTCTTCGGCGTGTTGATCATTTCGGTGCTGGCCGCGGGTCTCGCGCAGATCGGCGCGACCGAGCCGACCAAGCGCATTATTACGGGAGCTGTGATTGTCGTGGCTGTCGTGCTGGATACTTATCGAAGCCGGCGTCGCGCCGCATAATTGGACCGCTTTGCATGGGGCCGGAGTAGGTGCTAAAGCGCTAACTCTGGTCGGAGCTTTGCATGGGATCGGAGTAAGCGCTAAAGCGCTAACTCTGGTCGACCGCTTTGCATGGGACCAGAGTAAGCGCTAAAGCGCTAACTCTGGTCGACACAGGAGAGAATGAACGTGTCAAAAGAAACGAAGCAGGGCCGGGTGCTGGTAGTGGGTAGCATCAATACGGATCTCGTCGCTCGCGCGCCGCATTTGCCGCGCCCCGGCGAGACGATTGGCGGACATGAGTTCTCGCAGGTCGCCGGCGGTAAGGGCGGGAACCAGGCTGTCGCCGCCGCACGCATCGGCGCGCAGGTGGCCATGGTCGGATGCGTCGGGAAAGACGCGAACGGCGCTCAGCGGGTCAAGGATCTGGAAGCGGAAGGGATCGACTGCAGCGGAGTCGAGGTTCATCCGGGCCAACCGACCGGTGTCGCCATGGTGACGGTGTCGGACGACGGGCAGAACACGATCGTCGTGGTCGCCGGCAGCAACGGCGAACTCACGCCGGAGAGCGTGGCTCGTCATGAAGCGGCCATCAAGGCTTGCGATATCGTGGTGTGCCAACTGGAAACGCCGTGGGATTCCGTTCACGCAACGCTCGCGCTGGCTCGCCGGCTCGGCAAGATCACCGTGTTGAACCCGGCGCCGGCGACAGGGCCGTTGCCGGCGGAATGGCTGCCGCTAGTCGACTATCTCGTGCCGAACGAGGTCGAGGCCGCCATTCTGGCCGGCCTGCCGGTCGAATCGCAAAGCGGCGCGCGGCGCGCGGCGACGGAATTGCAACAGGGCGGCGCGCGCAATGTAATCGTCACGCTCGGCGCGCAGGGCGCTTATCTACTAGTGGAAGGCGGCGAGGGCATGCATTTCCCCGCGCCGCAAGTGCAAGCGGTCGACACGACTGCGGCCGGCGACACTTTTATTGGCGTCTTCGCCGCGCAACTCGCCTCACGGCAACCGCTGGAAGGCGCGATCAGCCTCGCGCAACGCGCGGCGGCGATTTCCGTGACGCGTGCGGGCGCGCAGCCATCGATACCGACTCGCGCGGAAGTCGATAGCGCAGCCTGACACGGATGCCGGTTGTGACATGAGGCGGTCCGTATTGCCACTTTCGGTGGCGCGACGTTGATTTATCGGCACCATCTCACGATGGTGTTCCCTTGTTAATCACGCTCTCGAATGGACGAAACATGAAATCACAATACGTAGGCATACTGATGATATCGTTGGGACTTGCTGCGTGCGGAGGCGGCATATCGACCACTGATCCTCTCGCCAATGCGCCGAAGGTCATCATCGATTCAGACTTCAACACGATGGGCGACGACGGCCAGCTTTTCGCCATGACCACGCAGTTGATGGGGCAGGGCAAGGTCAATCTGCTTGGACTCACCGTCGTCACCGGCAACGACTGGTTGCTGCAGGAGGAGTCGGATGCGCTCAAGTCAGTGGAACGCATGGGTGTGCAGAACGTCGTGGGCGTGTACGGCGGCGCCGACTATCCGTTGCAATACGATGTAGCGAGTATTCGCGCGCAGCAGGCGGCCAATCCGAACGGCTATTTTGGCGCGTGGAGCCGGCCCGAACCGACTCAGCAGTCTCACCTCGTTGCGCCGCCGGATGGGTTCGCGGTGGCGACGAAACTGCAGGCGCTGGGTGCTGCGGATTTCATGATTCAGACCATCAAGCGCTATCCGAACCAGGTCACTATTCTCGAGGTCGGGCCGCCCACTAACCTTGCCACGGCGATCATGAAGGCGCCGGAGATCGTGCCGCTGATCAAACGGATCGTCTACATGGGCGGCGCGATGGCGGTGCCGGGCAATGCGAACGCCGTGGGTGAACTCAACTGGTGGTTTGATCCGCTCGCTGTGCGCACGGTGTTGCAGACGTCGATTCCACAAGCCGTGATTCCGCTCGATGTGACGAATACGGTGCCGCTGACTCAAAGCGTGTATGACCAGATCGTCAATAACCCGAGCAAGCAGACTGCGGTGACGAGGGCGTATGGGATTGCGAATGCTGGGGCGTTTGCTAATAATACGGATTTGTTCGATACATTGACGATCGCGTATTTTCTTGATCCTACTTACGCTACGCAGACGAAGAGTGCGTACCTGGATATCGATACTACGAGCGGTGAGGATCAGGGGCATGTGACGGTTTATCCGGATCAGCCGGCAGCGGGTGCTTCGCCGCAGAAGATCACTTATGTTACGCAGTTTGATAACAATCGGTTTTTTGGTCTTTATGTGGATTTGTTGACGCGGCCTGTGCCGATTACGTTGCCGTGACCTCGCGGTATGCGTCTAGAACCGGTAACGTTACAGGGGCACACGCTCCCGGTCGGACTTGATGGACGAGTTCTTCCGAGGGGCGTGGCATAGCGCCCGGATAGGCGTCCGACTGGCCGCCTCTGCGTGCGCTCGCCTGGCAGGGGGCGCCGCTCATTCCATTTCGCTCTTCAGCGCTTGCTTGATGTGACGCCGGTGGTTTTGACCGGTAAATCTTTGATCGCGTCTTTACGCCACGGAACATCATCGGTTGCAAAAGACTGTGCCCCGACCTCAATCGCAATATGGCGAAACGAGTTGCAACTGAATAGTCTTTGTCCGCCAGCTGTGCCTGTTCGGAACATTGTTTGCGACTAGGGCTGCCGCACAGGAGACAAGTGGCGGCGAATTGCTAACTATCGGCTGATGTACCCAGCGCTGACCTTGCCAGAGAGGAAGGAAAGCGGTGGCAGATCTTAGTCATCCAGACGAAAAAAATGACAGTTGTGATCCGCGAAGGACTTTATTCATACGTAAGGTGCTCACGCCATGGAGGCTTCGCTTCGCGTTTACCCGACGAAAATTAAGCTAACGTAAAGATATAGGATTTTCTAGACTCCTTTCTGTTGTTTCGTTCCTCTGACATTCCAGGCCGGGCAATGGCGACGCAGAAAGAAGAAGAACAAGGGCATAAAGGTGCGAAGCACGAAGGCGGCGGCTTTTGGCATTTGTTCGGCCGGGCTGCTCTATCGGTAGTGCTGGGTATCGTGCTTGCTTTTCTGCTGCCCACACGTTTTGGCGAAGAAATGGGTGCGCAGACGATGGCGCGCTACGCGGCGCCGTTCTCAGGCTATCTGTTTGACCGCGAGCGAGAGAAGGCGGTCGATAAGGAACAGAGCGATTGGCACGGCAAGAGCATCACCGTGCTCGTAATTGATGCCGAGGTTCTCGCTGCCTGCAAAGAAGGCTGGCCGGCTCATTACCCTTTTTACAGCTGGCTCCTGGGATATCTCAACAAGTTTCCGCCGAAGGGTGTTTTTATCGATGTGATTCTTTCCCAGTCCAAGGGACAGGATGCCGCGAAACCCAAGAAACCCAACAAACCCGAATGTATTGACGAGACCGTCAAGCCTGGTCCTCACAAAACATTGGAGGATTCTGACTTCAACGACTTCAAAAACGGGGTTATGCGCTTGACGTCGCACGGAATACCGGTATTTCTGGCTGCTCGCCGGACGACCGAAAACACGCTTACCACTAACCCGGATCTCGATAGCGATCACGACTTGAAGAACCTGAGACGTGTTGGCATTGAGTTTTCTGCCCATTCGGTGGACCGGCTAGCATGGACTTATCCACTCGTTTATCCCAAGGACGAGTCCGCCAGCAAACAAACACAGAGCACCGAGCAAACAGCGCACGCTATGCCGGAGCAACCCGGCACTTCGGAAGGCGACTGTCCACGGAGTGCCGCCTTCGCGATCTTCAAGGACGTGTACAGCGGAAAGCTGGATGTGCCGTGCGACAGGGCCGCGTTCATGTCGGTCACGTGGCCACTCGACACGGCGGCATACGGCTTGCGTTGGCGAGAGTCCATGGACGAAGAGAGGGAGGAGCGTCATGGGTTTTGGCCGCGGGTGGACTCCGGGGACGACGACGAGGAGATGTACTGCACGTCGAGCGAGGACCAGATCAGACTCTTGTTGCGCGCGGAGGCACGTGCGTTCTTGCGTCCATTGAGCCGGCCGCTCTGTGTGCACTATCGGACCATCCACGCTAGCCGGCTGCCAAAGCAGATGGGTGATGGACTGAACGTTGGCGCGCCGAAAGACACGGAACTCAGTGATCCTGAACTCAGCGACGCGTTCAGGGGGCGCTTCGTGATGATTGGCACATCGTTCGCGTATTCCAATGACCTCGTCCTATCGCCCCTTCAAGACCGTATTCCAGGCGTGTTTCTGCATGCAGCCGCGCTCGACAATCTCTTGAGTGATCACTCCGATCTGGAAGACGTCGAAGCCTGGGAGCTCAAATTCAAAATGCCCGTCACCAGGTGGGTCAAGATTCTCCTTCTTGGTGGCATTGGTTTCATCGGGTTCTTCATCATTGTGAGCATCAAGAAGAAAGTCAGGAAGGTATTTGCGGAGTTCCATCACGAGCGCACGCATTGGAGAAAGCGATTCCATCCGCACTGGTGGGTCGCGAAGTCAATCACGGCCAGTTTCAATATCGCGTTGCTTGCAATCAGCCTTGCCGTGCTTGTGTCATTCGGCGTGGCGATGATCCTGCTTGGCGCCGGGATGCATGTTCCATTTCTCGTCGTGGCGCATATCCTCGCCTGCGCTATTGCAGTCGAATGGCTCGAGTGGAGCGAACATCTGTTCAACTGGATCACCGACAGCAAGGAGAAGTGATCATGCAAAAAGTTCGAAATGCCCGGCAGCGGATCAAGCACGCCTTGCTGGCTGCAACGGCGGCCGCAGCGTTCGTTGCAACTACTGGCGGCAACGCCTTCGCTCAAACTGCGACATCTGTCGAAGCGCTGAAACCTGGCGAAGCAGTGAAGATTTACAGCGCGCCAGACACCAAGAGCAGTTCGAAAGATGCGACGGAATCGCGGCTTGCTGTAGTGGGCGCGTCAAAAAATGGCTTCTATCCCGTGACGTCCGACGGCAAGCCCTATTGGGTAGACGGCATGGCTGTGAAGGTCGTTCGCAAAGCGCAGGCGCAATGCAGTAAGTCTGCCGGCGTCCAAGCCGCCGGCACACTAGGCGCCGCCACCAACCGGTGCCAATAATCATGCACACCGGACGGCGATACTTCTGCGGCGCATGCGCGAGCCTTCTACTCGGCGCATGCGCGGACGTCAAAATGCCAAGCGCCCTGTCGAACCTGAACATCGGCGGCGGTTCCGCGAAAGGACCAACCCTCGACACCGTCGGCTCCATTCCCCCGCCACCGGCTCGCGATTGGCCCGACATCAAACTCGACCTGATGAATGCGCGAGCCGACGGCTGGGGCCTCGTGCCGATGCCTGACATGGAGGCATATCTCAACGGCCTGCTCGCAACGATCAAGAAAACCGCGGGCACGCCGAACTACCCAGGCTCGGTGCATATCATCTCCGAGACCGGACTCAACGCGAATTCGAGCGCGGGCGGCAACATCTTTGTCTCGGTCGGCTGGTTGCAGTCAGCCGAATCGGAGGACGAGATATTTGCGATCCTCTCCCACGAGTTCGGCCATATCTACCTCAACCATCACGCGATTTTCGACGCGCGCACGGCCGGCGACACATCGCTTGCCATCGTGTCGCTCGCCTGGACAGTGACGAACAAATCGCCGACGTCCAACACGTGGTCGGGCGTCGACAATATCGCCGTGGTGCAGACACTCGGCACACGCGTGCTGTTCCCTGCCTGGCAACGCAGCGTGGAGGAACAAGCGGACCGATTCGGCGCGACGATCAGCCTGCGTTGTGGCTATTCCTATGTCGACGGATTCAAGGCTTTCTTCGAGCGCGTGATCGCATACGATCAGGACGCCAAGGCACGACGTCAGAAGTTGCGTGAGAAGCAACTCCAAGCCGGGCGGGAGAAGGCCGGACAGCAGGCCGCGGCGCAGGCACACACCCAGCCGCTCGCGCCGGCGGCAGGCGGCGGCGCGGCGCAAACGGCGAATCAGCTCAGCAGCATCGGCGAACTGCGTGACGCGGTCTCACAGTACACGTCCGCGCGTGCGGGCGCACAGGCGAGCGTCGCGGAAAATCTCTTCGACGCCCGCGCGGTGATCGACGACCAGATCTCGGCGCAACTCGAAACCTTGCACGACGATCACGGCGATCCGGCCGCTCGCGAAGACAACTTGACCGAACTCGTGCGCCCGATGCTCGGAGACAAACGGCCCGACCCGCGGATCGAGCCGTGGAACGCCGCGCGCAAGCGCGGTTCTACGCCACTGATTCTGGCCCACTACAAATCCATATCCGACATGCAGGATCTGCAAGCCGCAGGCAACTACTCGCAAGCGCTGCAAGTAGCGACGACGATCGCATCAGGCCCGACAGCGGACCACGCATACCCCGTGTTCCTGTTGTCGAATCTGATGACGCTATCGCGATCGGGTCCGTCGGATTCACAGACGCAGGTGCTGCGGCGCAATCTGGGCTCACGCGACCGCTCATGGGCGGTGCAGACCAATCTTGCCAACCGCATAGGGCAGAAAGACCCGAAGCAAGGTGAAACGTTTTTACTGCAACAGTTCGAATATTTCGGCAGGACGTCGGTGACCTGGCCCAACGTGATCTCGTGGTATCGCGAGCATGGGGATATGAACCGCGCGAAGCAGTTGGCTAACACATGCTGGACGGAGCATCCGGAAATGCGTGCTGCCTGCGTCGCCGCTTCGCAGGCGCCCGCGCAAAAGAAGATCGACGATCAGGCCGGCGGGTTCAGTAAGGCGGTCGACAAAATGCTCGACCAGGCTAAGGGGCTGTTGCCGAAGTGATGGCTCAAGTGGTTTGTCGCCCGAGTTGTCACGGAGCAAGCGGAAGGTAAATACGTCACCCGATTTCATCATCGACCGAAGCTGTCACTCGCCCATCGGCGTCTGAGCGTCCGCTCGACGCCGATAAACGGGCACTGCACCCGCCGGTTTTCAACGCCCAACTCACATTGCGGTGGATGCGCCCGCGCGACGCACCCCGCGTCAAGCAGACCTCTACCTTCCTCCGGGCCAGAGAAGTCTCCATCTCGAAGCCGATCCCAGTATCGGTCTGCGATTTCGTGCGCGCGAGCGTTACCCCGCCTTTGGTGGCGGCTGCGGCATCTCGACTGGCCCCGATAATTACCCGACAAACCTCTCAAACACCTCCACCGTAGCTGAATTGTTTTGCCTTGACAGTCGCTGCGCTGTGCGTTGTAGAATATGGCTATACGATTTTAATAAATTGCTGTGCGATACGATAAATGGTCGTAAAAATTCGGTTCAACTGCTAGCAGCAGCTCGCGACCCAACACCAGGACGGAGACACCCAACATGTTGAAACAACCCCTAAAGGCGCTTTTTGCGGCCATAGCCTGTGCCGCCGCACTCAGCTCCGCGCATGCCGAGCTCCCCGTATTGAAGGTCGGCGCCACCCCCACGGCGGTGCCATTCAACTTCCTCGATCCCAGAACCAACACACTGAAGGGCGTGATGATCGACGTAGCCGAGGCGGTCGGCAAAGAGGTGGGCTTCAAGGCGGACGTCGTCGCAGTCCCGTTCGCGTCGCTGGTGCCGGCGTTACAGACCAACAAGATCAGCCTGATTTCATCGGCGTTCGCCAAGACGCCGGCGCGCGCCGAGGTGGTTGATTTTTCGGACGTCGTCGTCGAATACGGTGAATCGCTCATCGTGCCGAGCAAGGATATGACGCCGTATCAGCGCTTCGCGGACCTGAAGGGCAAGGTCGTCGGCGTGCAGATAGGTACGGCGTATGTGGAGCCGCTCCAATCCGTGTCCGGCCTGAAAGAGTTGAAGATGTACGAAACCATGGCCGACATGATGCGTGACATTTCGCTAGGCCGACTGGACGCCGCATTCGGCGATGGACCCGTGCTGGCTTACCAACTCCAGGCAAGCGGTTCAAAGGACGTTCGGATCGTCACCACCTACAGGAGTGTCGTACCGACCAGGATAGCGCTGGCTGTCAGGAAGGGAGACGCCGATTCGCTGCGCAAGATCAACGCCGCCATCGTCACGCTCAAAGCCAATGGCGCGCTGGACGGCATCCTGAAGAAGTGGGGCGTCGTTTCCTGATTGCCCGTTTTCCCGCAGACCACGCTTTTCCTGTTCCAGAAACGCAAACGTGCTGGCTTGGCATGATTAGGTACCCGAAATGCTTCAATCTTTTTTTAGTGACGCCACCGAATTCTTCCCCGTATTACTACAGGGCGTATTGACGACGGTCTGCATCACCGTTGCAGCACTGGTTATCGCCACGGTGCTGGGCTTGATCTGGGCGTTGCTGCGCGTCAGCGGCATCCGGCCGCTAGCCAATGCGAGCCGCGTGCTGACCAATGTGATTCGCGGCGTGCCGATCATCGTGTTGCTGTTCTACATGTATTTCGTGATTCCGGAGATTGGAGTGAGCCTGACCGCCTTCCAGGCCGGCGCGTTGGGTTTGGGAATCGCGTATTCCTCGTATATGGCCGAGGTGTTCCGCGCCGGCATCGACGCAGTCGATATCGGTCAGTTCGAGGCCGCGCAATCACTGGGGATGTCGCGCGTCAAGCTCATGCGTCGCGTCGTGCTGCCTCAGGCGTTCAAGATCGCGTTGCCGTCATACGGCAACAACGTCGTCATGATGCTGAAGGATTCCTCACAAACGGCCGTGATCACGGTGGTCGAACTGTCGATGCAAAGCAAGCTGATCGCCTCCGCCACCTTCAAGAGCGCCACGATCTTCACGCTGGTCGCCCTGATGTATCTGGCAATGAGCCTGCCGATGATGTATTGCATCGGCCAACTGGAACGCCGTTTTGGGCACCGCAAATGATCAAGATCGAGCAATTGAATAAATCGTACGGAACGCATCGTGTGCTCTCGGGTATCAACGCCGAAATTCAATCCGGCGAAGTGGTGTGTCTGATCGGGCCGTCAGGCTCGGGTAAGTCCACGTTGCTTCGCTGTATCAACGGACTGGAGCGCTACGACAGCGGCAGCGTCACGATCGCCGGCCAACGCGTGGATGCAGCGAGGCCGCAGATACGGCAGCTTCGCCAGCGCGTCGCGATGGTGTTTCAGCGCTTCAATCTGTTTCCTCATCGTACAGCGCTCGAAAACGTGATCGAAGGGCCAGTGCATGTCAAGGGCGAGACAGCGGCGTCGGCACGCGAACTAGCGAAGGAAATCCTGGCATCGGTCGGCCTCGCGGAGAAGATGGCCCACTATCCGCATCAATTGTCCGGTGGCCAGCAGCAACGCGTGGCCATTGCACGCGCCTTGGCCATGGAGCCCGAAGCGATCCTGTTCGACGAACCGACCTCGGCACTGGATCCGGAATTGGTTGGCGAAGTTCTGGCGGTGATGCGCAAACTCGCCGAGAAGGGCATGACGATGGTCGTCGTGACCCACGAGATGGACTTCGCGCGCAATGTGTCCGATCGCGTTCTGTTCCTCGATGGGGGGCGCATTGCCGAGCAAGGCACATCGAAAGAGGTGCTGACGAATCCGAGAAACGATCGCATGCGCGACTTCCTGAGGCGCGTGACTCACGCGGAATAACCGATGAATACTGATCTGTTTTCTTTCCGCAGCACGCTGTGGGCGGCCACGACTGCGCCGCGCGCCGCATCCGCCGCGCTGGCGGGACCGCTGGATGTGGACGTTGCGGTGATCGGCGGCGGCTTCACCGGCTTGTCGGCCGCGCTTCACCTGGCCGAGGCCGGCGTCAAAGTGGCGTTGTTCGAGGCCTACGAAGTCGCGCACCGTGCCTCGGGGCGCAACGGCGGGCAAGTGGTGCCGGGCTTCAAGCCGACGCCGTCCGCGATGATCCAGCGCTTCGGTGTCGAAACGGCGCGGCGCATGATGAGGTTTGGATACGGCAACGCCGACATGCTGTTCGATCTGGTGGACCGTTACCGTATCGATTGCTCGCCGTCGCGCGATGGTTGGATACAGGGTGCGTTCACCGAGACATCCGGGCAGTACCTGAAAAAGCGGGCCGCGGACATTAACGCGAATGGCGGCGATGTCCAGTACCTGGACCGCGAGACAATGCGTGAGGCGTCCGGATCCCAGTTCTGGCCAGCGGGCTTGCTGGAGCGACGCGCAGGCGCAGTGCATCCGCTGGCGTATGCGCGCGGACTGGCGCGGGCGGCCACGGAACTCGGTGCATCGATCTACGAGCGTTCTCCGGTAACGGAGATTTCGCCGCGTGTTTCCGGCGTAACGTTGTCGGTCAACGGCCATGCGGTGACGGCGAAGCACGCGATTCTGGCGACCGACTCGTACACCGAAACGCTGTGGCCCGCGGTCGCGCAGTCGTATGTCACGGTTGCGAGCGCGCAGATTGCCACCGACCCGCTTCCCG
The DNA here is from genome assembly GCF_012689525.1 of Paraburkholderia aromaticivorans. Classification (NCBI taxonomy): domain Bacteria; kingdom Pseudomonadati; phylum Pseudomonadota; class Betaproteobacteria; order Burkholderiales; family Burkholderiaceae; genus Paraburkholderia; species Paraburkholderia aromaticivorans. Next base: position 452,215 of record NZ_CP051515.1, read on the forward strand.
ACGCACTACGTGAACGCTTGATGCCGAAAGGCGCGGGCGTGTCGGAGACGCGCAAGATCACGTACTACTGCCGCATCGATCCGGAAGGCCGTTTCGTGATCGGCGGGCGTGGCCGCTCCACCGATTCACTGGACGACGCCACGCGCACGCAATTGCGAAACGCGGCCGAAGAGCGCTTCCCCGAACTGGCAGGCGCGACGTGGAGCCATGGCTGGGCGTGCCGCGTCGGAATGACGATGGATGATCTGCCGCGCGTGCATCAACTGGCCGACCGCTTATGGACTGCCTACGGCTATTGCGGCCGCGGCGTGGCAATGGGCACGGCACTTGGACGTGTGCTGTCGGAGGCGGTGCGCGGCGTGAGACCCGCACAACTCGACTTCCCGGTAACGCCGGTGAACCGCATGCCGTTCTATCCGGCGCGGCAAGTGGGTGCGGCACTGACCATCAATTGGTATCGTCTGCGTGATACGTTGGGCTATCCGGCCTGAGCTTTGAAGCGCGAGGCAGGGCGAACTGGATTTACGTTCGCACGGAATGTCGCGCGAACCATTGCAGAATGCGTTCGCGCGCCGGATGCAGGGCGCCAGCGGTTTGCAGCCAAAGCACATAGACGCCGGTGGTTTTCAAAGGCGTGCCGAACGGAACAACCAGCGTGCCGCGATTGATCGCGTCCTGCGCCAACGTCAGGTCCGTCATGGCAACACCTAATCCACGGCTCGCCGCATCCATCGCGAGTTCGTCCAGATTAAAGGTGATGTGCTTATAGCCGTTTGTAACCGACTCGCCGTTCGCCTGCAGCCAGGCGGTCCATTCGTGATGGCCGGTCGATCCGTGAATGAGCGTGTGGTCCGCCAACTCCGCGAGCGAGGTTGGCGGCTCTTTGCCGTTGACGGCGGAAGGCGCGCATACCGGCACGAGGAACTCCTCGAATAGTGTCAGGAATGCCGGATCGTCGGGCATTTCGGCGAGATAGAGGATATAGGCGTCACACTCGCCCGAAGCTTCGACCACTTCCGTAGCGACAGTCTCGATCGACAGCGACAGATCGGGGCATTGGGCATAAAAGTCGAGCATGCGCGGCAATAGCCAGCGAACCGCGAGCGACACGAATATACGAATGCGGAACGGCCTGTCGCGCCGAGTGAGTTGCTCGTCGAGCGCTCTCAGTTCTCCGAGCACCTTTCGGGCGACTTCCAGGACCGCTTTTCCGTGCTCGGTCAATTGCATGTTACGGCTGTTGCGAACGAGCAGCGGCGCACCGTAGTGACTTTCCAACTGCTGAATCTTCCGGCTCACCGCGCTTTGAGTCAGATGCAGTTTGTCTGCCACCTCGGTGAAACTGGACGACTCCGCCACGAGTGCGAGCGCCTGAAGGGCCTGTAGAGCCGGTGGACGATAGAGTTTATCCATGCGTTTTTTTAATGCTTCAATGAATTAATAACGATGGCAGACGCTTTCAGCACGCCATATAGTTGCACAAAAGCACGCGAATTATCGGGCAACGATGCCAATTTTTCATACTTTAGAAAAATCATGGCTGCTCGCATCGAGGTAGGAGACATGTCTTGATCGAAAATGTATGCGGCTGGATTGCGCAGGCGGGTGTCTCGCCTGTTCGAGCAGTCCTGAGCGGAACTCAGCGAGCGGATTGGCTGGTGATCGGCGGTGGTTTTACAGGCTTGTCGGCGGCGCACACGCTGGCTGAAATGCATCCACAGTCGCGGATTGTCCTGGTCGATCGACAGCGCGCGGCGCAAGGTGCGTCGGCACGTAACTCCGGTTTCGTGGTCGCGTACGAGCGCCCCGATTCCGATGAGTTGAGCGGTCGATCGCTGAACGAGAAATATCTGGACGTGACCGCGATCGGCAAAGCGGCGAGCGATGAGGTAAGGCGACGCGTGGCGACCTTAGGCATCCGGTGCGACCTCAGCGACGTCGGCTATTACTTCGCTGTCCACGATCCGGCGAAACTCGAGGAGGCGGAAGCCCAGGTGCGAACCCTGCGTGAAGCAGGCGCAAACGCGGAATTGCTGGGAAGCCGCGAGATGGCGCAGCGCCTGGGCTCGCCTTTCTACCAGGCGGCGATATGGTGCGGCGGCGGTAACGGTCTACTGCAGCCGGCAAAATACGCGAAAGGGTTGCTGGATGCGTTGCCCGAAAATGTTTCACTCTACGAGATCACAGAGATCTCCAGTCTCGAACGGATGAGCGGTGGTGGTATTCGCGCGTATTCGAATAACGGCGACATTGAAGCCAATCAGGTCATTGTTTGCGTGGGAGCGTTTTTGCCACGAGTGGGAGTGGCGGACCGCGCCGTCTTCCCTCTTGAACTCAGCGCATCCCTCAGTCGGCCGCTGAACGAAAACGAGCAGGCGCAACTCGGCAACGCGGCGGAATGGGGCGTTCTTTCGACCCGAGCTGCCGGTGCCACGCTACGCCTGACGCGCGACAAACGTCTCCTGATTCGCAACACGGTCGAATATCGCCATCGCGATCTTGCGGGGCACTCACTCGCGGTTCGTCGGGCTACGCATCTCCAGGGACTACAGCGCCGCTTCCCTTGGGTCACCGACGAGCATCTGCAATTCACCTGGACGGGCCATCTAAGTGCAACGCGATCCGGCGAGCCGCGCTTCGCGAAACTCGAGCACGGTGTCTATACCGCGGCCGGCTGCAACGGTTCGGGTGTGGCACGCGGCACGCTGTGGGGACGACTGCTTGCGGAAATGGCATCGGGAGGCCAGTCGTCGTTACTGACCGCAGTCCTGAACAATGCGAAACCAGGCTGGGTCCCGCCGCGACCGTTCTTCGATATCGGCGCTTCCATGCGTCTGCGATACGAAGCTCATCGCGCGGCTACTGAGTCTTGATACCGTCGCCGCGTTCGATCGCGGCCTGAGTGACCAACCACTTCCCCTATTGATAACCTGTCCGAGGAAAACATGATGCGCGTTTCCTGTGTTGGATCTCGTTTGCGGCACGCCATGCTTGCAAGCGCCTGTATAGCGACGGCGGTCGCCGCATGGACCGCATTGCCAGCCCGTGCCGCCGACAATGAATTGAACGTGTACAACTGGTCGGACTACATCGCGAAAGACACGGTGCCGAATTTTCAGAAGCAGACTGGCATTCACGTGCGATACGACAACTACGACAGCAACGACACGCTGCAAGCCAAGCTGCTCGCAGGCAGCTCTGGCTACGACATCGTCGTGCCGACGTCGAACTACATGGGCGCGCAGATTCAGGCAGGCGTGTATCAGAAGCTCGACAAGTCGAAGCTGCCGAATCTGGCGAATTTGAGTCCGACGCTCATGCAGATGGTCGCGGGAGCGGACCCTGGCAACCAGTACGGCGTGCCTTGGGCATTTGCAGTCATCGGTATCGGCTACAACGCGCAAGCGGTGCAGAAAGCACTGGACGCCACTGCGCCGGTCGATAGCTGGTCGCTGGTATTCGATCCGACCAATCTCGCCAAACTGAAGGGATGCGGCGTGTCGTTCCTCGACGAATCGGTCGATGTATTCGCGGCGGCGCTTCAGTACATGCACAAGGATCCGAATAGCACCAACCCGGCCGATTACCAGGCCGCCTTCGAGATGCTCAAGAAAGTGCGGCCCTACGTGACCGAGTTCAACTCGTCCGGCTATATCAACGATCTTGCGAATAGCGACGTGTGTGTCTCGATCGGCTTCGCTGGCGACGTGGGAATCGCGCATCGGCGCAGCGCCGAGGCCAAGCATCCGTTCGATATCAAGTTCTCGAACGTCAAGGAAGGCGGTCTGGTGGCGTTCGACATGATGGCGATTCCCAAGGACGCGCCGCACCCGGAGGCGGCGCTCAAGTGGATCAATTACATCGAAGACCCGAAGGTGAACGCGGCAATCACCAATGAAGTGTATTACCCGACAGCCAACGCGTCCGCGCGCAAGTTCGTCACGCCTGCCATTGCGCAGGATCTCTCGGTCTATCCGCCGGACGATGTGTTCAAGAAGATGACGCTGATGAAGCCGAAGCCGACTGAAATTCTGCGGCTTGAAAACCGCTTGTGGTCACAGCTGAAGAATATTCATTGAGCGTGAATGCCAGCAGGACGCTACTGGCGTATTGCGCGTCTCGCCGGAGATTGGTCCGGCGAGACGCGTTGATGTTCAGGTCGGTGTGTCCGACGAGCCCGATCGGGCAGCGCCGCTGCCGATGCGAAACGGCGCGAGCGAAAGCGGCGTCGGCGGCGTGGTGGAAATCAGGCGTGCCGTTTCGAGCATCATCGGCACGAACTTGGCGACAGCTTTCGTCAACGACCAGTTCGCCGCCGCGACGGAGATATTGACCGCAGCCACCGGGCGCTCGCCGCGGTCGAAAATGGGCACCGAAAGCGCGAGATCGCCACGGTAGTACTCGCCTTCCACCGCGGCAAAACCCTGCTCCCGCGCTTGTGCGACCCGCTGCATCAGTGCGTCGACATCGGTCACGGTTTGCTGGGTGTAACGAACGCGATCCGACGCCTGAATCAATTCGAGCGCTTTGTCTTCCGGAAGACCCGAGAGATAGGCTCTTCCCGACGACGAACAGTAAATGGGCAGACGCCGTCCCACAGGCATATGCACCATGCTGCGTACCGGACTCGGAAACCGCGCGATGTGAATCATCTCCAAACCGGCTGGCTCCGCGAGATTCACGGTCTCCCGAGACGCGCGGTTGAGTTCGAGCAGATAGGGATTCGCGCGCTCCAGCAGCGGATGCGACTGAAGGTAGTGATAGCCCACGTCGATGTTGCGCGACGACAGCGCATAACGCTTGGTGACGGGATCCTTCACGAGGAGACCGACGGCTTCGAGCGTGAACGCGAAACGTTGCGCCGCGCTCTTCGTGATGCCGGCAGCGGCAGCAATCTCCGGCAGGCTCATCATCTGCCGTTCGCCGTTGAAGACGTTCAGTACGGAGATGCCCGACGCGAGCGATTGGACAAACAGAGGCGATTCTTCCGGACTCATTTTTCTGACTCGTGGGTTAGCGAATGGAGCGTTCGAACGTCATGTCCTGACAGTCTGGCGAATCGCACGTCGATACTCTTAAGCAGCCTGCCAATATTCTATCTTACTTGGCTGTTCGCTGGCGCGCTCCGCTTGCATGGCTAATACTCGCGATAAAGCCGCTAAAACCACCATTCATTGGCAGGGCAGACGGGTTTACCCACCGGCCTCGCGCCTTGACAGCAAAATTTTGCACGCTTATAAAATTGCTATGCGAGTTACAGATATCGTACAGCGATACGACAAAAGAATCGATGTCGTAATGTGTCGATAAGCAAGAAGCCGAGAAATCGTCATTTACCGCCTGATATTGATAGAGGCAGGAGTGCAAGTCATGAAAACTGTCGCCGAATGGCACCAGCAAGCTCAGACGCTAGCCGTGAATGGGCAAGCGTTCATCAACGGGTCCTATTGTTCCGCGGCATCCGGCAAGACGTTCGATTGCGTGGACCCGGCTTCCGGTCGCGTTCTGGCACACGTGGCCGCGTGCGATGCGGCAGACGTGGACCGCACCGTCAGATTCGCCCGCGCGGCGTTCGAGAGCGGCGTATGGTCCCGCATGTCGCCGGCAGAGCGAGGGCGTCGTCTTGTCCGGTTCGCGGACCTGATTGATCGCCACAGCGAAGAACTCGCCCTGCTGGAATCGCTCGATGTCGGCAAACCCATTCGCGACTCGCTCGCCGTCGACATCCCTCTCGCCGCGAAGGCGATCCGCTGGTACGGGGAAGCGATCGACAAGGTTTATGGGGAAATCGCGCCGACCGATTCGTCGACGATGGCACTCATCAAACGCGAGCCGATTGGTGTCGTTGCCGCCGTCGTGCCGTGGAATTTCCCGCTCCTGATGGCGGCGTGGAAGATCGGCCCGGTTCTCGCCGCGGGGAACTCCATCATCGTGAAGCCCGCGGAGCAGTCGCCGTTGACCGCGCTTCGAGTAGCGGCACTTGCGTCCGAAGCCGGCATTCCGGATGGCGTGTTCAATGTTCTGCCGGGATATGGCGAAACAGCGGGACAGGCGTTGGGACGGCATCCTGATGTCGATGCCGTCACGTTCACGGGTTCTACCGAGGTCGGAAAACTATTTCTCCGATATGCCGGCGACTCGAATATGAAACGTGTGTCGCTCGAATGCGGTGGCAAGTCGCCGAACATCGTCTTCAAGGACGCACCCGATCTGGATACGGCGGCGACCGCTGCAGCCTGGGGAATCTTTTATAACCAGGGCGAGGTGTGCAATGCGGGGTCCAGGTTGCTGGTGCAACGGGAGATACATGATGAGTTTGTAGAGCGCGTGCTTCAGGTTGCACGGACCATCAAGGTGGGTGATCCACTGGATCCGTCGACCGAGATGGGGCCGATTGTGGACCGGTCGCAACTGGAACGTGTTCTCAGCTATATCGAAGCAGGAAAAGCCGAGGGCGCGCAGCTTCGTGTGGGTGGAGAGCGTCTGGCCGGACTTCAGGGAAACTTTGTTCAGCCGACTGTGTTCGACACCGTATCGAACACGATGTGCATCGCGCAGGAAGAAATCTTCGGGCCGGTGCTTTCGGTTATTCAGTTCGACACCACGGCCGACGCGATCGCGCTCGCAAACGAAACACAGTATGGACTTGCCGCTGGCGTGTGGACGAGAGACATCAACAATGCCTTCCACGTGTCGAATGCGCTCAAGGCGGGAGTCGTCTGGGTGAACTGTTTTGACAAGGGCGACATGTCGGTGCCATTTGGCGGCGTTAAACAATCCGGGTTTGGTCGCGATAAATCACTTCATGCTCTGGAAAAGTACACGGATTTGAAATCAACATGGGTTCATCTGAGCAGCGTCGACTGACAGCATGGCGAGGGAAGGCATTATTTTTCATATCAATTTACACTAATTATTTAGGATGACGATATGCGTGCGTTCTCTATGAACCGTACTCTTTTAAAGGTCAGCATTGTCGGTGCGATGATCGCGATTGTCCTGCCATCCGCGAACGCGACGCAGGTCGTCAAGATTGGAGCATCGAACCCGCTGACAGGTGGTAGCGCCGCAAACGGAAAGGACATCGAGAATGGTGTACGCATGGCGATCGACGAAGCGAACGAGCGTCACTTCAAGATCAACGGCGAGGACGTGCAATTCGTTCTCGACTCCGTCGACGATCAGGGTGATCCGCGTATCGGCGTGCAGGTCGCGCAAAAACTCGTCGACGACGGCGTCGCGATTGTCATCGGTCACTACAATTCGGGCGTCACTCTGCCGGCTTCGAAAGTCTATGCCGCAGCGGGTATTCCGCTGATCGATCCGACCGCCACCAATCCGGCTATCACGCAGCAAGGTTTCGGTTCGGTATTCCGTATCATCCCGACCGACGCGCAGAATTCAGGAAACGCGGGGAAGTATGCGGTCAACGTCACCAAGGCGAAGCGCATCGCGGTGATGGACGACAGAACGGCGTTTGGCCAAGGCGAGGCGGAAGAATTCAAGAAGGCCGTCGAGGCGGCCGGGGGAAGTATCGCTGTTTCTGAGTTCACGAACGACAAGGCCGTAGACTTCAGCGCGCAGCTGACGAATATCAAGCGTGCGAATGCCGATCTGCTCTTCTTTGGCGGCGTGGACAATCAGGCAGGCTTGCTGGTGAAGCGCATGAAGCAATTGGGGATGCGCACGCAGTTTCTCGGTGGCGGCGCGATTGCGGACACGATTTTCACGAACATCGCCGGAAACGATGCGGCGGAGGGCGCGCTCGCGTGGGAATATGGACGTTCTTTGGAGCAGTTGCCTGGCGGAAAAGGCTTCGCGGAAAAGTACAAGAAGAAATTCGGCACGGACAACCTGACCTACTCGCCTTTCTCCTACGACGCCACTTGGGTCGCGATTACGGCAATGATGCAGGCGAAATCCACCAGGCCCGCAGAGGTGATACCTGCTATTCGAGACATTCACTACTCGGGGATCACCGGCAAGATCTCGTTTGATCAGCGCGGCGATCTCAAGAATCCGACATCGACGCTGTATCAGGTCAAGAAGGGCGCCTGGGTGCCGGTGACCATGATCGGCGCTGAGTGACGTGATTCTGGATTGACAATTGCATGCCGGCGGTCGCCCGACCGTTGGCACTCTCTTTCAGTTTCCCGAAACCAACTTGAGTCCGATAACGCCTGCGAGAATAAACACAATGCAGAGCACCCTCATCGGCGCAGCGGAGTCGCCCAGCACTATCATTCCCAGTATCGCGGTGCCCGCCGCTCCGATGCCGGTCCACACCGCGTAGCCGGTTCCTACTGGCAGCGTACGAAGCGAGATGGAAAGAAGAAAGACACTCGACAGGCCGGTGGCGACCGTGAACAGTGCGGGTGTCAATCGCGTGAAACCTTCAGACCACTTCATGCCAAAGGCGAATGCGATTTCGAGAATGCCGGCGATACTGAGTAATGCCCATGACATGGGTGACAAATCCGTTCGTTGAATCGCCAGATGTTGCGGCCGGCGAAGTGGGAGCCGCATCCGGCTCGATCCACTGACTTAAAGGTGGACCGGAAAGCTTCACCTCCGGCCACTGCTCGAAGAAGCGAACGCTACCGAATAGACATTTCCGTGCGTGAAGCGTCCGCTTGCGGCGCTCAGGCTTTGGAAGCTGCAGCGGGGGGCGTACGGAACGTGATCCCCAATCGATTGAAGGCGTTCATCAATCCGATCGCGTAGGTGATATCCGCGAGTTCCTTGTCGCTGAATTCCGCGGTCGCGGCTTCATAGTCGGCGTCCGGAACGTGGGTTTCGGCTATACGTGTCACGGTTTCCGCCCAGGCAAGCGCGACCCGCTCGCGGCTACTGAAGACTTCACCCGAGTCGCGCCACACGGGCACGAGTACGAGCTTGTCGACCGTCACGCCGAGTTTGAGCAGGTCGCGAGTATGCATATCGATGCAATATGCGCAGCCGTTGATTTGCGAAACACGTAGATACACAAGATCGACGAGCTCTTGTGAAAGGCCGGACTTTTGAAGTGTGACGTACACGCCTCCGAAGGCCTTGTAACCTTCAGGCGAAGCTTTGGCGTAGTCGATACGGTGGCTCATGACGAATCCCTTTGTTTGATGATTGAGAGACTCCATCGTGAGGCATCTTGGCCTATGCGAGAAGAGCCATGATCCACCTTGTGTACTAGGCCATGAATGTTTGCCTGACGGCTACCGCCAGCGTTAAATCAGCTTCAAAATGCGTTTGCCGAGATTCTCGGCCCTACTCTGTGCATCGATATTTGTGAAACTCAAAAGCAAAGCTGACGCAGCATCACTGCCTATCGTCCAGTCCGTCAATGCTTCCGCGTATAGACCGTCTTCCCGCAAGCGTGCGGCGAGCCGACGATCTGAGCGTCGAGCTTGCAATCGCAAGATCAAATGCATTCCTCCTGGTTGCGCATCGATCCGCATGTGTTTCCCCAGCACGCTTTCCAAGCCCGCAACCGTCGCTTCCCGACGCTCTGCGTAGAGTTTCCGCATCCGTTGGATATGGCGCGCGAAGTGCCCTTCCTTGATAAAGGCTGTGACGATAGCCTGAGTAAGCTCGGGGCTGCCGCCCGCAAAAGCTTGAATGATCTGCTCAAACCTCTCGACCTGCGTTTCCGGCACGACAAGATAGGCAAGCCGGATACTCGGAAGCAGCACCTTGCTGAACGTGCCCGCATAGAGCACGCGTCCATCACGGTCGAGGCTTTTTAGAGCGGGCAGAGGACGGCTAACGTACCGGTACTCGCCGTCGTAGTCGTCTTCGATGATCCATGCGTTATTCCGTGCGGCCCAGTCCAGCAACGCCTGACGCCGGGGCAACGATAAAGACACGGATAGCGGACTCTGATGCGCGGGCGTGACCACCGCCGCACGCGCCCGTGGGGCCAGCTTGAGTCCTTCGGCGACGACCATGCCGTCCCGGTCTACAGGCACCGGGACGGCTGCGATATTCATATTTCCCAATAGTTCGCGAGTAGGTGGATAGCCAGGGTTTTCAAGCCAAACGCGGTCTCCTGCCTTCAGCAGCGCATGAGCAATCAACTCGATGGTATGACGATATCCCGATGTCACGAATATCTGCGAAGGGGAGCAGTTGATGCCACGCGACACCTGAAGATAGGCCGCGATTTCGGCACGCAGTTCCGGCACACCAAATACAGGCGGATGAACCATGTCCGATGGCTGCATGGCCCGTACACATCGCGCGCCCAGGCGTGCCCAGATTTTTCTAGGAAAGGCATCCAGAGCGGGCAAACCCATCTGGAACGGCCAGATCGAATCCGGACGAAAACTGGGCGCGGCCATGCTGCTAGCGGGCCGTGGCATCGCGCTGGCGACGGGCATTCGCGGTTTGAGGTCAGGCGTCACGATGGTTCCCGCCTGGCCACGTGCCTGGATATACCCCTCAGCGGCTAACAAAGAATAAGCAGCCTCGATCGTGCCTCTTGCCAAACCCAGTTCCTGGGTCAGCGCACGTGCCGAGGGTATCCGGTCGCCTGGCTTCAACACCCCGCTGGCGATCGCGGCACGAAACCGATCGTAGATCTGCCGATAAAAAGGGGCGGCCGCTGTCGGATCCAACGGCGAGATATTGCTGCTTTTGGCGACGGGCATAGGGACGGGTCAACTCTGCAAAACAATGGAAAAGGATTGCGCCGCGATGACCCGGAGTGACAGTTCGACGTTATCTAGAACGAGGATGAGCAAGCCAACGGAATCATGGATCAAATTGTATGTCGATTCATGGACCTTTTTGATGGACCATGCGGTTCGTAGAATGATTGCCTGTCTCGCTTCAAAGCAGCACCGCGCGTTGGGCGGCCCCGGATCTGAATGCAATCTTTTGCAGTCACCGTAATGGAGTTCATGCTATATGCCGATACGTTCAATCAAAATCATTGCCGTGTTCTGTGGATCAAACTACGGCGCTGTCGACGAGTTCGCTGACGGTGCGCGAGCACTCGGTCGGGCTTTGGGAAAAGCAGGAATAACGGTCGTCTATGGCGCAACGACAAAAGGTCTGATGGGCGTTGTCGCCGATGCCGCTTTGGCTGCCGGCGGCGACGTGCATGGTGTGATTACCGAAAGCCTGCATCAGCGTGGGCAGTCGCATTCCGGTCTGACTCACCACGAAATCGTGCAGACCTTGCGTAGTCGGAAAGAACGAATGGTCGAGCTTGCCGATGCATTCATCGCCCTGCCAGGAGGCATCGGCACCATTGAGGAACTGATGGAGGTGTGGACGATGAATCAACTTTCGGAGATCGACAAACCAGTGGGTCTATTGAACACAGCCGGTTTTTTTGCCGCGTTTCTGGGGTTTATCGACCATATGGTCAACACGAAATTCCTGCCGGCGGCACATCGGCATTCGATATCCGTGGATGCAGACTCAAACGCCCTGATCGAAAAAATTCACAACTACGCACGTGTCGATGTGCCCAAGTGGCTGTAGCATCTCAGTCAAACACGGCAGGCTGTTTGAATGGAACGGCGAACTCAGCGTCCGAAGACGTAGCGATGAAGCTTGCCAACCTAGCCCGTAGCTCTGCCGGCGGAAGCCACGGATAAAGCAAGGACCCTTGCAGCGCGTTCAACTTCTCCGCGCGCGGGTCTGGCACGGCGTCCATGCGTTCGATATGAATGTGTAGCTGGACGATCCGATCCTCAGCGTTGCCGCTCTCGTCTCCGAAGCGCCACCGATACATCCCTTTTCCGATCCGCAACGACTCGGTCTCCTTCTGCCGCATGACGACAAGCCACGGCATCGAGCAGTTCTGACTTTCATCCACCAGCGGTTCCGCGCAGACATAGTAGGTCCGGCATCGGTCGAAGCGTTCGCCGAAGTCGGCCACCAGCGTTTTGGCGATCGCGGCGGCACCGAGCACGCGCCGGGGAAAATCGATATCGTCGGTTGCAATCGAAAAGGTCAATTCCGCATCGGACGAGAAGCACTCGGATATCACTTCCGGCTGATTCAAATCCTTGGCACGAAGGTAACATTCAAGCAGTGACCGAACGGACGAAGACGAGAGGGAAGTATTCATGGATCTGCCTCGGATCGAAGTGAAGGGAGCCGCGAGCGCCGAGCCGAGCGGAGCGCTCGAACCTTTGAAGTATAATTACCTTCCAAAGGTAAAAGTAGGCGCGGCACTCAGAGTGGAGAGGTTATGGCTAAGAGTCAAGAAGAGGTTGTTCTGACGGTAACAAACCCAGCCTGTCTGGTCGACGGCTCGGACGCGGAGTTTCGGCATCTGGTGAACGGGTTGCTGCCGTTCGCGGCGCGCTTACTGTCGGTTCGGGATGGGTTCGGCACGTTGATCGGCCTCACGGGAATTCAGTATTCGTTGCTTATCGCGATCGCCCAGCTCTCGCACGACGATGTCGTCACGGTCAACCAGTTGGCGGACCACCTGCATTTGAGCGGTGCGTTCATTACCATCGAAACCGGCAAGCTCAAAAAACTGGGCTTGATCGACAAACGGTCCCATCCCGAAGACAAACGGAAGATGCGGCTGACCGTTACCACGGCGGGTTCCAGGTTGCTGAAAGAGCTGGCCGCCAAGCAGCAGCATATCAACGACGTGCTGTTCGAAGGCGTGACCAAAACCGAGTTCAAGGTACTCTGTTCGGTGGTGGATCGACTGGTCGCCAACGGCGATCGCGCCACGCTCGACCTTTCGCACCTGATCGCGCGGCAGGAAAAACGCTAGCGATTCGCCCACCGCTGTCTGGCATGAAGGAGCGAATCGGCGCGCGCCCTCACGCCAGCTGCTCAATGCGCGGCCCATTGAATCGTGCTCAGATCGATTCCTTCGAGGTGCATGTCCCAAAGCGGACTCAGCGCACGCAGTTTGGCCACGGTGGTCTGCACCTGCAGAATCACCTGATCGACTTCTTCCACCGTGGTAAACCGTCCCAGCGTGAAGCGGATCGAGCTGTGCGCCAGCTCGTCGTTGCGGCCGAGCGCTCGCAAGACATAGGACGGCTCCAGCGAAGCCGACGTGCAGGCTGATCCCGATGAGACCGCGACCCCCTTGATGCCCATGATCAAGGATTCGCCTTCCACGAAATTGAAGCTGACATTCAGGTTGTGCGCAATGCGGTGTGTCATGTCACCGTTGACGTAGACCTCTTTCATCTCTGTCAAGCCTGCCAGCAGCCGATTCCGCAAGTCCCCGACCCGGCGGCTCTCGGACACCCTCTCTTCCTTTGCAATTCGAAACGCTTCACCCATGCCGACGATCTGATGGGTGGGCAGCGTTCCCGAGCGCATTCCCCGCTCATGGCCGCCGCCATGCATCTGCGCTTCGATCCGGATGCGCGGTTTGCGGCGCACATACAGGGCACCCACGCCTTTCGGGCCGTACACCTTATGAGCCGTCACGGTCAGAAGGTCCACATTCAGCGCATTGACGTCAATCACAATCTTGCCCGCCGCCTGCACCGCGTCGCAATGAAACACGATGCCTTTGGCGCGGCACATCGCACCGATCTCCGCAATGGGTTGCACGACGCCCGTTTCGTTGTTAACCATCATGACCGAGACGAGCACCGTGTCGGGCCGCATCGCATTCTCTAGCACGCCCAGATCCAGCAGGCCGTCCTGCTGGACGTCCAGGTAGGTCACTTCGAAACCCTGTCGTTCCAACTCGCGGCACGTGTCCAGTACCGCTTTATGTTCGGTTTTCACCGTGACGATGTGGCGGCCCTTTTCCTTATAGAAATTGGCAGCGCCCTTGATCGCGAGATTGTTGCCTTCGGTCGCGCCGGAGGTCCAGACGATTTCGCGCGCGTCCGCTCCCAGAAGCTCGGCAACCTGTGTGCGAGCGGTTTCCACCGCGTCGTCTGCCTCCCAGCCGTAACTGTGGCTGCGGGAGGCGGGGTTGCCGAAGCTCTCGTTCAGGAACGGAAGCATGGCTGCGACGACCCTCGGATCAACCGGCGTCGTTGCGCTGTAGTCCATATAAATCGGACGGGATGACTGCTTGGTTTGCATTGTTTCTATTCCAGAAGGCCCGGCCGATTCGTATCGAGTGCATGCCGGCAGATGCAGCGAACGGAGTGTAGCGCGGAGTCGACCGCCTCCTGGCCAACATCCATCCAGCGAGTAGGGTCGTCGCTTCCATGCCATCTTCAAATCGGGGTTTACGATAGCTTGCTTAGCTTTATTGAATAGCATGTAATAAAAGCTAAGTAACAAAGCTAATAAACAACGCTTTGTGTGATGAATTCTAGCATCGCCTTGTCGGCGGTGCACCGGAAGGAGGGCGAGATGAGAGAAAGCACTACGACGTCTACGGACAATGCGGACACGCAACGGCGGTTTCGCACGGCGTTGTCGATGTTCGCGACAGGGGTGGCTGTAATCACGGCGCCTAGAGACAACGCGCCGCCCATCGGTATCACCGTGGCGTCGTTCAACTCCGTTTCGCTCGACCCGCCCTTGATTCTGTTTTCCGTCGACCGGCGAAACCTGAGCTTGCCCGACCTGAGCGCGGTCGGCACCTATGCGGTGAACGTGCTCGAGGAAGCCCAGCAGGATCTGTCGAATCGATTCGCCAAGGCGAACAGCGACAAATGGGGAGGCATGCCCGGCGTTTCGGAAAAGCGCGCCGACGCGGTTCTTCTGCCCGACTCGCTGGCCACTTTCGAATGCGAGCCGTATGCGCAGTACGACGGTGGAGACCACGTCATCTTCGTCGGTCGCGTCAAGAAATATCAAACCCGGTCGGAAGGCCGACCGCTCGTCTTCTTCGGCGGCCGATACCACACGCTCAACGGTGCTCACCAGCCTTCCGCTTGAGCGCATAGCTGCCCCAATTTTTGGAGAACATCATGATCAAGAACGGCACTCAACATATCGCGTCGCTGCGCGATGGACGGCAGGTCTATATCAACGGTCAAGCCGTCGGCGATGTGACGGCGCATCCCGCGTTTCGCAATTCCATTCGCAGCTACGCGAATCTGTACGACTTCCAGGCTCGCCCCGAGAACGTCGAAAAGATGACCTTCGCGTCGCCTGACACCGGGCGTCGCATCAGCAAGATCTGGCAACTGCCGACCTCCTATGACGAACTGGTCGAGCGGCGCTCCGCGCTCGAAGCATGGACGGAACTCCACTACGGCTTCATGGGCCGTTCGCCAGATCACGTCGCTTCGTGCATCTCGGGCATGTATATGGGCATCGATGTGTTCGAGCAGTATGATCCGGCGCGCGCCGGCGCCTTGCGCGATTACTACAAATATGCACGCGACAACGACCTCTTTCTCACCTATGTGATCGTCAATCCTCAGGCCAATCAGGCGAAGGCGGCGCACGAGCAGGAAGACAAGTACTTGGCGGTCGGTATCGTCGATCAGGACGCGGAAGGTATCACCGTGCGCGGCGCGAAGATGCTCGCTACCAGCGGCATCATGGCAAACGAGGTTTTCTGCAGTTGCATCCAGCCGCTACGCCCGGGCGACGAGATGTATGCGTTGTCGTTCGCCATACCCATGAACGCCAAGGGTATGAAAGTGATGTCGCGCAAATCGTACGAAGAGAATTCGCCTTCGGTTTTCGACAACCCTCTGTCGAGCCGCTACGACGAAAACGACGCAGTGCTGTACTTCGACGACGTCAAGGTGCCGTGGGAGCGCATCTTCGTGGCCGGCGACGTGGCAATGTGCGCGAAGCAATTCCACGCAACACCTGCGCACAGCTATCAGAACTACCAATGCCAGGTACGCCTGATGGTCAAGCTGCGCTTCCTCGTCGGTGTGGCGCTGAAGATCACGGAAATCAACGGGACCAACAGCTTCCCGCAAGTCCGCGAAACGTTGGGGCAACTCGCCTCTGAAGCGTCGATGGTGGAAGCGTGGGTCTACGGCATGGAGGCGAAGGGCCGCGTCGAGAACGGCTACTTCGTGCCGGACCGCAACATGCTTTACGGCTCGCAGGTGGTGACGCAGCAACTGTATTCGAAGGTGCTCAACACGCTGCGCGAACTCGCGGGCGGCGGAATGATCATGCTGCCGTCGAGCATTCGCGACTTCGAGAATCCGGATCTCCTGCGCATCATCGAAAAGACCCAGAAATCACCTGTCTGCAGCCCCGAGGAACGCGTCAAGTTCTTCAAGCTCGCGTGGGACGCTGTCGGCTCCGAGTTCGCGTCGCGCCACAACCAATACGAATTGTTCTATGCGGGCGCGTCGTTCGTCACGAAGGGCCACGCATTCCGCACCTACGACTGGCCGCGCGCGACGAGCCTCGTCGACGAACTGTTGTCGAGCTACTCGCTCGGCGCTGAACTCGCGACATTGCAGGCCGCCTGATTTCGCATTGCACCGATTCCAACTCACACAGGAGAGCAGCATGGCAATCAACAAACTTCATGACGAGTTTCACACGCTGGAAATGCAGCGGGGCTGGCAATTGCCGGAAGGCTACGATCCCGCTTCCGGCGCGCAGGAACTGATCCTTTCCGGCTCGCTGGATACGGAGAACAGGAAAGGCAGCCGCACGCGTTTGCTGCGCTTGCCTGCCGGACTCTTTACGAAGAGGCCGTTCGTGCACGACTACTGGGAAGAGGTGTTTCTGGTGGAGGGCGACCTGACGGTCGGCAACGACGAAGTCGGTCAAGGCGGCACGCCGTTCAATGGCTACACCTATGCGGTGCGGCCGCCCGGCGCCTACCACGGTCCGTTCAAGTCGGAAAAGGGCTGCGTGCTGCTCGAGATTCACTACTTCGATCCGGCCTGATCATGTTGCCCGCCATCGACGCCCTGCGTACTCAACTCGCCAATCGCCATCTCGACGCACAGGCGCTGCTCGCCTCATGTGTCGGGAACATCGAAGCCGATGCGGGTGAGGGCCGAAGAGTCTTCCCGCACGGCACCAGCCCCGCGGCGGCCACGCAGGCGATGGCGAGCGATGCGCTGCGTCGATACGGTGTCGCGGGCCCGCTCGCCGGAATCCCGATTTCGGTCAAGGACCTCTTCGACGTGCAAGGCGAAATCACCCGGGCTGGGGCGCGCATTCTGCCCGAGCAGGCAGCCGCGCGCGATGCCGTGGCGATTGGCCGGTTGCGTGCGGCCGGCGCCGTATTCGTGGGCCGAACCAACATGACGGAGTTCGCGTACTCGGGTCTCGGCATCAATCCGCACTACGGCACGCCGGCGAATCCGTTCGATCGCGAGACGGCGCGCATTCCTGGCGGGTCATCCTCCGGCGCGGCGGTGTCGGTGGCGGACGGCATGGCGGCAGCCGCGATCGGCTCGGACACGGGCGGTTCGTGCCGGATTCCCGCGGCCTTGTGCGGCGTAACCGGTTTCAAGCCCACCGCGTCGCGTATTTCACTGGACGGCGTGGTGCCCTTGTCGTGCAGTTACGACTCGGTCGGATCCATGGCGCCGAGCGTCGCGTGTTGTGCCTTGATCGATTCGGTCATGGCCGGCGAAACAGACGCGTCAACGTCGCCTTCTTCGGTACGCGGCTTGCGCCTCGCCGTGCCGACGAAACCGGTGCTCGACGACATGGACGTGCACGTGGCCCACGCGTTCGAGATCACGCTCTCCAGACTCGCGGCAGCCGGCGCGATGCTGCGAGAAGTGGAATTCGACAGCTGGAACGCACTCGCCGAGTTGACGCAGCACGGCGGACTGGTAGCTGCCGAAGCGTGGGCGTGGCACGTCGACATGATCTGCAACCAGGCGAATCAGTATGACCCGCGGGTTCTGTCCCGCATCCGTTTCGGCAGCCAGCAAAGCACAGCCGAATACATCCGCACCCAAGCTCGCCGCTCGCTGCTGTGCAGGCAGGCCGATATCGAATTGCAGCCGTTCGATGCGGTGGTATGTCCGACCGTACCCATTGTCGCGCCGCGCATCGCGGATCTTGCCGACGAGCGTGTCTATACGTCGACGAATCGGCTGCTACTGCGCAATCCGTCGATCGCCAACCTGCTCGATCTGTGCGCGTTGTCCATTCCTTGTCACGAGACGGGTCGCGCGCCCGTCGGTGTGATGTTGATGGGACGACCGATGAGCGACCGGCGTCTGCTTGCAATCGGCGCCGGTGTCGAAGCGATTCTGCGTCATACCGGCTGACATCGCGCGTTGGTTAGCCGTCCGGCACCACGCTCGCTATCCCTATCAAGGAGGAGTCCATGTTCAAACGTTCCGCGCTTACCGCCGTGCCAGTCGCGGCCATGCTGTGCGCCGCTCTATCCCATGCCGCCGATCCGGTCATGACCAATGGCGGTGTGGTGAAAATCGGTGTGCTCACCGATATGTCTTCCATCTTCTCCGACATCGGCGGAAAGGGTTCCGTGGTCGCTGCGCAGATGGCGGCGGAGGATTTCGGTGGCAAGGTTAATGGCGTACCCATCAAAGTGATCAGCGCCGATCATCAGAACAAGACCGATGTGGCCGCCACCGTCGCGCGAGACTGGTTCGATAACCAGCACGTGGACATGGTCGAGGACTTGTTGCCGTCCTCCGTCGCGCTGGCGGTGTCGAACGTGGCGAAGGAGAAGCATCGGATCGCCATTGCGAGCGGCGCCGGGACCACACGTCTTAGCAATGAAGACTGCTCGCCGTACACGATTCAATACTCGTACGACACGTATGCATTCACCACGAGCCTCGTGAAGTCGATGGCGCGCAGCGGCGACAACACCTGGTTCTTTTTGACCGTCGACTATGCGCTCGGGGCGTCGCTGGAAAAGGACGCGACCGCCGCATTGACGGCAGCCGGCGGCAAGGTAGTGGGCAAGGCGAAGCATCCGATCAATTCGTCGGATCTCTCGTCCTATCTGTTGCAGGCTCAGGCGTCGAAAGCAAAGGTGATTGGCCTCGCCAACGCGGGCAGCGATACCGTGAATGCGATCAAGACGGCACGCGAATTCGGCGTGATCGGGCAAGGCAAGCAAAAAATCGCGGGTTTGCAGTTATTTATCAGTGACATCAATAGCCTGGGACTGCAGGCGGCGCAGGGAATGATGCTGACCACGCCTTTCTATTGGGACCGCGATGACGCAAGTCGCGCGTGGTCGCAACGCTTCTTCGCGAGAACCGGGCGCATGCCGACGCTGGTCCAGGCGGGCGTCTATTCGTCGACGCTGCACTACCTGAAAGCCATCAAGGCGAGCGGAACCGATGCGGCCGATACGGTTATCGCGCAGATGAAGAAAACCCCTGTCGACGATTTCTTCGCGAAGAACGGCACGATTCGCGCCGATGGCCTGATGGTCCACGACATGTATCTGGCCGAGGTCAAGAGCCCGCAACAGTCCAAAAAGCCGTGGGACTACTACACGATCAAGCAGGTCATTCCGGCGCAGGAAGCGTTCGCGCCGCTCAGTGCGAGCCGCTGTCCGCTCGTCACCGCGAAATCTAACTGAATCGAATCGCGTGTGGCCGGGGCGTCGAACGGGCACACGCTTTTAAGGAGTATGTGATGAAAGACATTTCGTTTGAGGTCGAAGACAGTCACGGTTCGTTCGGGCGAATCATCTCGATCGACACGTTGGTCATCGCCGGCTGGACCGGCCGCGACACCGTCGCCATGGAAAAGCACATTCGCGAGCTGGAAGAGTTGGGCGTCAAGCGGCCGGCTTATACGCCCGTCTTTTACCGTGTCGCCGCCGACCGGCTCGAACCGACACCGAAGATCCAGGCGACCGGCACGCAGAGCAGTGGCGAAGTGGAATTCGTCTTGTTGAAAGACGCGGGCGAAACGTTCGTCGGTATCGCGTCCGACCACACCGATCGCGAAGTGGAAACCTACGGCATCACCGTATCGAAACAGATGTGCGGCAAGCCGTGTTCACGCAAGCTCTGGCGCCTGAGCGAGGTCGCCGGTCACTGGGACGAACTCGTGTTGCGTTCCTACGCGACGATCGACGGCGAGCGCGTGCTCTATCAGCAGGGCAAGGTGACAGCCATGCGCGCGCCGCAGGATCTGCTCGACGAGTTTGCCCGCCGGGACGGCCGCTTCGTGGATCGCACAGCCATGCTCTGCGGCACGCTCGCCGCGCTCGGCGGCATCAGGCCGGCCGAGCGTTTCGACATCGAACTCGAAGATCCGATCCTGCGGCGCTCGTTGACGCATAGCTATGCGATCGAAACGCTCCCCGTGGTCGGCTGAAACCCTCTTTTTAACGCATGCGTCCAATGGACGAGGAGAGCGGGTATGGCGCACACCGACCTGATTCTTGAAACCAGCAGCCTCACCAAGTCGTTCAACGGCTTTACGGCTGTCAACGCCGTCGATTTGCGTGTCCGGCGCGGCACGATCCACGCACTGATCGGGCCGAACGGCGCGGGCAAGACGACCTGCTTCAACCTGCTGACCAAGTTTCTGACGCCCACATCAGGGCAGATTTTCTTCGACGGCAAGGAGATCACGCGCGCGGCGCCGGCCTCGATCGCACGACGTGGCGTGATTCGATCGTTTCAGATCTCCGCGGTATTCCCGCATCTGAGCCCGGTTGAGAACGTGTGTATTGGTTTGCAGCGCGCGCTTGGCGTGTCGTTCCGTTTCTGGATGAGTAGCGCGGTGCTCGGTCGACTCAGGAAGCGCGCGCTGGAACTGCTCGATGAAGTGGGCCTGGCCGCATTTGCCGACATCAAAACCGCCGAGCTTTCATACGGCCACAAGCGTGCGCTCGAAATTGCCACGACGCTCGCGATGGATCCGGTGTTGATGTTGCTCGACGAACCGACCCAAGGCATGGGTCATGAAGACGTGGATCGGGTCACGGCGCTCATCAAGAAGGTCTCGGCCGGCCGAACAATTTTGATGGTCGAACACAACATGAAAATCATTTCCAGCATCTCGGACACCATCACGGTGCTGCAACGCGGAGAGGTTCTCGCGGAAGGCGCCTACGAAGTCGTGGCCGCCGACCCTCGAGTGCGGGAAGCCTACATGGGGACCGAAAATGGATCGCTTGAACACTGAACGCCTGGAGAGCCTGGCGTCGGCGGACAACCAGCAAACACGTGCCGATGTTCTGAATATCAAGGGACTGCATGCATGGTATGGGGAATCGCACATTCTGCACGGCGTCGAGGTTCGCGCGGCACGCGGCGAGGTGGTCACGTTGCTGGGACGCAATGGTTCCGGGCGCAGTACGACGCTTAAGTCCGTCATGGGTTTAACCGACGCACGGCGAGGGTCGATCTGCGTGAACGGCAGGGAAACGATCGGGATGCCACCGCAAGGCGTCGCGCGATTGGGTGTCGGTTATTGCCCGGAAGAGCGCGGCATTTTCGCGGGCTTGTCGTGCGAAGAAAACCTGCTGCTGCCGCCGCGGCTGCCGGTGTCGAATGCTATCGGCATGTCGCTCGAAGAGATCTACGAGATTTTTCCAAATCTCGCGGAACGCAGAGCGAGTCAGGGCACGCGCCTGTCGGGCGGCGAGCAGCAGATGCTGGCGATTGCGCGGATTTTGCGCACCGGCGCCAACCTGTTGCTACTCGACGAAATTTCGGAGGGGCTGGCGCCCGTGATCGTGCAGACGCTGGCGCGCGTCATCACGCTCCTCAAGTCGCGCGGCTTCACGGTGCTGCTGGTCGAACAGAACTTCCGATTTGCGGCTCCGCTCGCCGATCGCTTTTACGTAATGGAGCACGGGCAGATCGTCGAAACATTCGACGCAAGCCTTCTAGCCGAAAAGACTGGCGTGCTTCAGGAACTGCTCAACGTTTGAACGGGACGATCATCGTGGAACTCTTTGGTATTCCGCTTGCGGCGTTCTCCAGCCAACTGGTCCTCGGTCTCATGAACGGCTGCTTCTATGCTGTCTTGAGCCTGGGCTTGTCTGTCATCTTCGGGCTGCTGAACGTCATCAACTTCATGCACGGCGCGTTCTTCATGCTAGGTGCGCTATTGGCATGGATGGGCACGAACTATCTCGGTCTCGGCTATTGGCCGATGCTGATCGCCGCACCGTTCGTGGCCGGCGTGTTAGGGGCGCTCGTCGAGCGGACCATGCTGCGCCGGATCTACAAGCTCGATCATCTTTACGGCTTACTGCTCACGTTGGGCCTGACGTTGATTATCGAGGGACTATGCCGGTCCCTTTATGGTGCTTCGGGCATGTCCTATCCGGCGCCCGAGGGGCTGATGCAAGGCATGCAGTTAGGTTTCATGGTGCTGCCGGCTTATCGGGGATGGGTGGTGGTGGCGTCGTTGCTCGTGTGTGCCGGCGTCTGGTGGACGATCGAGCGTACGAATCTTGGCGCGCTGCTCCGCGCGGCGACCGAGAACCCCAAGCTAGTGGCGGCATTCGGCGTCAACGTACCGGCCATGGTCACGTTGACTTACAGCAGCGGGGTGGCACTTGCCGCGCTGGCCGGCGTGCTCGCCGCACCCGTCATGCAAGTGTCGCCGCTGATGGGCCAGAGCGTGATCATCACCGTGTTTGCGATCGTCGTGATTGGCGGCATGGGATCGATCGCGGGCTCGGTCATTACCAGTCTGTGCCTTGGCCTGATCGAAGGGCTGACCAAGATGTTCTATCCGGAAGGGTCCGCGACGGTCGTGTTCGTGATCATGGCGCTCGTGCTGCTCGTGCGTCCAAGTGGTCTGTTTGGCAATTCGAAGTGAGGCACATCATGCGAAATTGGATTGTAGGGGTTGTCGTGTTGGGCTGTCTGGCTGTCGCTCCGTGGATGGGTGCCTATCCGGTGTTCTTGATGAAGCTGATGTGTTTCGCCCTGTTCGCGTGCTCGCTGGATTTGCTGCTCGGCTATGTCGGCTTGCTGTCGTTCGGGCACGCGGCGTTCTTCGGCGGGGCCGCTTTCATCGCGGGCAGCGCCATGCGGGACCATGGCTGCCCTCCGGAAGTGGCGTTGCTTCTCGGTACGGGTGTGGGCGCGGCACTCGGGCTGATATTCGGGCTCTTCGCCATTCGCCGCAAGGGAATCTATTTTGCAATGGTGACGCTGGCCTTTGCGCAGATGCTGTTCTTTTTCTGCGTTCAGGCACCGTTCACGGGCGGTGAAGACGGTTTGCAAGGCGTACCGCGCGGGCGTCTGTTCGGCGTGCTTCCGCTCGATAACGATCTAACGCTGTATTTCGTGATCCTGTCGATTACGACGGTCGTCTTTCTGTTCCTTGGCCGGGTCATTCATTCTCCGTTTGGAAGAATCCTCACGGCGCTGCGAGAGAACGAAGCGCGGACGATTTCCCTCGGTTACGACGTGGACCGCTTCAAGCTTCTCGCGTTCGTACTATCGGCCGCAATGGCGGGGCTTGCCGGTGCGATGAAAACGTTGGTGCTGGGTTTTGCGACGCTCTCGGATGTGCATTGGACGCTATCCGGTACGGTCATTCTGATGACGTTGATCGGCGGCCTTGGAACGCGGCTGGGCCCGGTGGTGGGCGCGGTGATCGTCGTCGTGCTGGAATCCAGGTTGGCTGCGTTTGGCGGCTGGCTGGCCGACGTGACGCAGATCGCGTGGTTTCAAGGGTTGGGCGAGTCGGTCAGTTTGTTGACCGGCGTGATGTTCGTAGCCTGTGTTTTGCTGTTCAGACGCGGCATCGTCGGGGAATGCGCGCAATGGATGGCACGGCGCGGGCGTAGGCGAGCCCGCGGCGCTGAACGTCCGGCGCAGCACGACGCTGTGCGGACCGGGCTGGCCGAAGGGCAGGGCGGGTAATCCGGGTTCCCTCATTCAGCGCTAATTCTGGGCGCGCAATATGTCTTCGTGGCTGGCCGGGTTACTTCGTAAAGAACCGCCGTTCATTTGCAAACGGAGCCGCGATTGACCCGGCAAGCAACGTCGCGATAGCGCGAACCGCATCCCATACCCAGAATGAAGTTGCAACTTTGAAGGAGAATGACCATGAACAAGTTTCTTCGCACCACACTGATCGCCGGCATGATCGCTTTGCCGACTGCGGCGTTCGCGCAACCTGTCACGCAGATCGATGAAATGCAGGTCGAGACGGTGGCCTATGAAGTCGTCAGTGTCGATTCACCGCAAATGTCGGCGCATACCGCGCCGGCTGTCGGCAACAACGGCACGCATGCGAGCGCAGCTTCGGTCGAGTTGTTGCGTCCGGGCCATGACGTGGGTCTGAAGTCGATTTACTTGCGCCACTAAAACCGGATATGAAACTCATCGACCACCACCGTCCGGCTCGATCGGAAAACTGACCGTCGCAACGATGCCGGACTGCCCATCGCCGCGATTTCGCAGCGTCACCGTCCCGCCATACCGCGTGACAATCGCTTTCACAATCGACAGTCCGAGCCCACTGCCTTCAATGTCCGTATTGGCGCGAAAGAACCGATCGAACACGCGAGGCAGCAGGGTTTCGTCGATACCGGAGCCGGTGTCCTTCACTTCGACAGAGACCATGCCGGCCTGCACGCGGGTCGACAAATCGATTGTGCCGCCGTCGGGCGTATAGCGAACCGCATTGCTGACGAGGTTCTTGATCACCGTGCCGACGTCGAGTTCGATTGCGCGCACATTGGCGCTGACCATTTCGTCCGCGCCGATGTCGATGCCACGCTGCATGGCAATCGGCAGCACATCGGAAATGGCGTTGACGACGGCGGCCGCGACATCGACGCTGACCATTGCCCGTGTCAGCGATTGACCGACGGGCGGCGCGTCCGCGCGCGCGAGCCGCAACAACTGCGAAATCAGATTGCTGCTTCGTGTGATACCGCCTTGAAGCGCGCGAAACCGTTCCTGATTGCTGGGCATGATGTCGCGTTGCAGATTATCGGCCTGCAATTGCAGAGCCGTGAGCGGCGTTCGCAACTCGTGCGCGGCATCGGAAATGAATTTGCGTTCACTCTCGATGGAGCGGGCAAGTCGCTCGATCATCAGATTGATCGAGCGGATGAACGGCAGCAATTCGGTGGGTACGCCTGTGAGCGGCAGCGCTTGCAGATGGTTCACATCGATAACACGGGCCTCGTTGCCAAGCCGGTTCAGTTCCCGCAACGAACGACTCACGACGAAGATAACGGCGGCCCAGACGAGCGGAATCAGCACGACGATCGGCCATAGGGTCTTCGTCGCGGCGGTCTCCTCGATCTCATGACGCACGGACAGGCGCTGCGCGACCTGCATGGTCTGAGCGCCGTCGCGAGCGGTGTAGATCCGCCACCGTTCGCCATTGACGACCGGCGACGTGAAGCCCGCGGCCGCATCGCGCGGCAGGAGCAGCGACGGCTCGGTGGAGCGCACCGGCTGTGTCTCGCCTTCCTTCCAGATGACGATGAAAATATCGCGGGCGTCTTGCGACCCGCGCGCCGGAACCGTCGGGATGCCGTCGCCGAAGCCGCCCCGTAAACGCGATGCGACCTGTTCCATGCGCAGGTCGAGCACCGCGCTCATGCCGGCCACGCAGAACTGGTAGGAGCTGACGCCTTGCAGAATAGCGAACAGGCTCACCACGGCGCCGATTGCGATAACGAGTTGGTTGCGGAGCGATTTGAGCATGTAGGTGAACTTCACGAAGAGCGAGTGGCCAGGACGCGAGAGGAAGCACGCCTTCCCGTCGTTGACTTCAGGATGCGCGTTGTTTCATCGCGACGTGAGCCTCGCGTTCATTTTCTGCCTTTGCCTGCGGGATCGGCGGGAACGATCTGGACGTGCTCGATCGCGGCTTCCACCAGATCCTCGGCGCTTCGTATGCCGTCGGCGGATGCGGCCAGCGCATTCAGGCGTCCGTCGATCAGAAGCAAAGCAAGCCCGTGAACGTACGCCCAGGCTGCGGTCATGGCAATGGCCTGAGCCGCAGTGGTTCGGCCGAACGAGGACTTATCCTCCTCCGTGCGTTCGGTGGGCGCGCTGACTACCCCGGCCAGGGCGCGCGCCGACGCTTGCCGCGCCTGCACGAGGGCAGGGCGCGCGGCGTCGAGCATTTCGTTGCGCGACATGAGGTGCAGCAAATCGGGATTGGCCACCGCAAACCTGACGTAGCCACGGGCGGTAGCTTTGCGCCGCGCCTGGCCCGCTTCGATACCGTCCGCCTGCTCCGCCATGGTAGCGGCGAGCCGCCGGTGTCCGCTGGCGGCAAGTTCGCTCAACACACCGGCTGTGTCGCCGAAATGATGCTGGGGCGCCGTATGCGATACGCCCGCTTCACGTGCAATAGCGCGCAACGTCAGGCCGCGAATGCCGTCGCGCCGTAGCACGACCTCCGCCGCTTCGAGCAGCGCATGGGGCAGCGCGCCGTGATGATACGGTTTGTCACGCGACGAGTGATCAACTGGAGTTGGGGCTGGGGCTGGCGCTTTCGGCGGCGCGGACGCTTTGCGGCGTGACGTTGCTTCTTTCATGGTTGTGGGTCGCGGTCGGTATTTTTACAATGAAAAGATATATTGACCGGCCGACAGGGAAAAGTCAAAATCTTCGCGCTGGAAATATCGACGATAAGTGTTTCACGCGCGACTGCCTCATGCCGCGTGCGCGTGCTGCGCAACCTGGCCGGCTATGTGCCGAGGCGCGCGAGCGCATCACGCATCGGGGCGATCGGTATCTTGACGATGCCGTCGAGCGGCGTATCCATCTCGAATTTCGGGGCTATCCAATCTGGCTGCACGGGTGGCGTCGGAGGAGGCGAGCAGATCGATCCAGGCGGCGTAATTGCGCCTGAGCGAACTACGCAAGTCCTGAGTCTGCGGCCCATACTCCGACAGCACGCTATCGAGCCGGATGATGTTGGCGGCGTTGTGAATCAGGTCGTTATCGACGGTATCGAACGAGCCCTTCGCGGACGAAATCAACAAGCCGAGCACCAAGGCCGCAATCGTCGCCACAAGACCGATGGCGAGCTTGATTGCGCTGCTCGACGCATCGCTCAAATGATGATCGGGCAACATGGAGCTCAAGTACAGTCCAAGCAGCGCACTGCTGAACACGCACAGAAAGACGCCGAGTGCGATGAACAGGTGACTCACGCTGCGATGCTCCTCTGCCGATTGCCGGCATACGTCACGGCCTACCTGCCGTCCAGCCGATAAAGCCGGTATCTCAAACGCTGCGCTTTTCCCATCCGGCCGACATCGCGATGTTTGACGACATGCCGGCGCGTCTCGCCAGCCACGCCGACCAGCAGCAGAAAGATCGAACCGGTGGCCGCGGCACTCGCGCTCGCCACCGAGATATCTATGAGCCATTCAAGCACGTCGGCCATGGGTCATCCCCGTCGTTATCATGACGATGATCGTATCGGGCTTGAATTAGCGATGAATTAGCGTGATTTTCAGACTAACGTAAGCTTCGCGGCTGGCGGGCGGACCACGGCGAGGCCATGCCGCGCGCCGCTGGACGACCTGGACCATTGCCGGCCAACCTGGTAGGATCACGCGCAGAGACGCCGTGGCTAGTCGGCGGCCCTGCAACTTGCTGGACATCTATATAGATTGGGTATGGAAAAGAAACGATCGCGGATTCGCCGGGAAACGCTGTGCCCGCCGATTGGCGCGCTGCTGCACTACCAGGCGCGCATCGTGCGCGTCGTCGCCGAAGCGCGTGGCCAACGAGCGATGATCGAATCGCTCGACACCACGGGCCGCACTTTTGTCAGCACCGTGAAATGGAACAGCCTGCGCGAGCTTGGCGCCCAACTGTTCTGATATTGAAGGCCAACAAATCGGCCTGAAGTCGGCGACAAATCAAATAGTGGGAAGCGGGCGCGGCGCATTCGCCTCATGATATTAGGGAATGCCTAACCTTGAGCCGGCGACGTCCAGCGTCGTAAAATCGTGGCACATCGATTTGAGGGCCCAGCAATGCGTCTGGCTTCTCGTTGCGATTTCAACCGCGCTTTGCACCGTCCGTCTTTGCACGGTGATACCTGGCGGCGCCCGGCCCAGCGGCGTTCCATGCTTTTTCGCTCCGCTCCTCGCAATGAGGCTGGCGGCGCTCGCGGATTTGTCGTTCGATCCGCATCATGATCCCGCTCATTTCCGTCAAACGGCTCAGCAAGCGCTTTCCTGGCGTGAGGGCACTTCACGAAGTCCAATTCGAACTCATGGCGGGCGAGGTCCACGCGCTAATGGGCGAGAACGGCGCGGGCAAGTCGACGCTGATGAAAATCCTCGCCGGCGTGTACACACGGGATACCGGCGAAATTCTCTATGACGGCCAGCCGGTCGATTTCCAAAGCCCGCGCGAGGCGCAGGCCGTGGGCGTCGGCATCATTCATCAGGAGCTCCAGCTGATGAACCATCTGACCGTTGCGCAGAACATGTTCATCGGCCGCGAGCCGCGTGGACGCCTCGGCCTGTTCCTCGACGAAGACAAGCTCAACGCGCAAGCGCACGACATTCTCGCCCGCATGCACGTGACTCTCGATCCGCGCGCGGTGGTCAGCTCGCTCACTGTCGCGAGGCAGCAGATGGTCGAGATCGCCAAGGCTTTGTCGTTCGATTCGCGCGTGCTGATCATGGACGAACCGACCTCGGCGCTCAACGACGCCGAAATCGCCGAGCTGTTCCGCATCATCCGCGAGTTGAAGAGCCGGGGCGTGGGAATCATCTATATCTCGCACAAGATGGACGAGCTGAAGCAGATTGCCGACCGTGTCACCGTATTGCGCGACGGGGAATATGTGGCCACGGTCGCGGCGAAAGACACTACCGTGCAAGCGATCATCGGCATGATGGTCGGGCGAACCTTGACCGACGCCGCGCCTTCCCAGCACATTGCCAACCAGGGCGAGGTCGCACTCGAAGTCACCAATCTGAATGCCGGCCCGCTGGTTAGAGACGTAAGTTTCGCGCTGCGCAAGGGCGAGATACTGGGCTTTGCGGGCTTGATGGGCGCCGGTCGCACCGAAGTCGCGCGCGCGGTGTTCGGCGCCGATCCGATCGAATCGGGCGAGATCGTCGTGAAAGGCGTGAAAGCGACGATCAGGAATCCGAGCGATGCAGTGGCGCGCGGGATCGGCTATCTCTCGGAAGACCGCAAGCGTTTCGGTCTCGCGACCGGCATGAGCGTCGAATCGAACATCGTGATGTCCAACTTGCGCAAATTCCTGTCGCTGAACTTCTTCCTGCGCCGCACGCAGATACGGCGGACCGCCGCGCATTTCATCAATCTGCTCGCCATTCGCACGCCTTCCGCGACGCAGGAGGTACGGCTGCTGTCGGGCGGCAATCAGCAGAAGATCGTCATTGCGAAATGGCTCGAGCGCGACTGCGACGTGCTCTTCTTCGACGAGCCGACGCGCGGCATCGACGTCGGCGCCAAAAGCGAAATCTACAAGCTGCTGCGCTCGCTCGCGGAGCAGGGCAAGGCAATCGTAATGATCTCGTCGGAACTGCCGGAAATCCTGCGCATGAGCGACCGCATCGTCGTGATGTGCGAGGGCCGCATTACTGGCGAACTTCCGGCGGCGGGTGCGACCCAGGAGCGCATCATGCAACTGGCGACGCAGCGCGAACCCTTAAACGCGGCGTGAGCCTCAAGAGGTCTTTCATGACATTGCCATCGGATGCATCGGCGCTGGGTAGTAAAAAGACATTTTCGGGCCTGAGAGCCCGCGTCTTTACGCCGACCGCTTTGCAAAAGCTGCTCGCCTTCGGGAGCCTGATTCTGCTGCTGGTGTTTTTCAGCTTCGCGTCTCCCGCGTTCATGCAGATGGACAACATGCTCGGGATTCTGCAGGCGACGGCGGTCAACGGCGTGCTGGCGATCGCCTGCACGTTCGTCATCATTACCGGCGGCATCGATCTGTCGGTCGGCACGTTGATGACCTTCACGGCGGTCATTTGCGGCGTGTTTCTGACCTACTGGCATTTGCCGATGTGGACCGGCGTCCTTGCCGCGATTGGCACGGGCGCGATCTGTGGGACCGTTTCGGGAACGCTGACGGCGAAAATGAAAATACCGCCGTTCATCGCCACGCTGGGCATGATGATGCTGCTGAAAGGGTTGTCGCTGGTTGTCTCGGCCGACAAGCCGATCTATTTCACCGACACCGAAAACTTCTACATGATCTCGCAGGATTCGTTGATCGGTGACCTGTTGCCGAGCCTGCCTGTGCCGAACGCGGTCCTGATTCTGTTTTTCCTGGCGGTGGTGAGTTCGATCACGCTCAATCGCACGGCGCTCGGCCGCTATACCTTTGCGCTCGGCAGCAATGAAGAAGCAGTGCGCCTGTCCGGCGTGAATGTCGATCGGTGGAAGATCGCCGTTTACGGCCTGAGCGGAGCGATTTGCGGCGTCGCCGGTCTGCTCATCGCCTCGCGTTTGAATTCGGCGCAGCCGGCGCTAGGCCAAGGTTACGAGCTCGAAGCGATCGCGGCCGTGGTGATCGGCGGGACTTCGCTCAGCGGCGGCGCGGGCACGATTCTCGGCACGATCATCGGTGCGTTCATCATGAGCGTGCTGACCAACGGTCTGCGCATTATGTCCGTCGCGCAGGAATGGCAGATCGTGGTGACCGGTCTCATCATCATTCTCGCGGTCTATGGCGATATTTTGCGGCGCAAGAAAAGCTGACGCGACGCGGGACAGGATAAGGAATGGAGCGCCATAAGCTCCCCAACGGCTGAAGTTGATAGCCCATCTTAGGAGGAGAAACACCATGTTGAAAAGAAAACTAATCGGTGTCGTGGTCGGCGTTGGCGCTCTCATTGGCGGGACGAGCGTGACCTACGCGCAGGACACCTACATCCCGCTCATCTCAAAGGGTTTCCAGCATCAGTTCTGGCAGGCCGTCAAATCCGGCGCCGAACAATCGGCCAAGGAGCACAACGTCAGGATCACCTTCGAAGGTCCGGAAACCGAGGCCATGGTCGACAAACAGATCGACATGCTTTCGGCCGCGCTCGCCAAGAAACCGCAAGCGCTCGGCATCGCCGCGCTCGATAGCAAGGCGGCCATTCCGCTATTGAAGCGCGCGCAGGCTTCCAAGATTCCCGTGATTGCTTTCGACTCCGGCGTGGACAGCGATATTCCATTGACGACGTGTGCAACGGATAACATTGCCGCGGCCGCCCTCGCTGCCGACAAGATGGCCGAGGCGGTCGGCAATGCCGGCGAAGTCGGCGTGATCGTGCACGACCAGACGAGCCGCACCGGCATCGATCGCCGCGACGGCTTCCTCAATGAAATGAAAGCGAAGCACCCGAACATCAAGATCGTCTCGGTCCAGTATGGCGGCGGCGACCATTTGAAGTCGGCGGAAATCGCCAAGACGATGATTCAGGCCAACCCCAATCTGAAGGGCATTTTCGGAGCGAATGAAGGCTCGGCGGAAGGCGCCGCGATCGGCGTCAAGGAATCGGGCAAGAAGCTGGTTCTGATCGGCTACGACTCGGGCAAGGAACAGAAGGACGACATCAATTCTGGCTTGATGGCCGGCGCGATTACGCAGAACCCGGTCGGCATCGGCAAGTGCGTGGTCGACTCCGCGGTGAAGGCGCTGAAGGGCGAGAAGCTGCCCAAGAAAGTCGACACGGGCTTCTACTGGTACGACAAGACGAATATTACCGATCCGAAGATCGCAGCCGTGCTCTACGATTGAGCGTCGCTGTTTGAATGCGGCGAGAGGGAAGGGTCGCGGCGTCTTTCGATGCCACGGCCCTCTTTGCTTTTTGACCGAAGTCGATGGCTGTCGCAGAGGAGTGTGTTCAGATGCCCACGATCACCAAGCTGTCCGTCCGTGACATTCGGTTTCCCACCTCGCGTTCGCTGGACGGCTCCGATGCGATGAACGCCGCGCCGGATTATTCCGCCGCCTACGTGACGCTCGAAACCGATTCGCCCGACGCGCTCACCGGCCACGGCCTCACCTTCACGATCGGACGCGGCAACGAGATCTGCGTGACTGCGGTACAGGCGCTGGCTCCGCTGATCGTCGGTAAAAGGCTTGAGGATATTGCCGCGAACATGGGCGCTTTCTGGCGCGCACTGACGTCGGACAGCCAGTTGCGCTGGATCGGCCCGGACAAGGGCGCGATCCATCTGGCGACGGCGGCTGTCGTCAATGCGGCCTGGGATCTGTGGGCCAAAGCGGAAGGTAAGCCCGTGTGGAGGTTGCTCGTCGACATGAGCCCCGAAGAACTCGTGCGTTGCCTCGATTTCCGCTACGTGACCGACGCGATCACGCCGCAGGAAGCCATCGCGATGTTGCATCGTCATGCGAAGACGCGGGGCGAGCGCGAAAAGGAAATGCTCGCGCAGGGCTATCCCGCCTATACGACATCGGCGGGTTGGCTCGGCTATGACGACGACAAGATCCGCCGGCTCGCGCGTGAAGGCGTCGCGCAGGGCTGGACGCACTTCAAGCAGAAGGTGGGCGGCAATCTCGACGAGGATATGCGCCGCGCTCGCATCCTGCGCGAAGAAATTGGCGCGGACCGGAAGCTGATGATGGACGCGAACCAGGTGTGGGATGTCGACGAAGCCGTCGCGAACATGCGGCGCCTCGCGGAATTCGATCCGTGGTGGATCGAGGAGCCCACGAGTCCCGACGACATTCTCGGGCATGCGGCGATCCGTCAGCGGCTTCGGCCCATCGGCGTCGCGACGGGCGAGCACTGTCATAACCGAGTGATGTTCAAGCAGTTGCTCCAGGCGCAGGCCATCGACTTCTGTCAGGTCGATAGCTGCCGGCTGGGTGGCTTGAACGAGGTCATCGTCGTTCTGCTGATGGCGGCGAAATTCGGCGTGCCGGTGTGCCCACATGCGGGTGGTGTCGGATTGTGCGAGTACGTCCAGCATATTTCGCTGTTCGACTATATCTGCGTGTCGGCGTCGCTGGAAAACCGGGTGCTCGAATACGTGGATCATCTGCATGAGCATTTCGTCGATCCGGTTGTGATCCGCAATGGCCGTTATATGCCGCCGCAGCGTCCGGGTTACAGCATCGAGATGCATGCGGCGTCGCTCGATGAATATGACTTTCCTGAGGGAGCGGCGTGGAAGGGATAAGGCGGCGCTCGCTCCCCTGGTTCGATCACTTAACGTAACCCAGGCGCGAGCTCCGCAAACTGCATGGCTCGCGCGTACGCATCGCCATAACGGTGCGCGATGTACAGCGTGGTCGTGGTGTCGGTTTCATCGAGCGCAGCGCCTGTGTTTGCAAACGGCGAGTATGTGAGTACCGGGCAATCGTCGACGGCGGTGCGCGTGGGCCTTCGCACGTTGTTTTAGGGTTCTGTTTTGATACGTCGGTCTGGTTGATAGCGCATTCCACGATCGGGAGTCCGCGCGGCCGGTCGCATGGCCGCGGTATTTCGCGCTCTATCAAAGCTTACCGACCGTAGCGTCGATGGCGTGACGCGCGCCGCCCGTGACGAAAGAGAACATCGACCCGGTGAAGCCGGCTTTCTAGCAGTAGCGAAGACCGCCTACACACTGCCGTTTTCAACGACGCGGCCTTCCGCACGCCAGCGCAGCATGCCGCCGGGAAGGTTGGCAACCTGCTCGAATCCGGCCTGGCGCAGCATGACCGTGGCTTGTGCCGAGCGTCCACCGGCCCGGCAGACCGTCACGATCGGGCGGTCCTTCGTGAGTTCAGCGGTCCGCCCCGCCAACTCGCCCAATGAAATGAGCCTGGCTGCGGGGATGCGCCCCAACGGTCCGTTGAACTCGTCAGGTTCCCGCACATCGACGAGTTCGACCGCGCGCAGATTTTCCTCCAGCCACTGGGCATTGATTTCCCAGATGCCCGCAAAGCTGCAGGTCAGCGGCGCCCAATCGGGCTCGGTCATCTGCGTAGGGACGCTCGCCGCCAGGCCGCATTTCAGATTCGCGGGCACCGCTACATCGATCTGCTTCGGATGCGGCAGGTGCAGGTTCGTCATGTATCCGGTGAAATCGTCTTCACACAGTTCACCGCCAAGGCGTGGATTGAAGCGCCGCTCCTCGCCCACGCTCGTGACCGTCAAACCGCGATAGTCGTGAGCCGGGTAGAGCAGGCACGCGGTGGGCAGCGTGAAAATCTGGCCATGCACCGCGCGAAACATGGTGTGCGCGTCGCCGCGCTGGAAATCCGTGCGGCCCGTGCCTCTGATCAACAGGCAATCGCCGGTCAACGCCATGGTCTCGTTGTCGAGTACGAGCGTGATGCATCCATCGGTATGTCCCGGTGTCGCGCGTATCGTCAGGTATCTCGCGCCGAACTCGACTTTGTCGCCGTGGCTCAGATAGCGGTCCGCGCCTTCGGCGCCGCTCGCAGCCGAAATCGCAATCCTGCTACCTATGCGGCGATTCAACATCCATGCGCCGGTCACGTGATCGGCGTGCACGTGGGTATCGATCGTATAAAGCAGATGCAAGCCGAGTTCTTCGATCAGGGCGGCATCCCGGCGCACCTGTTCGAATACCGGATCGACCAGCACCGCCTCTCGCGTCGTGCTATCGGCAAGAAGATAGGTGTAGGTCGACGATTGCTGATCGAATAGCTGCCGGAAGATCAACACGATTTCGCTCCGCGGCCCGCTCCTGCGAGCGCTTGAAGATGGCGGCCCGCCCGGCGTCGCCAACTGCCTCGCAGGCAGTCGAATTGGGCGCTGCCCCGTTCAGAGGGCCGGGCGCACGAATGTACCCGGACTCACTTCACGCGCCGGACTTCGCACTGTCCGGCGCGCGCCGCTCCAATCAATGCGCGCTTTACTTCGGTTGCGCAACGTACCGCAGATAAGGCTTCACGGTTTTGAAACCCTGCGGATATTTTTGCATCGCGGCATCGTTGGAAACGGACGTTGGAATGATGACGTCTTCACCCGGTTTCCAGTTCACCGGTGTCGCCACCGCGTGTTTCGCGTTGAGTTGCAGCGCATCGAGCAGCCGCACCACTTCGTCGAAATTGCGGCCGGCGCTCATCGGATAGACGAGCATGGCTTTGACCTTCTTGTCCGGCCCGATGAGAAACACCGAGCGCACGGTCGCGTTGTCGACCGCGGTGCGCGGGCCGCCGCCGCTCGCCTCGGGATGGATCATGTCGTAGAGCTTCGCGACCTTCAGGTCGGAGTCGCCGATCAACGGATAGCTGACTGCGTGGCCCTGCGTCTCCGCGATATCCTTGACCCACTCCGTGTGGTCGCTGACGGGATCAACGCTGAGCCCGATAATTTTTGTGTTGCGCTTATCGAATTCTGGCTTGAGGGCCGCCAGGTATCCGAGTTCCGTGGTGCAAACGGGGGTGAAATCCTTCGGATGCGAAAACAGGATTGCCCAATGGTCGCCAATCCATTCGTGAAAACGGATCGTCCCTTCGGTGGTTTCCGCGGTGAAATCGGGAGCGTCTTCTCCTAGTCGAATCGACATCATCAGTCTCCATAGGTCGGGTGCACCAGGGTTCGAGTGCCGCGGTCGGAGCGACGTCCGCCGGGCTTCCTGGGTGTTGAGTGGCGATGGGTCTGGCACGAGATCACCTCCGGCCGGTTACACCGTACCGTGCTGGAGGAACATCTGCGGGGTGCAGCAGAGTCAGAGGCTTTCCCAGATAGCCGTGATGCGGGACAGACATCGGGACGCGCTGCGGGCCGCACCTATAGCGTAGAACAAAAAAGACTTTCGTAGTTGGCAGACTGTAGGGCGAATCCGCCGTCATGGCAGCGAAGTTGCTTGTACTCCGAAGAACGCTGAAGAAAGGTAACTCGCACTTCGATTCGGGCTGGTTGGGATCTTGTCTGGTCAAAGCCCCAAACAAACCGCCCCGGCGGCGACGATCACGCACGCGAGCCAGCGCTTTCCGCTTACCGCTTCCCGCAAAATCACGCGCCCGATCAGCACCGCGAACACCACGCTGGTCTCTCGCAACGCCGATACCGCGCCCATCGCGCCCGACTGCATTGCCCAGATCACGATGCCGTACGCCGCGATCGACACCAGGCCGCCCGCGAGCGACGCGCCGACGGCGATGGGCTCCGCTCGTACCGGTGTCCACAGCGCCACGAGCCCGCGCATCGCGACGAACAGCACCGGCATCAGCCAATAGAACAGGAACATCCACGCGGTGTAGGCGAGCGCCTCGCCGCCGGATAAACGCACGCCGATGCCGTCGATCACGGTATAGAGCGCGATCGACGCGCCGGTCGCCAACGCGGCCAGTGCACCCGCGCGCGACAAGCGCCCGCCTTGCAGCGCGAGCGCGATGATGCCGCCCGAGATCATCGCGATCCCGAGCGCGTGCAAGGGGCCGATTGCCTCATGCGCGAAGAGCGCCGCGCCGAGCGTGACGAGCAGCGGCGACGAGCCGCGCGCGATCGGATAAGCCTGCGCCAGATCGCCGCGACGATAGGCCCGCACGAGGCTGACGTTGTAGACGATATGCACGAGCCCCGATGCGGCGATGTACGGCCAGGCCGCGTCGGCGGGCCGGGGCGTGAACAGGATCACGAGCGTGGCGACCGCCGCGATGGCGATGCTCATCCACGTCATGGACAGGAAGCGGTCGCGGTTGCCGTGCAGCATCGCGTTCCAGCTCGCGTGGAGCAGAGCGGCAAAGAGGACGAGACCGCCGGTATAACTGAGCATGCAGTTTCAAGGCCGGAAAGAGTGCGGGAGATGACGCCCACGCGTGCAAGCGCCATCTGTGAGCGCGAGGTGTCGGCGAACTCGAACATGCCTTTCCAGGTCCGCTCGCTGACTTGTGACCGCCTTAACCCAGATCAGCGGTGCAGTAAGAAGGATATCTATCTTGCAGCGGCCCTACAAACCAGATAAATTGAGGATTCGCGTTAGATAAACTCTTGCGAATGAAACGGATACTGCCACCGCTCAATGCCTTGCGGGCCTTCGAGGCCGCAGGCCGTCTCGGCAGCTTCAAGGAAGCTGCCGCCGAACTACATGTGACTCACGGTGCGGTGAGCCAGCACGTGCGCGCGCTCGAAGAGTGGCTTGGCGCATCGTTGTTCGAACGGCACAACCGCCGCGTCGCGCTGACGCCGGCGGCGAAGGCTTATCTGGCGGAAATCGGTCCTTTGTTTGAGGAGCTCTCGCAGGCAACGGCCAGATACGGTTTCCCCGAAACGCTCTCCCGGACATTGTCCGTGAATGCGCCCGCGACCTTCACATTGCGCTGGCTGGTGCCGAGACTGGCGACATTCCGCGCCGCGCATCCCGACGTGGACGTGAATGTGCAGACGTCGAACGAGTCGTTGGAGAGTCTGAAGGAGACCTACGACGTGATCGTCCGGGGCGGTCCGGACACCTTCTATGGCTACGCGATGCGGCCTTTCCTGTCCGAGGAGCGAATCCCGGTCTGTAGTCCGGCGCTCTTGCAGTGCCTGCCGCTTCAAACGCTGGACGATATGCGGCGGCATACGTTGCTGCATACATCGAGTCTTCCGCGGGTTTGGCCGGACTGGCTGGCGAGCGCAAAGATTCCCGCACTCAGGCCGGCTGCCGCCCTGACTTTCGACCACTTCTATCTGACGTTGCAGGCGGCCATCGACGGGATAGGCATTGCAATGGGACCGACCGCGCTGGTCGCCGACGATCTCGCGACCGGCCGGCTCGTCGCGCCGTTCGCCGGTCCTCGTCTGCCGTCGCGGAGCTATTGCACTTACGTTCCGGAGATGAAGTCGGCAGATGAGTTGGTCGTGCTGTTCCGCTCGTGGCTCGAGCGCGAAGGGATGCGCTCACAAGCGGAGACGGCCCCTTAGACGCCGGCTCACCGCGCCCTCGCGATGTCCATTCTGGCCATCCACGCACAACCGTCTCTCACACCAGGTCCACGTTTTTTACGAATCTCCGCGCTCTCTTAACAGTGCGTTTACGCGGAGTTTCCTAAATTCGTTGGTGCGGAAGTCCGATGTGGGAGGCCACGCCATGGATCTGCTTTACGTCATTGCAATCATTGCATTCAGCGGCCTCGTCGCCGCGTTCGTGGTGGGCTGCGACAAGCTTCGCCGCGCGCCGGGAGGCCGTCCATGACTACCTGGATGACCTGGCTTGCGGCGGCCTCGCCGCTGATTCTGTTCGCCTACCTCGTCTACGCCTTGCTGCGCGCGGAGGCACTCGAATGAACTTCAACAACCTGTTTCAGCCCGGCGTCTACATCGTCGTGCTGATCGCGCTCGCGATTCCACTCAGCCGCTACATGACGGCGGTGCTCGACGGTTCGTCGGTTGTCGTGCGCCGCATTGGACGGCCGATCGAAGCGGTCGTGTACAAGCTGGCCGGCGTGGATCCCAAGGCTGAGATGTCGTGGAAGTATTACGCGCTAGCCGTGCTGGTGTTCAACACGCTCGGCGTGCTCGCGGTCTATGCTTTTTTGCGCATTCAGCAATGGCTGCCCGCCAATCCGCAAGGCTTCGGTCCCATGACGCCGGACGCCGCCTTCAACACGGCCATCAGCTTCGTGACCAACACGAACTGGCAGGACTACACGCCGGAATCCACCGTCAGCTACCTGACGCAGATGGCTGCCCTGACGGTGCAAAACTTCTTGTCGGCCGCCACGGGTATTGCCGTCGTGGTCGCGTTGATTCGCGGCTTCGCGCGTCATACGACCGCCACGATCGGCAACTTCTGGGTCGATCTGACGCGTATCACGCTCTATATTCTCGCGCCGCTCGCGACGGTTATCGCGCTCGTCTTCGTCAGTCAGGGCGTGATCCAGAATTTCGAATCGTACCAGGACGTGCCGACCCTGCAGGTCACGACGTACCAGACGCCGAAGACCGATGCCCAGGGCAACGCCGTCAAGGACGCGAAGGGCAATCCCGTGATGGTTGACAACAAGGCCGACAAGCAGACCATCGCGATGGGTCCGGTTGCGTCGCAGGAAGCGATCAAGATGCTCGGCACCAACGGCGGCGGCTTTTTCAACGCCAATTCGGCGCACCCGTACGAGAACCCGACGCCGTTCGCCAACTTCGTGCAGATGATCGCGATGCTGCTGATTCCGGCTGCGCTATGCCTCGTGTTCGGCCGGATGGTCGGCGACCGGCGTCAAGGCTATGCGGTGCTCGCCGCGATGACGATTGCTTTCGCGGTGGCCTGCTGGGGTGAGATTGCATCGGAGCAGAACGGCAATCCGCTGTATTCGTCGCTGCATGTCGA
This sequence comes from Paraburkholderia aromaticivorans, assembly GCF_012689525.1. Classification (NCBI taxonomy): domain Bacteria; kingdom Pseudomonadati; phylum Pseudomonadota; class Betaproteobacteria; order Burkholderiales; family Burkholderiaceae; genus Paraburkholderia; species Paraburkholderia aromaticivorans. The sequence goes on from NZ_CP051515.1 coordinate 491,232, forward strand.
CCAAAGCGCGTCGGTCGCGCAGTCCGGCGGCAACATGGAAGGCAAGGAAACCCGCTTCGGCATCGCGCAATCGGGCATCTTCACGGTCGCGACCACGGCGGCTTCGTGCGGCGCTGTCCTCAATACGCACGATTCGCTCACGCCGATGGGCGGTTTCGTCCCGCTCCTGCTGATCGAACTCGGCGAGGTGATCTTCGGCGGTGTCGGCTCGGGCCTCTACGGCATGCTCGTGTTCGCGTTGCTGGCGGTATTCGTGGCCGGATTGATGATCGGGCGAACGCCGGAATACATCGGCAAGAAAATCGAGGCGTACGAGATGAAGATGGTGTCGATCGCCGTGCTGCTGACGCCGCTGCTCGTGCTGGTCGGAGCGTCGATCGGCGTGCTGGCGTCTGCCGGCACGGCGGGTATCGCCAATCCGGGGCCGCACGGTTTCTCCGAGATTCTCTACGCCTACAGTTCCGCGGCGAATAACAACGGCAGCGCGTTTGCCGGCTTGTCGGTGAACACGCCGTTCTATAACTCCACGCTGGCCATCGCCATGTGGTTCGGCCGTTTCGGCTCGATCGTGCCGGTGCTGGCGATTGCCGGGTCGCTGGCCGCCAAGAAGCGTATCTCCGCGACCGCCGGGACTTTGCCGACGCACGGCCCGCTGTTCGTCGTGCTGCTGCTCGGCACGGTGGTGCTGGTCGGCGCGCTGACGTATGTGCCGGCGCTCGCGCTCGGCCCCGTCGTCGAGCATCTGATCATGGTCGCGGGACATTGACTGAGAGGACAGCATGAGCAACGGATTTCAACCGCCGGTTCATCAGCCCGGCAACATCGGCCAGGCACGCAATGCCGCGCGCTCGATGTTCGACCCGGCCATTGCCCGGCCGGCCCTCGTCGACTCGTTCAAAAAGCTCGCGCCGCGTCACCAGTTGCGCAACCCGGTGATGTTCTGCGTCTATGTCGGCAGCATTCTGACGACCATTCTCTGGATCGCCGCGCTCGGCGGCCAGGCCGAGGCGCCCGCCGGGTTCATCCTCGCGATCGCGTTGTGGCTGTGGTTCACGGTGCTGTTCGCCAACTTCGCGGAGGCGCTCGCCGAGGGACGCTCGAAAGCCCAGGCGGCGTCGCTGCGCGGCGCGAAGCGCGACGTTATGGCGAAGAAGCTGCAAGACTCGCATCCCAAGTCGCCGATCCGCATCACGACCGCGACCGATCTGCGTAAAGGCGACGTCGTGCTGGTCGAAACGGGTGACGTGATCCCGGCGGACGGCGAGGTGATCGAAGGCGTGGCATCGGTCGACGAATCGGCGATTACCGGGGAATCCGCACCGGTGATCCGCGAGTCGGGCGGCGACTTTTCGTCGGTGACGGGCGGCACGCGGGTGCTGTCGGACTGGATTGTCGTGCGGGTCAGCGTGAATCCGGGCGAGGCGTTTCTCGACCGGATGATCGCGATGGTGGAAGGCGCGAAGCGTCAGAAGACACCGAATGAAATCGCGCTGACGATTCTGCTCGTCGCGTTGACGCTCGTGCTGCTGTTCGCGACCGCCACGCTGCTGCCGTTCTCGATGTTTTCGGTCGAAGCGGCGAAGGCGGGACATGTCGTCACGATTACCGCACTGGTCGCGCTGCTGGTGTGCCTGATTCCGACCACCATCGGCGGGCTGCTGTCGGCGATCGGCGTGGCGGGCATGAGCCGCATGATGCAGGCGAACGTGATCGCCACGTCAGGCCGCGCGGTGGAAGCGGCCGGCGACGTCGATGTGCTCCTGCTCGACAAGACCGGCACCATCACACTCGGCAACCGCCAGGCTTCGCAATTCGTGCCGGCGCCGGACGTTACCGAGGACGTGCTCGCCGACGCCGCGCAACTCTCCTCGCTCGCGGACGAAACGCCGGAAGGGCGCAGCATCGTCGTGCTCGCGAAGCAGCGCTTCAATATCCGCGAACGCGATATGCACGCGCTGCAGGCGACGTTCCTTTCGTTCAGCGCGCAGTCGCGCATGAGCGGTGTCGATTTGCCCGACCGCCAGATCCGCAAGGGCGCGGCCGATGCGATCAAGCATTTCGTCGAAACGCATGGCGGCCGCTTTCCGGCTGAACTGACGGCCGCGGTCACGGAGATCGCGCGGCGCGGCAGCACGCCGCTGGTGGTCGCGCAGCTACGCCATGGCGAAAACGTTGCGCATTGCATGGGCGTGATCGAGTTGAAGGACATCGTCAAGGGCGGCATCAAGGAGCGCTTCGCCGAACTGCGCAAGATGGGCATCAAGACCATCATGGTGACGGGCGACAACCGGCTGACCGCGGCGGCCATCGCCGCGGAAGCCGGGGTGGACGACTTTCTCGCCGAGGTCACGCCCGAGGCCAAGCTGACGGCAATCCGCACGCACCAGGCCGAAGGGCGCCTCGTCGCGATGACCGGCGACGGCACCAACGACGCCCCGGCGCTCGCGCAGGCGGATGTCGCGGTGGCCATGAACACCGGCACGCAGGCGGCCAAGGAAGCCGGCAACATGGTCGACCTCGATTCCAATCCGACCAAGCTGATCGAGATCGTGGAGATCGGCAAGCAGATGCTGATGACACGCGGTTCGCTCACCACGTTCTCGATTGCCAACGACGTCGCCAAGTATTTCGCCATCATCCCGGCGGCATTTGCGACCACTTATCCGCAGCTGCGCGTGCTCGACGTGATGCATCTGAGTTCGCCTTCGTCGGCGATTCTGTCGGCGGTGATTTTCAACGCGCTGATCATCGTGGCGCTGATTCCGCTGGCGCTGAAGGGTGTGAAGTACCGGCCGCTGGGCGCCGCGTCGCTGCTGCGCCGCAATCTGCTGATCTACGGGCTGGGCGGGATTCTCTTGCCGTTCCCGTTCATCAAGCTGATCGATATGGTGCTGAACGTGTTCGGCTGGGTTTGAACGCAACGGAGTGGAGATCATGAAAACGCTGATTCGCCCGGTACTCGTCCTCTTTATCCTGATGACCGTGATCACCGGCGTGCTCTATCCGGTCGTCGTCACGGCCCTCGGCCGCGGCGCCTTCGGGGCGCAGGCCCGCGGCAGTCTGATCGAGAAGAACGGCAAGCCGGTCGGCTCGACACTGATCGGTCAGCAGTTCGACGCGCCGTACTATTTCTGGGGACGCCTGTCGGCCACCAGCCCCATGCCGTACAACGCGCAGAGTTCGGGCGGTTCGAACCTCGGGCCGACCAACCCCGCGCTCGCGGACGAAATCAAAGGCCGTCTCGATGCGTTGAAAGCCGCGGGTAACGACATGTCGCAACCGGTGCCGGTGGATCTGGTGACGTCCTCGGGCAGTGGGCTCGATCCGCAAATCAGCCCGGCGGCCGCGGCCTATCAGGTCGCGCGCGTGGCACAAGCGCGAGGTCTGCCGGTCGATCAGGTTCGCGACCTTGTCGCCGGCAATACGCAAGGGCGGCAGTTCGGCATATTCGGCGAGGCGCGCGTAAACGTGCTTCAGCTTAACCTTGCGTTGGACGACCTCAAGCCAATGCATTGACGTCGACGCTCGCGGCCTCTATGAGGGACCCCACCATAACAGTCGTTGTGATAGACGATGACACAACCATAAGCCGCTTCATTCGCACGCACCTCGAAGCGGACGGGATGAGCGTGTTCGGCGCGCAGACCGGCGCACAAGGTCTCGCACAGGCCGCGACGCGGCGCGCGGATCTCGTCATCATCGATCTGGCGTTGCCTGACATGGACGGCATCGACGTGATACGTCAATTGCGCGCCTGGTCGGCGATGCCGGTGATCGTTTTGTCGGCGCGAAGCCGCGAGGAAGACAAGGTCGCCGCGCTCGACGCCGGCGCCGACGATTACCTGACCAAGCCGTTTGGATTGCCCGAGCTAGGCGCGCGGATTCGTGCCCAACTGCGCAGGCAGGTCTCATGCGGGCGGGTCGGCTTGCCGCAGGTCCGTTTCGGCCTGGTCACAGTCGATCTTGGCGAGCGGCAAGTGCTGCGCGATAGCCGTATCGTCCATCTCAGTCCGATCGAATACCGGCTTCTCTCGGCGCTGGTGCGCCATCCAGGGCGGGTATTGACGCATGCGCAATTGCTCGGCGAGGTGTGGGGGCCGTTGCAAACCGATAACCACCATTACCTGCGGATTTACATGGGCCATCTGCGGCACAAGCTCGAAAGCAATCCGGCGCGCCCCGAACACATCATCACCGAGTCGGGGGTCGGGTACCGGCTGGTCGGCGTGAGGTGAATTTCACACAATATTTACGGCATCGCCGGCAATCGTTGCGGGTTCTTTACCGCGGACTTCGTATAGTTGGTGGCTGGCTTTGCGCTGCAAAGAGATGAAGCGATCTATTGGAGTCGATATGGCATTCAAGCAAACGAAGGGTCGCGTGACCGTCGAGTTCGGCGTCTGACCTCCATGACACCCTCAAGACCCGCGATGATGTTCAGGGGGCTGTGCAAGGTGGTGGCCATCGCCTTCGTCACGAACCAGGTTCTGACGACTATTTTCACGTATTTCGCGCAGCAACTCGATTCCGAGCCACCGCATCAGGCCGTTTGGATTTTCAGCTGTGTGACTTGCGGGATGGTGACGTTATGGCTGCAGGCCGACGCGCGACGCGCATTCGGCTTCGCGCGCGAGAAGGGATTTGTGAAGAAGAGCGGCGAAGGCACGCAAGACGTGCGGATCGCGGACGACTGCCCGAAGCGGTGGCTCGTCGTCCTGCATATGGAATTGAACCCCGCGGCGAGACAGGGCTAACGGGGCGGCGCGGCGGGTTGGCCGTATCGGTGTCATTGCGCCCGGACGGTCTAGTACTTTTACACTGTCTTAACGCAGCTTTAGCTAAGCTCAAAGCGATACTGGCTTCCAGGAGTTCTGGATGATACGAATGCTGATCCCCGTCCTCGACCACTGCGGTGCGGTCGAAGCAGCGCGCTATGCCGCGTTCATGTTTCTTGAGCACGGCATAACGGAGGTCGAACTACTGGAAGTTCTCGAGCCCGTCGCACAAGGACGTGCAGCAGCTTTCCACACTCGAAGCTCGCTGGTGCGCCACGAGAAGCATGCCATGCTGAAGGCTTTGATCGATGCTCGAGCCATTCTCGACGAAGCAGGGGTGCCCTACCACTGGAAGCGGGTCTTCGGTCACCCTGCCAAAGTGATTGCTGACTATGTAGCCGCGACTCGACCCGACGTCATGGTGATCGACGCCAGCCATATGGGTTTCTTCCGCAGGCTCGCCATGCTCGCGTCTTTATCGAGGCGAACGATTACGCCGGTGACGATGGTTCATTGAAAAAGATCGTCTCCTCCGCTAGCCTCGTGCGGAACCTCCGGTTTCATCAAGCCACTGAACGATGTTACGCACGGTATCGCCGTAGAAGGTGCGATATAACTCCTTCGATACATAGCCGATATGCGGCGTCGCGAGTACGTTGGGCAATTCGCGCAGAGGGTGTGGGTTGTCGAGCGGTTCGACGTCGTACACATCCAGTGCGGCGCCGGCAATCTGGCCGGCCGTGAGTGCCGCAAGCAGTGCGGCGGAGTCGACGATCGGACCTCTCGACGTATTGATCAGCCGGCTCGTGGGTTTCATCTGTGCGAATTCCGCCGTACCGACCAAGCCTGCGGTTCGCTCGCTAAGCCGCACGTGGATCGACAAGAAATCCGCCGTTGAGAAAAGCACATCTCCGCTGACTCGCTGCACGCCCTTTTCCGCGGCGCGTTCCTCGGTGAGGTTCTGGCTCCACGCGATAACGTTCATTCTGAATGCCCGCCCGATGATGCCGACGGCCGAGCCGACGCGGCCAAGACCCAGCAATCCAAGCGTCTTGCCGGCGAGTTCATCGCCAAGCGAAAGCTGCCAGCCTCCCTGACGCAGTGACTGATTTTCGAGGGGAATATTGCGGGCCATCGCGAGAATTAGCGCCCACGTCATCTCGATTGTCGGCGTGGACGAATAGCCCGTATGACGAATCTCGATACCGTGCTCCGCAGCCGCATTCTGATCGATCGACGTATTCCCTGCGCCGGTCGAGGCAATCAGCTTCAGGTTCGGCAGGCTTTCGATGACCTCGCGGGGCAGCGGTGTGCGTTCCCGCATCACGCAGATGACGTCGAACGGCTGCAGGCGTTGAATCAGGTTCACGATATCGGCGACGTGGTCGTTGAACACCGTCACGTCAGCACGGTGCTCGAGGGGCGACCAGTCTGCCATGCTCAGCGCAACGTTCTGATAATCGTCGAGGATCGCTACCTTGATGGGGGATTTGTCGTTCATATTGCGCACTCCGGGAATTGAAACGCTGGGTACCGTGATCTGAACTTCCGAACTGAATGCTATGAAACCCGGCCGACGACGTAAATCAATAACTCGCGACGCCACCCATCGCGAACCACGATGGCGTAGTCGGTGGACTATCAGGCCATGCGCGGCGTGGGAAGAAACGCAGAGCGGCAACGGTCCTCACGACTCATTCTCATGATGCGCTTCGAGGTGATCGACCAGCATGCGCGCAGGAAGCGGCAGGGTGTCAAAATTGCGCGCAATGATCGACAGCGGTCGCAGCGACCACGGTTCGTCAAGCTCAACGACGCGAAATGGCGCCGAATGCACATAAGGTGTCACGCTTCCCTTAGGGAGCACGCCGATGCCGAGTCCCGCGCTGACCATGTTGCGCACGCCCTCGAAACTTGTCACCTCGATGCGCACGCGCAGGCGGCTGCCGTCACGCTCAGCAGCGGCGCGGCACAGTTTGGAAATGGACGTCCCGTAGGGCATGCTGACGAAGTCGTCCTCCAGAGTGTCCGCGAAACTCACGCTTGCGCGCCCGGCGAGCCGATGATCCGACGGCACGATCACGACCAGCTTATCCACGCTGTACGGGCGCCACTGCAGATCGCGGAGCGAGTCCTCGGTCGCCGAGCAGATGCCCAGATCGGCGATGCCGCTGGCGATCGCCTGCACCACTTCATCGCTCGACTTCTCGACCATGTCAATCCGCACGTTTGGATTGGCGCGTAGAAACGAACGCAGCACGCCGGGCAGATACTGAACCATGGCGGTAAAGTTCACATAAATCCGCGTGTGGCCCCTCAATCCCGCCGAATACTCAGACAGTTCGTCCGAAATTTGCTGCAGGTGCTCGCTCAGCCGCTTCGCGTGATGATAGAGCGCTTCGCCCGCGGGCGTAGCTTGAACACCGCGGCTGTGCCGATATAGCAGCGGCGTGCCAGCGTCGTCTTCGAGATCGGATATGCGCTTACTGACGGCCGATGCCACGATGTGCGTGCGGGACGCGGCAGCGGCAATGCTGCCCTCTTCGATGACCGCCACGAAAATGCGCAGTGACTCCATGTCGAGTCGCAACGGCCGATCTGCTGAAACACGCATCCTCACTCCTTCAGGGGGGAATATCCGGTCGGTTGGCACCCATCGCGTTTGGCGATGCCTGTATTGAACATTGAGAAGTGTTCAATCAGCACGGCAACCGGCATCCTATGTGTCATGGAGATCGGTCCTCGCAGGATCGGATCAAGACGCGGGACCGGCAGCGTGCATGGCGATTTTATGGCGAGGGAAGCGACGTTGCTCTGGCCGCCGCCGGTGGAACATGGTACACCGCCGCCCAATTGCACGATATGTTGCGGCGCCGCGCGTGCCGGCGCTGTGAGACCGGAACGCCTGAAAATTCTGTTGAAAATAGGAAGGAGACGAGAGATGGAAAACAAAGAGCTAACGATGAGTTCGCGAACTCACTGGTACGACGGTCTCACGGCAATGCACTGGCGTGTACTGAAAGCGAGTTTTCTCGGCTGGATTTTCGACGGCTACGAAGCACTGGCACTCGTCGTCGTTCTCGGGCCGATGCTGCATTCGGTCCTGACGCCGGCGCAAGCCGCGTCCCCTACGACCTATGCGGGTCTGGTCATCGGCATCACGTTGCTCGGCTGGGGCGCGGGCGGCCTGATCGGCGGGATTCTCGCGGACTATGTCGGACGTAAGCGGATGATGCTCTGGTCCGTCTTTCTCTATGCGTTGTTTTCGGGGTTGACGGCGTTCTCGCAGACCTTCTGGGTGTTGTGCGGGCTGCGTTTCCTCACGGGCCTCGCAATGGGCAGCGAATGGAGCACGGGCGTCGCGTTGCTGTCGGAAACCTGGCCGGAGCGGGCTCGCGCGAAAGGGGCCGGCTTCCTGCAATCGGGCTTCGGCTGGGGCACGCTGATCGCGGCAGTCGTGTGGTATGCGCTTTCGACGACGCACCCATTCGGCGCCGAAACCTGGCGGCTGATGTTCGTGCTTGGCGCAGTCCCGGCGCTCTTCGTGCTGTACATTCGCCGCGGGGTCAGCGAGTCGGAGAAATGGCAACGCGCGGTGCGCGAGAAGCGCTGGAGCGCGACGAGTACCGGGCAGGTTGCGGGCGACGCATCCGCATCCGGGAAGCGTCCCTTCACGCTCACGCAACTGTTCAATGAACCCGAAGCACTGCGCCGCACGCTGCTCCTGCTTGTGCTGTCGATTGTCACGACCGTCGGCTGGTGGGCCATTTCAAGCTGGCTGCCGACCTTCACCGTATCGCTCGCCAAAGCCGAGGGGATTCCGGACGCGTTGTCGTGGGGCTCGAAGATATCGATCGCGTACACCGTCGGCGCGATTGTGGCCTACATGATCGCCGGTTTCGTCGTGGACGCCATCGGACGGCGAGCCTTCCTGTCACTCACGTTCGTCGGTTCGCTGATCACGACGTTCGTCACGTACAAGCTGACCACAAGCGTCGAAGCGATGATGATCGTGGCGCCGATCAATGGCTTCTTCACCTTGGGCTGTGCTTATGTCTGGATGGCGATCTACCCATGTGAACTCTTCGGTTCCAGCGTACGTTCCACCGCGATCAGCTTCGTGTTCAATGCGGCGCGCCTGATCGCGTGGGTCTTCCCGATCATCGCGGGCAGCATGATCAAATCGTTTGGTGGCGTGTCGCAGGCGGCGTTGGCGCTCGGCTCCGTGTATCTGATCGGCATCGTGCTGCCCTGGTTCTTGCCTGAGACGCGTGGCGCAGGCATGCCGGACTGAGACCGCGATTTTTTACGCGGATCAGGACACCATGAAAATACTTTCATCATTTGGGATGTCTAACTTTATTTCGGAGATTTGAAAAATGCCTCAAAACTTTCGTATTGGACAGATTGTTCCAAGCTCGAATACGACCATGGAAACCGAGATTCCGGCCATGTTGCGTGCCCGTGAAGCCATTCGCCCCGAGCGGTTCACTTTCCATTCGAGCCGGATGAGAATGCACAAGGTCACGAAGGAAGAATTGGTCGCGATGAACAAGGAAGGCTTGCGCTGCGCGGCGGAACTCGCCGACGCTCGTGTCGATGTCATGAGCACCGCGTGCCTGGTCGCGATCATGGCGATGGGGCCCGGCTATCATCGGGAAACTGAGCGCGAGCTGTTGGAGGTCGCGCGCGCCAATCATTGCCTCGCACCCGTCATGACCTCCGCGGGCGCTTTGGTGGAAGGCCTGAAGATCATGGGCGCTCGTCGGATTTCGCTGATGGCGCCGTATATGCGCCCGTTGACCGACCTGGTTGTTGCTTACATCGAAAACGAAGGAATCGAAGTCATCGATTCCCTCTGCTTTGAAATTCCCGATAACCTCGAAGTCGGTTTGCGCGATCCGATGCAACTGGTCGACGACGTTCGGCGCCTGAATACCGAAGGCGCTGACGTAGTCGTAGCGTCCGCATGCGTCCAGATGCCCTCATTGCCGGCGATTCAGCGCATTGAAGACATGTTGGGAATCCGCACGGTCTCGACTGCGGTATGCACCGTGCGGCGCATGCTGGATCATCTCAAGCTCGAGCCGATCGTCCCTGGCGCCGGAGCGTTGCTTTCCGGCGCGTGATGGGCAACGGGCGAGTCAGCTCGGAAAGCTATCCCCGAACATAGGCAGGCCGCTATTCGACTCGGCCTTGCTTGCCTCGTCCTGCAGCACGTCCCAATGCTCGGCCAGCACGCCGCCCGCAAAGCGCAGGATATCGGCGGCGACCCATGCGGCGGGGCGCCCATGACCTGAAAAGCGCCCATGCACGATCACATAATCGCCGTCCGCCACGATCACGCCGGGTTCGTATCGCAATGTCGGCGGCAAGGTCTTGATCAGGTTGAACAGACCGTCGCGCCCCGGTGCGATATGCGCGCTGTGCTGGATATAGTCGGGCGACCAGAAACGCTCGGCGGCGGCGTAGTCGCGTTGGTTGAAAAGCGTATCGAACGCTTCGAGTACAAAGGCCTTGTTGGCTACTTCGGTCGTGGTGGTCATGATGGTTTTCCTGAAAGGTGGATGGCGTGGCGGCGTGTCATGCCGCCACGGCCTGAAAGGACGGATAGTCGGTGTAACCCTCGGCTGTCGCGCCGTAGACCTTCGGCCAGTCGACTTCGGCAAGCGGCGCATCGACGGCAAAGCGCGCCGGCAGATCCGGATTGGCAATGAACGGTCGGCCAAACGCGACCATATCGACGAGCCCGGCTTCGATCAGCCGATTGCCGCGCGCACGATCCATATCGACGTTGGCAATGATGTTGCCGCGGTAGAGCTCACGGAAATGGCGGAACATGCCATCGCCGGCCAATGCTGCGAGCGGCGTCGCCGACAGGTCGGCCATTGCGCCCATCAGCAGTAGATGAGAGAGATCGAATTCGTTGAGCCGGCCGATGACGTATTCGGAGGTGGCAAGCGTTTCGTCATTGGACACGAATGCACCCGTCTCCGACGTTGCAGGTCCCGTCTTGATGCCGGTGCGCTGCGCCCCGACTGCCTCGACCACCGTTTCCACGACTTCGAACAGAAAACGCGCCCGGTTCTGTGTCGAACCGCCGTATGCATCCGTACGCAGATTGGTGCGAACGTTGAGGAACTGGTTGAACAGATAGTGATAGCCGCCCTGGATCTGCACGCCGTCAAAGCCGGCCGCGATCGCGTTGCGTGCGGCCCGGCCAAAGTCGGCGACCGCGCGACGGATCTCGTCCTTCTCCATGGCACGCGGGACCACGGTGTCCTTGCGGCCGGCCGCGGTCACGCTCTGCTGCTCCGGATTGACCGCTGACGCGGATCGCGGCGCCTTGCCGGCGTGGAAATCCGGATGCCCCAACGAACCCGTGTGCCAGAGTTGCGCGACGATCCGGCCACCCGCGCGATGTACGGCGTCCGTCACCGTGCTCCAGCCACGCATCTGGGCTTCGCTCCAGAGTCCGGGCACGTTTGCCCAGCCGACTGCCTCGGGGCTGACGAAAACGCCTTCGCTGACAATCAGCCCCGCCGAGGCGCGCTGCGCATAGTACTCGGCGTGCAAGGCCGTCGGCACAAGCTCGGGATTCGCCGCGCGCGTGCGCGTCAACGGCGCCATGACGATGCGGTTGGGCAGATCGAGGTCCCCCAGCCGAATCGGCTTGTGCAGGGGCTGGTTGCTTTCGATGTTCATAGAGATTTCCTACGACGTTTGAAGGATTCACCGAACACAATGGTGATTGACATTGAGTCTGATGGGCCGATCGCGAAAAGTCAATGTCGATCACCATTGTATTTTTCGAAGATGGTTATAATCGAGCTGACAACGGCGTGGGAGCATTGAACGATGGGCGTTTCAAAACAGCAGGTGGTGGAGAACCGGAAGACCATCATTACGGCTTCGGAGAAGTTGTTCCGTGCGCATGGCATCGACGGTGTGGGCCTGAGCGCGCTGATGAAGGCCGCGGGCTTTACCCAGGGCGGCTTCTACAACCACTTCGAATCGAAGGAGGCGCTGGCCGCTGAAGTCGTGGCGACCGCGATGGACAAGTCCAACCGCGACCTGCAAGAAGCCATTGCCGCGCCGCTCGAGCCGGGCGGGAACCGCCTGAAGCGACAGGTGGACTTCTACCTGTCCGGCACGCATTGCAGCGATATCGAGCAGGGTTGCGCGATAGCCGGCCTCACCGCGGACGTGCGCCGGCTTGGCCATGAGGCACAGTCGCACTTCGCAAGCGGCCTGCAAACGATGCTTGAAACGTTCACAGCGCTCGTCGCGGAACAGCGCGCCGAAAGCGGCGAGACGGACGAAGCGCGCCGGGAGGCCATCGCGTTCTACAGCGAGATGGTCGGTGCGCTGATCCTGTCGCGGGCGGTAGCCGATGCCAATCCCCAACTCGGAGAGGAAATACTGAACGCGAATCGTCAGACGCTGCTCAGAAAGCTCGCGCTGGAAGAGGGGCAGGGCAAGCGCTGACTTCCAGCGAAAGAGGGACTAGCACTCCAGGTGGCGTCAGGGAACCCGAAAAATGCCTCTATCGAAGATTGATCTCAATCTGTTCGTTGTTTTCGAAGCAGTCTATAAAACGCGAAACCTGACGCGTGCAGCGGAGATGCTATTTATCACGCAGCCTGCTGTCAGCAATGCGTTGGCGCGTATGCGCAAGGCGTTCGACGATCAACTCTTTGTGAGCACGTCGGCCGGCATGGTGCCGACTCCGGTTTCCGAAAACATCATTGGGCGCGTCCGCGAGGCGCTACAACTGCTCGATTCGAGTACCCATGCCGGCGAACTATTCGATCCGGCTTCGTCGGAACGAACCTTCCGGCTGAGCATGAACGACCTGACCGAGGCGTTGCTGCTCCCTGCGCTGGAGGAAGTTCTGCAACGCCTCGCACCCGGCATACGCATCGAAAGCTATTTCACGACGCGCAGAGATGTGCCTGAAGCATTGGCGAGCGGCGCGGTCAATCTGGCGATCGATGCGCCGCTGCTCGACGACCCCTACCTCGAGCAGGAGCCGTTGAGCCGGGACCGGTATGCATGCATGCTGCGTCAGGACCACCCGTTTTCGAAGAAGAAGCTAACCATCGATGACTACCTCGGGTTCGGTCACATCCACGTGTCCAGCCGGCGGCAGGGGCCCGGTCTCGTCGACGCGGAACTCAACAAGCTAGGTCTCAGGCGTGCGATCCAGACGCGGGTTCAGCACTATCTGGTCGCCCCCTTGATCGCGATGCGGACCGATCTCGTCCTTACCGCACCGCTCACGCTGCTTCAGCGTTATGACGCACGTATCCTGGAGTTGCCGTTCGATCTTCCCAATCTCGAGTCACATTGCTACTGGCACCGAAGCGTCACCGGCGATCCGGCGCACCGTTGGCTGCGCGAGCAGATCGGCGGTCTCATGCGGGAGGCGAATCCATAGTCGGTATCACGAAAATATATCGCTAGCTATCACAACAATAAATTTCCTGAATGATGCGGGGATCGGTATTGTTCTAGTCATGTTTAGACGAGGACGACATGGCGGAACTCTACCTTGTACGGCACGGTCAGGCGTCTTTCGGCGCGGCAAACTACGACGAGCTATCACCTTCCGGTTGCCAACAATCGCGATGGCTCGGAGAGTACTTCGCGCAGAACGACCTGGCGTTCGATCGGGTTGTCATCGGCACGATGCGACGGCATGAGCAAACCGCTGACGCACTGCTCGCAGCGATGCGAGGTTTGCAAGTCGAGGTCGTGCAAGACGCGGGTTTGAACGAATACGATTTCCAGGGCTTGTTTGCGGCTCTCGGCGAGGACGAGTTTCCGCTGAGCTCTTCTGCCGAAAGTTCGAAGAAGAGCTTTTACAAGCGGCTCAACAAAGTGCTGCAACTTTGGTCCGACGATCTCTTGCCGGGACGGGTTCCCGAAACGTGGCGACAGTTCCAGTCGCGCGTCGAGCGCGCACGTCTCGCCATCCTGCGAGCGGGAGGCAGGCGGGTTCTGGTGGTGAGTTCCGGCGGTCCGATTGCTGTCTTTGCCCAGCAGATTCTGCAGGCGCCGGCGGCGACCGCCATTGCGCTCAACATGCAGATCCGAAATAGCAGCGTTTGCCAATACGTCTTTAACGACACTGCGATGTCGCTAGTCACCTTCAACTCGCTGCCTCATCTCGAGCCTATCGAGAGGCGCGAATTCGTCACCTACGGTTGATTCGAATCGGGACTCCCGCAACATTATGAATACTGGCCTTCAATTCGACGTCGAAAAACTCACGCGTTATCTGACGGCGCACGTGCCCGGGTTTAAGGGGCCGTTGTCCGTCGAGAAATTTGTTGGTGGACAATCCAATCCAACTTTTCTTCTGAGAGCGCAAAGCGGCAGCTATGTCTTGCGGCGTCAGCCGCCCGGCATGTTGCTCAAGTCCGCGCACGCGGTGGACCGTGAATTCCGCGTGTTAACGGCCCTCGACCAAACGCCGGTCCCTGTCGCGCGCGCATTTCACCTTTGCGAGGATCGTGACGTCATTGGCAGCATGTTCTACGTCATGAGTTTCGAGGACGGACACATCTTCTGGAATCCGGCGTTGCCGGAAGTGCCCGTCGGCGAGCGCGGCGCCATTTACGATGCTCTGCTCGGGACGATGGCGGCCCTCCATGACGTGGATGTCGAAGCGGTTGGTCTAGCCGACTACGGTCGCCCCGGAAATTATTTCGCGCGCCAGATCGACGTATGGACCAAACAGTATCGTGCAGCGCAGACCGACGCGCTCGAATCTGTCGAGGCACTGATCGAGTGGCTGCCGGCGCACTGCCCGGTCGAAGCCGGCAAGCCTTCGCTCGTGCACGGCGATTTCCGTATCGACAACCTTATTTTCGAGCGTGGCTCGTCGCAGGTTCGCGCGGTTCTCGATTGGGAACTCTCCACGCTCGGCAATCCTCTGGCCGACCTCGCTTACTTCTGCATGTGTTTGCGACTCCCTCCCGCCGGTCATATCGCCGGGCTTCAAGGGTTGAACAGGACGGAGTTGGGCGTGCCGGATGAGGCGGTGATCATCGAACAGTACTGTCGGCTGCGGGGAATTGCGTCGATTGAGAACTGGAACTTCTACCTTGCGTTCAGCTTCTTCCGGCTTGCCGCCATCGCACAGGGCGTAAAGAAGCGGGCGTTGGGCGGCAATGCGTCGAATGACAAGGCGCGCCAGGTCGGAGAGATGGCAGGGGCGCTTGCGAAGATGGGCGTTGAGCTGATCTGACGGCAGGCGGGAAAGTGGAAACCTGAAACACACAGAGGCTGATCGTGACTACTAATTTGTTTAGTCTGAAAGGAAAGGTTGCACTGGTTACCGGTGCCAGCCGAGGTATCGGTGAGGAGATTGCCAGGTTGCTCGCCGAGCAAGGCGCCCACGTCATCGTATCGAGCCGCAAGCTCGAAGATTGCGAGGCGGTGGCGAGCGAGATCAGGAGCGCAGGCGGGAGCGCAGAGGCAAAACCGTGTCATGTCGGTCGCGTCGAGGACATTCTCGCGATCTTCCAGGATATTCGTGCGCGGCATGGCCGTCTGGATATCCTGGTCAACAACGCGGCGACGAATCCCTATTTCGGCCATATTCTCGATACCGATCTGGTGTCTTTCGAAAAAACGGTCGAAGTCAATTTGCGCGGTTACTTCTTCATGTCTGTGGAAGCTGGCAAGTTGATGCGGGAGAACGGCGGCGGTGCGATTGTCAACACGGCTTCCGTCAACGCGTTACAGCCGGGCGACAAGCAGGGGATCTACTCGATCACGAAAGCGGCCGTCGTCAACATGACGCGGGCATTCGCGAAAGAGTGTGGGCCGTTGGGGATTCGGGTGAATGCGCTGCTCCCAGGTTTGACCAAAACCCGATTTGCCGGGGCGCTGTTCGACGATCAGGGCACGTATGAAAGCTGGATGTCGAAAATCCCGCTGCGCCGTCACGCGGAGCCTCGCGAGATGGCGGGTACCGTGCTTTACCTCGTCTCCGATGCCGCGAGCTATACCAATGGGGAGTGCATTGTCGTCGACGGTGGACTGACGATTTAGTCACCAGGTCGGTGCACGGTATTGGACGATGCATCGACGACATTTACCAGCAATCAGGAAGATTAAAAATGGATTTCTCATATAGCCCGAAAATGGAAGCGCTGCGCACGCAGGTGCGCGCGTTTATGGACACGCATATCGTTCCGCGCATCCGGCAATGGCATGAAGAAGTGAGCGCGGGGCAATATCCCGTCTCCTTCATGGAGAGCTTGAAGGAACAGGCGCGTGCGGAGGGCCTCTGGAATCTTTTCCTTCCGCATCTGCGGGATGACGAGCCAGGCACCGGTCTGACCAATCTCGAGTACGCCCCCTTGGCCGAGATCATGGGGCGCGTATCGTGGGCCTCCGAGGTATTCAACTGCAATGCTCCGGACACGGGCAATATGGAACTGCTCCATATGTTCGCCACACCGGCTCAGCGCGAAGAGTGGCTCAAGCCTCTCCTCGACGGCAAGATCCGCTCGGCGTTTGCGATGACGGAGCCGGCAGTGGCTTCCTCGGACGCGACGAATATCACCACGTCGATTCGTCGTGATGGAGACGACTATGTCATCGATGGGCGAAAGTGGTTCATCACGAACGCGGCACACCCGAATTGCAAGATCTTCATCGTGATGGGGAAAACGGACCCCGACGCACCGGCCCACCGTCAGCAAAGCATGATTCTCGTGCCTCGCGATACGCCGGGCGTCAAGATGATCCGGAATATCACGGTAATCAATCACGTGGCGCCGGAAGGCCACTGCGAGATCGAATTCAAAGGCGTGCGCGTACCGCGGTCGAATCTGCTCGGCGAAGAGGGGAGCGGCTTCGCGCTCGCTCAGGCGCGCCTTGGACCGGGACGGATTCATCACTGCATGCGTTCGATCGGCGCCGCTGAACTCGCGCTCGAGTTGATGGTGGAACGGGCCCAGTCACGCACGGCATTCGGCAAGGCGCTGCATGAGCACGGCTCGGTCGCCGAGTGGATCGCGAAGTCGCGAATCGAAATCGATCAAGCGAGGCTGCTGGTTCTGAAGGCTGCGTGGATGATCGATAACGTGGGCGCGAAGGAAGCACGCAAGGAAATCGCGATGATCAAGGCGCTTGTGCCGAGCGTGCATACCGCCGTCTGCGAGCGGGCGATACAGGTATTCGGCGCAATGGGGCTGAGTCCCGATACGCCTCTGGCGGATAGCTGGACTTGGGGGCGTGCGCTGCGTTTTGCCGATGGCCCGGATGAGGTTCACCTGCAGAGCATCGCTCGCATGGAAATCAAGGCCCAGCGATACGAGCCGGGAAGCGCCAATCCCTATTTGACGACGCCGGTGTAGGCCATAGGCCGGGCCTTTTCGGAAATCCTCTACGGGCGACACAACGTCGCCCTGGTCGCCGAGCAATATGACGCTTCGGGTCATGAATACGCCAACGCGATCGCCGGTGTGTCAGCGCGACGACTGGCCGCCGTCCTCCGACTCACTCAGCAGAGACCGCGTCTCTTCCGACGGCTCTGTAGCGAGTACGCTTTCAAAGGTATCCATCAAGCTGGACACGGCATAGTCGGGCGACCAAAGCTGTCCCGACTCGCCACTGTCCCGGCTCGCTTCCCACGCCGCCAGCGCTGCATTGCCATAGATGCCGACGAGCGACAGTCTGTGATCGAGTAGCGACAGCGGAACCTGCGGAAGCAGGTCGCGGAGCTGCGCGTTGCAACGCTGATAGCCCAGATTCCACTTGTTTTCTAACGCCTCGCGCAAGAACGCGCGGTTGTTCAACTGCAAGTTGGCGATCATGCGGATGTAGGTCGCCTGACCCGTGCGCTCCGCCAGATCAAGCATCGGAAAGATCAGCGCGCCCAACACCGCTCGCACGGTGATCCCACCCTCTACCTCCAGTCTATCGAGCCGCGCCTGACGATCTTCGTCGATGAGCTGCGCGCCGTCGACGACCAGTTCGCGTGCCAGTTCAAGTTTGTTCCCAAAGTAATAGCGCAACGACGCGCTATTTCGCTGTCCTGCGGCGGAAATGATGTCCTGCACGGACACGCCATCCAATCCGCGCAACGCGAACAGACGCTGCGCTTCCTCTTTCAAGCGAGTTCGGGTCTCAGCCCCATCCGAGCGTAGGGGTTTTCCTGATGTAACCATTACTTTACCGTTTCGAGTTAATTAACTAAACTGAGTTAACTAACCCAGTTGGAGAAACTTAGCATGAAAATCGTCATTGTTGGAGGAGGCATTGGCGGCCTCACAACCGCCCTGGCGCTGTTGCGCTATGGCATCGAGCCGATTGTACTGGAGCGTGCGCCGCAGTTGACGGAGGTGGGAGCGGGCGTCCAGATTGCCGCGAACGGCACGATCGTGCTCCGTGAACTGGGGCTCGAGCCGGCGCTGGCGAGCATTGCGACCGTGCCGGAGCGCTTCGATTACCTCGAGTTGTCGACGGGGCGTCTGCTGTACGTCGCGCCGCTCGGCAAGGAAGCCGAGGCGCGTTACGGCGCGTTGCTCTACAACGTTCACCGGGCCGATCTGGTCGATTTGCTCGCAAAGGCGTTGCCGCCCAATGTGGTCCGGCTGGGCGCAGAGTGTGCGTCCGTTTCGCAGGACGAAGACGGCGCTTACGTCACACTGCAAACCGGCGAAGTGATTCGTGGCGATGCCGTGATTGGTGCGGATGGCATTCACTCGGCCGTTCGAACGGCCCTTCGGGGACCCGAAGAGAAGCAGTTCGCCAACATTCTGATGTGGCGCTCGCTGATCCCTGCGGACCGGCTCACAGGGCTGAGGCTGCCGGTGGCCGGGAACAACTGGTTCGGCGTTGGCAGAAACATCGTCTCGTACTGGGTTCGTAAGGACCTCTACAGCATTCTGGCGTCGGTGCCGGCGACTGAAGTGAGCCGTGAGTCGTGGACGCAGTCGGGGGACGTCGCACAACTGCGGCGCTCGTTCGAGGGTTCTGAGCCGACCGTCCAGACCATACTGGAAGCCGTGGACTCGGCTTTCATCACGGGGATGTACCACCGGGATCCGATCGAACACTGGAGTACCGGACGGATCGCCTTGCTCGGCGACGCCGCGCACGCAATGGTGCCTTACCTTGCGCAAGGTGCCTGCCAGGCGATCGAAGACGCGTGGGTCCTCGCCAGTTGCCTCAATGACCATGGCCCGGCGGGCGTTCAGGACGCGCTTCTGGAATACGAACGGCGTCGTCAGCCGCGTACCACGCGGATTCAGGCTGGAGCGCGATTTGTCGTCGACTGGGCGCACGAGCCTGACGAGGCGCGTGTGCGTCAACGCAACGGACGCCTGAAGGGGCTCTCGCGTATCGACCCGTTGGCTGAGGCTTCGTGGTCGTTCGCCTGGGGGCACGACATTCTCAAGGCCGCCAAGCTGCCGCCGGGCGAGGTCGTGGGCTTGAGCGCGGCGCGTGAAGGAAAGCGGATGGCGCGCCCCGAGAGCCAGCGCGCCTTCGATCTTTGGAAGGGCGTGTTCACGCCGGATGACATCGCGCGTGGCGACCGCGGGCAACGGGCGGCTTACGAACGGTTCCTTCTGGAGCAGTTCCCTGCGCCCGCAGACACAGAAGTGACGGAAGTCGATCTTCACGGGGTGAGTTCGTTGCGGGTGGTTGCCGCGGGCGTAGGGCAAAAAGCGACCGTATTGCACTTCCACGGCGGCGGCTACGTGCTGGGTTCGGCGACGAGCTCGGTTGAATACGCAAGCCGTCTTTCGCGTGCGCTGAACGGTCCGTGCTACACGGTCGACTATCGTCTCGCCCCCGAGCATCCCTATCCGGCGGCATTCGACGACGCATTCAGTGCCTATCGCGGCTTGCTCGCTTCGGGCGTCGATCCGTCGACGATATTCATGAGCGGCGAATCGTCCGGGGGCGGCCTGGCTCTGGCTCTGGGCGCCGCGCTACGTCGCGCGGGCTTGCCCTTGCCGGGCGGCGTCATCGCAATCTGCCCGCTCACCGACCTCACGCTGGGCGGTCCCTCTGTCATGGCGAATTCGGGAGACGATCCGGCCGCGAATCGCGAGACGCTTTCCAACCTTGTCGCGTCCTACTTCCAGGGCCACGAGCCGACAGATCCGATGGTTTCGCCTCTGTTCGCGGACCTGGCAGACCTGCCGCCGGTGTTCATTTCCGCCGTGGAGGGCGAGGTACTGGAAAGCGATACGACTCGTTTTGCGGAGCGGGCCAAGGCGGCCGGGGCGAATGTGACGTTGAAAATGGTGGCCGATTCGGTTCACGTCTTCACGCTCTTCCCGTTCCTGCCGGAAACCGCTGAAACGCTCGACGCGATAGGCCAGTGGAGCCGCCGGCTGCTTCAGGAGTAACGAGCTGCAATCGCTTGCTGCTCGACACCGTGCCTCAACGTGGCAGCTTGCGCAAACGTCTTTGGCGTAGGTCGATCCTGCGTGCCGTCACGGGCGATTTGTCCGTGACGGAAGCAAACAGCGTCAGCGCATTACGCCATACCACTGCATTTCGTCTCACGCTCGGAGTAGACATGACGGCAACATCAACGCGTCGGCCGGTCGGCGAGCCGCGCCATTTATCCGCGCCGCGGACATCGCTGTACACGAATCTCGAAGTCTCAGCAAACCGCCATCCGGAGAAGTCCGCGATCGCTTATTACGGCAATTCCGTGAGCTACAGGCGACTGCGGGATGAAGTGGAGGCCATGGCCGGATTCCTGCAGCAGCATTGCGGCATCGCCCGAGGCGACCGCGTTGTCCTGTATATGCAGAACAGTCCGCAGTTCGTCATTGCCTTCTATGCGGCCCTGCGCGCCGATGCGGTAGTCGTGCCGGTCAATCCAATGAACCGGACTTCGGAGCTGCAACACATTCTTGAGGATAGCGGCGCAAGAATCGCCTTTGTCGGCGAAGAGCTCATGGAACATGTGAGGCCGCTCTCAGGCCGCTTCGTGGACCATGTTATTACCGCACGCTATGCCGACTATCTGCGCGACCGGACCGATTTGCCGCTGCCCGACATTCTGACTTCGGTTGAGCCGCGGCTTCATGCCCTAGCTGTCGACGGCCATGCTGCCGTGATCGGCTGGAATGACGCGCTTGCTCGTGCGTGCGTTGCGCGCGACCACGAATCCAGTCCCGACGATCTGGCGGTTGTTCCGTACACGTCCGGCACGACCGGGCGTCCAAAAGGATGCATCCATACCCATCGCAGCGTGATGCATTCAACGGTCTCGTGCGGTGAATGGCCGAACCTCCCGAACGAGAGCGTGATGCTCTGCTCCGTGCCGTTGTTCCATGTCACCGGCATGCAGAACTGCATGAACATGCCGATCTACATCGGCGCGACCATGGTGCTCATGACCCGCTGGGACGCGACCTGCGCCGCACATCTGATCGAACGCCACCGGGTGAGCACGTGGGTAACCGTTCCCACCATGCTCATCGACCTGCTGAACCTTGCGGACGTTGGCAAGTTCGATCTGAGTTCCATTACCTATCTGAGCGGGGGCGGCGCCGCGATGCCGCAGGCTGTTGCGCAACAGATTCAGGCGCGCTGGGGCATTCCGTATGTAGAGGGGTATGGCCTCACCGAAACGATGGCGGCAACCCACATCAATCCGCCGCAGCACAGCAAGCAACAGTGCATGGGCGTGCCGATCTTCAGCACATATTCACTCGTTGTCGATCCAGAGACACTGAAACCTCTTGGCGAAGGAGAAACGGGTGAAATTCTCGTGAGCGGGCCTCAGGTGTTCAACGGGTATTGGAATTCTCCGGAAGCCACACGAGATGCCTTCGCTTCGATTGATGGAAAGCAGTATCTGCGGACAGGCGACCTCGGCTATATGGACCACGACGGCTACTTCTTCGTCGTCGACCGGCTGAAACGCATGATCAACGCATCCGGCTACAAAGTATGGCCGGCCGAAGTCGAGTCGATGCTATTCGAGCATCCCGCCGTCCAGGAGGCGTGTGTTATCGCGACTCACGATCCGCGTCGAGGCGAGTCGGTAAAAGCCGTCATCGTGCTTCGGAACGGTGTTCATGCGACGGAAGAAGACATTGTGTCGTGGGCGCGTGAGCACATGGCGTCGTATAAGGTGCCGCGCGTCGTTCAGTTTGCCGACAGTTTGCCCCGTACAGCGAGCGGGAAAATCCAGTGGAGACTGTTGCAAGAAGCTGAAAAGCCGCATCGGAACGATTGATCCGAAGACGGCGGGTCGACGGATCTGCCGTTTGTCGTTACGACAGGTAAGTAGGATCTAAATAGTTCGTAGTACAACATAAACATAAAACTGGAGATTCCCTATGAGAAAGGTTGGGAGATTGTTCGGCAGGTTGGTTCGGAGCAGCAGCTCGCGCACATTGAAAGTGCTCTGTGCGGCCAAAACAGGACTGTTCGTCAGCGCTCTATGCACTGCGACGCTGTACTCCGTCTCAGTGACCGCGCAGTCGTCGGTGACCCTCTATGGACTTGTGGACGCCGGGATTCGCTACACGACGCATGCGAATCCGGCCGGCGATTCCCAGGTTCAACTCGCAGGCGGCGAGAGCGAGAGCCACTTCGGACTTAAGGGCGCGGAGGACATTGGAGGCGGCACGAAGATCCTGTTCCAGATCGAGGATCGTTTTTTTCTGAACTCGGGGGCCACTGACCCAGCCTATCCGTTCTTCAATACCGCTCTTGTCGGCCTGCAATCGGCCAGCTTCGGAAAGTTGACGATGGGGCGTCAGCTCAATCCCCTTTCTGACGCAGTTCTGAGTGCCTTCGTGACTAATCCATGGCTGCCGACCTTCTACCAGTTTCGGCCGGAAGTCATGATGGCTCAGGGCGTATGGACAAGCAACATGGTCAAATACACGGCGCGATGGCAATACCTGACGGCGGAGGTGTCGTATGCGTTTGGTGGCAATGCCGGCGCGTTCGGCGCGGGTAGCCAGATTGGGGCATCGGTCCTTTATTTGCCCGGTGCGCCGCTGCGCCTGGGCGCCGCGTACCTGGACTCACGCGATGCGGTGAACGGCGCCGCACACTTGAAATCCTGGACCGCCGGCGGGTCATATACGTTCGACAGTACGACGTTCATTGCCGGCTGGGCCGTGAACCGGCAGGACGCCGGCTTTGTCGGCAACTTTCCTAACGGCCCATTCAGCTCGCCCGAGTTGACCGCGATTAAATTCAATACATTCAGTTCGCGGCAAATGTTTTTCGGCGGGGTGACGCAGGCAGTAGGCGATGCGACCCATCTTTCCGCCAATGTGTGGCGGACGATCCAGACCGGGAAAAAACAGTCAGCCGATGGAAACGCAACGCAATTCCAGCTGCTTGCGGACCACAACTGGTCCAAACGCACGGATACGTATCTGGAGGTGGACTACTCGCTGTACCGGGGCGGACTGGTTGGAGCCCAGTTCCAGGGAGTCAACGCCCTGAGTTCTGCGTTCGGTACGACCCAACTGGGCGTCATGGCTGGCGTGCGGCATCTATTCTAGGCTGCCGCCCGCACCACACGCGGCTTGAAAGAGCGCTGCCGGGAGCGATCGCTCCCTTTTCAACCTTCGCTTTACGCTGCCGCTTCTTCCGCGACGCTGAGTCACCCCGCGCAGCCGCCCACCAGCGCGCGAGCGCCGCCAGTCTTCGAGTTCCGCCGGCACCCCATCGATCTCCCCCGTTCAGGGGATGGTCCCGCCTATCCGATCGCCCCGATCATGGCATCACTCGGGGACGCCACCGTATGCGCGACGCAACGACGCGCCGGAGCCGGCCCGCTATCCATTCATAGATGCGAGGAGACACAGATGCAGGACACCGTACACAGCGCGGCGCCATCCGCCTATGCTTATCCGTTGCTGATCAAGAACCTGCTGCACACGCCGTTCGCTCAGGCGCCGAATCAGGAAATCGTCTACCGCGATCAGCTGCGGATGACCTACAGCCAGTTGCAGGAACGGATCGCGCGGCTCGCCAACGGTCTCGACGGACTGGGCGTGCGCTACGGCAGCACGGTCGCGGTGATGGACTGGGACAGTCATCGCTATCTGGAGAGCTACTTCGCCGTGCCGATGATGGGCGCCGTGTTGCAGACCGTCAACGTGCGGCTGTCGCCGGCGGAGATCGTCTACACGATCAATCACGCGCGCGCCGAAGTGCTGTTCGTTCACGCCGATTTCCTGCCCGTCGTCGAAGCGATCAAAGATCAACTCGAAACGGTACGCACCTTCGTGCGGATCGAAGAGCCGGACAGCGAGGCGTGCGAGCACACCATTCCGTTCGCGACGGAATACGAAGCGATGCTGGCGGCGAGCGCCACGCACTACGACTTTCCCGACTTCGACGAAAACACCCGTGCCACCACGTTCTATACGACGGGCACGACCGGTCTGCCCAAGGGCGTGTACTTCTCGCATCGTCAACTGGTCCTGCACACCATCACGCTGATGGCGGCGCTCGCAAGCCCGGTGTCGGGGCAGCGCTTTCATCGCGGCGATGTCTATATGCCGCTGACGCCGATGTTCCATGTGCACGCATGGGGCATGCCGTACATCGCGACGGTGCTGGGCGTGAAGCAGGTCTATCCGGGCCGCTATGTGCCCGAGCGACTGGTAAAGCTGATGCGCGACGAGGGCGTCACGTTCTCGCATTGCGTCAGCACGATTCTGCACATGGTGCTGAACTGCCCGGAGTCGAAGTCCTCGGATTTCAGCAAATGGAAAGTCGTGATCGGCGGAAGCGCGCTGCCGCACGGCATCGCCCATGCCGCATTGGAACGCGGCATTGACGTGTTCACCGGCTATGGCATGTCCGAGACCGGCCCTGTCCTGAGTCTCGCGCAGCTTCCGCCGGGGTATGAACAACTCGACACCGAAGAGCAGGTGCGCCTGCGCTGCAAAACTGGCCTGGCGGTTCCGCTCGTCGATCTGCGGATCGTCGACGAATCGATGAAGGACGTCGTTCACGACGGCAGGGCCTATGGCGAGATTGTCGCGCGCGCCCCGTGGCTGACTCAGGGTTACTTCGGCAACCCTGAAGCGTCGGAACAACTTTGGGCGGGCGGCTACCTGCATACGCAGGACATCGCGAACATCGACACGACCGGCAATCTGCAGATCACCGACCGCATCAAGGACGTCATCAAGTCCGGCGGCGAGTGGGTCTCGTCGCTGGAGATCGAAAGCCTGATCTCGCTGCACCCCGGCGTCTCGGAAGTCGCCGTGATCGGCATCAAGGACGAGAAGTGGGGCGAAAGGCCCGTGGCGCTGGTGGTGCTCAAGGCAGACGCCGTCGTCACCGAGGACGACATCAAACAGCACGTTCTCAAATTCAGCCACACCGGGCAGATCTCGAAGTACGCGGTGCCTCAGGTCGTCAAATTCATCGACGCGCTGGAGAAGACGAGCGTCGGCAAGATGAACAAGAAGTGGCTGCGCGAGCAGTTCGCCTAACCGGTCACGAGGAGCAAGCACGATGAGCATCAAGGACTATCGCATCGCGACGATCGACGACTTCGTCGGCCGCGATCTGGGCGTGTCGGACTGGGTCACGGTCGATCAGGCGCGCATCGACGCTTTCGCGCAATGCACGGGCGACAAGCAGTGGATCCACGTGGACGTGGAACGCGCGAAGCGCGAAAGCCCGTTCGGCGGCACGATCGCCCACGGTTATCTGACGCTCTCGCTGCTGGCCGCGCTGGCCATCGAGATCGGTCTGATTCCCGAGGACGCGTCGGCCGGCCTCAACTACGGCCTGGACAAAGTGCGCTTCATGACACCGGTGAAGGCCGGCGCGCGGGTGCGCAACCGCGTGACCCTCGCGGCCGTGGAAGCGAAGGGCGGCGGCCGGATCATCGTGAAGACGATGAACGAACTGCAGATCGAGGGCGAGGACAAGCCGGCCTTGATCGCCGAGTCACTGGCGATGCTCGTCGCATGATCCCTGCCACTGTTGAAAAAACCAAGCGTCGTTCGAGGAGCAGCAAGATGGCGGAGACAACTGACAACGCGTCGCGAAACGATCAGACGGATGATCTCGCGGCATCGGCCGCCGAAGGCATGCTGGGCCCCAACCCGTTTGTCGGGCTGCGCCCGTGCGACATTCTGGCGACCGCGCAGCAGATCGGCACGCAGGCGCTGCGGCAACCCGCGCTGGTCCTCGAGCAGGAAGCGGCACTCGTGCGCGAACTGATCGCCGCGTTGTACGGCGGCGCCCGCGAGGGCGCGGAAGCGTCGCCGAAGGTCGACAGGCGTTTTGCCGACCCTGCCTGGCGCGACAACTCGCTCTACCGCATCACGCTGCAGAGCTACCTGGCATGGCGCGACGCGCTTGGCGGATTTGTCGAGCGCTCCGCGCTGGATCCGAAATCGAAGGAACGCGCGCAGTTCGTGATGTCGCTGTTCACGGAGGCGCTGTCGCCGACGAACACGCTGTTGGGCAATCCTGAAGCGTTGAAGAAGATCGTCGATTCGGGCGGCGCGAGCCTCATGGGCGGCATGAAGAACCTCATGACGGACCTGCTGCAGAACCAGGGCATGCCCGCGCAGGTCGACAAGGCAGCGTTCGAGGTGGGCAAGAATCTCGGCACGACGCCGGGCGCGGTGGTGTTTCGCAACGAGGTGCTCGAACTGATCCAGTATGCGCCGGCGACCGCGCAGGTCTACAGCCGCCCGCAATTGATCGTGCCGCCGCAGATCAACAAGTTTTATGTGTTCGACCTGTCCGAAGGCAAGAGCATCGTGGACTACCTCGTCAAGAGCGAGTTCCAGGTGTTCATGGTGAGCTGGCGTAATCCGACCGCGGCGCAGAGCCACTGGGATCTCGACACGTACGTCGGCGCGCTCCTCGAAGCGATCGCGGCGGTGCGCGACATCACCGGCAGCGACGATGTCAATCTGCACGGCGCGTGCTCCGGTGCAATGACGATCTCCGCGCTGCTCGGCCATCTCGCGGCTCGCGGCGAAACGGCTGTCAACGCCGCGACGCTGATGGTCGCCGTGCTGGACAACAAGGCCGACTCGCAGCTCGGTCTGTTCGCCACGCCCGAAGCCATCGCGGCGGCGAAACAGAACAGCCTGTCGAAGGGTGTGCTCGCCGGCGAGGAGATGGGGCGCGTGTTCGCGTGGATGCGGCCCAACGATCTGGTATGGAACTACTGGGTGAACAACTATCTGCTGGGCAAGACGCCGCCCGCGTTCGACATCCTCTACTGGAACAACGACGCGACCCGGCTGCCGGCGCGGATGCATGGGCAACTGCTCGACATCTTCGTGGGCAATCTGTTCAGCAAGCCGCGCGCGCTGTCGGTGCTGGGCACGCCGATCGACCTGTCCGGCGTCACGTGCGACAAGTACGTGGTGGCGGGCATGACGGATCACATCACGCCGTGGAAAGGCGTGTACAACACCGCGCGGACGTTCGGCGGCGACACGCGGTTCGTGCTGAGTTCGAGCGGGCATATCCAGAGTCTGATCAACCCGCCCGGCAATCCGAAGGCGAAGTACTTCGTCAACGCCGGCTTGCCGGCGAATGCCGACGCATGGCTGGCCGGCGCGCAGGCGGAGAAAGAGTCGTGGTGGGGCAATTGGGCAGGCTGGCTGCGCGAACGCTCCGGCGACCTGCGCGCGGCGCCGGCCGCGCCCGGCAACGAGCGGCACCCGGCGGCCGTCAAGGCGCCGGGCACCTACGTGATGGAAGCGTGAAGCACACCTTTTTGGCCGGCTAACGACTAACGGCCATCCCTTTTCTGATGCAATTTTTTTGGAGAGTTGATCATGGATTCAACCAACGCTAACAGCATTTTCACCGAGTACACGAAGCTCATCAGTCAGTTCAAGCTGCCGGGTATCGACACCGGCGCGCTTCTCGAATCGCGCCGCAAGGACATCGAGGCGCTCGCCGAGGCCAACACCACCGCACTCGCGGGCGTCCAGTCGCTGGCCAACAAGCAGGTGGACATCCTGAAAACGACGCTCACCGAACTGCAATCGCTGGTCGGTCGCTTGAGCGCGTCCGGCGGCCAGCCCACAAAAGCCGGCGAAGTGGTTCAACAGGCACTGCACAAGGCGCTGATCGACATGCAGGAACTCGCCGACACCGCGTACCGCGCGCAGTCGGACAGCGTTGCGGTGGTCACGAAGCGCGTCGCCGAGCACGTCGAAGAGTTGAAGACGCTGCTGCAACCCAAGAAGTAAGGCGGCCTCGCGATGCGGCACGCCGAACTCCCGATGTCGAACTTTATAAGAGGGCCGTTCGGATGATCGATATGCAATCCACTCCCGCGTCTGTCGCCGGCATGCAAATCCAGATGGTCGAAGTCAACGGCCAGGTGTTGCGTGTCGCGACGCGGCAGGGCAGCGACGCGTCGCCGCCGCTGCTCATTTTCAATGGCATCGGCGCCAACCTCGAATTGGTGGAGCCGTTCGTCGCTGCGCTCGAGGACGTGAGCGTCATCATTTTCGACGTTCCCGGCGTGGGCGGCTCGCCCGCGCCCGTCGTGCCGTATCGCTTCTCGACACTGTCCGTGCTGAGCGAGCGGCTGCTATCGCGGCTCGGCTACGACGGGCCCGTCGACGTGCTCGGCGTTTCGTGGGGCGGCGCGCTTGCGCAGCAGTTCGCGCGTCTCTATCCGGCGCGTTGCCGTCGGCTGATTCTCGCGGCGACCTCGCCGGGCGTCATCATGGTGCCGGCGAAACTGTCGGTGCTGTCGAAGCTGATCGGACCGCGCCGCTATACCGATCCGGCCTATCTTCAGGAAGTGGGCGCGGAAATCTACGGCGGTGCGTACCGGCGGGATCCGTCGTTGCTGCGGAACCACGCGCGGCACATTCAGGCGCCCCGCGGCCGCGGCTACCTCTACCAGTTGCTGGCCGCAGCGGGCTGGACCAGCTTGCCCTGGCTCGGCGCATTGCGCCAGACGACGCTCGTGATGCACGGCAACGACGATCCCATCGTCCCGCTGACCAACGCGAAGATTCTCGCCGCCCGCATCCCGCACGCGACGCTCTATGTGATCGACGACGGCCACCTGTTCCTCATCACGCGCGCCAAGGACGTCGCTCCCGTGATACGCCGGTTTCTGCGGCAGGAGGCGGGTTGAGTGCCGTCGCGAATGACGACGAAGGTGCGCGGCCTGCCACGGCCGTTGCGCCCGAGTACCTGAAAGCGCTGCGCCTGAAGCGGATGCGGCGAACCGCGACGGGTTTGCTCGCGGTGCTGATCGCGCTGCTGCTCCTGTCCGTCGTGTGGCAGGGCGAGTATCCGTGGCTGGCATGGCTGCGCGCGTTTGCGGAAGCGGGCACGGTCGGCGCGATCGCGGACTGGTATGCCGTCGTCGCGTTGTTCCGGCGTCCGTTCGGTCTGCCGGTTCCGCATACGGCCATCATTCCGCAGAACCAGCAGCGGATCGCCGAGAGTCTCGGCAACTTCGTCGAAGAGAATTTCCTGACGCCCGAGCTCATCATCGGCAGGCTGAGCGGCCACAACGCCGCGCGGGCGCTGGCGCAGTGGCTCGCCGTGCCGGACAACAGCCGGGCGATCGCCGATGTCGTCGCGGATTCGCTGCCGGGATTGCTGAACGGGATAGACGAAGCGGACGTCGAGCGCTTTTTCGAACGTCTGGTGATACCGCAATTGCGTGCGCTCGATGTGTCCCGTGCGGCCGGCAGCGTGCTGAAAGTGCTGACGGAAGGCGGCCGGCATCAGCCGCTGCTGGACCACGGGTTAGAGGCGCTGGAGAAGTGGCTGACGGCCAACGTGGACATGATCAAGGCCAGATTCAGCGCGGCCTCGCGATACACGCCCGTGCCGCTCGACGCGTATATCGTCAGAAAATTCGTCGAAGGCATCATCGCGCTGCTTCATGACGTGGCGGCAGATCCCGATCACGAGCTTCGTCATCAGTTCGACGACGCGGTGCAGGACCTGATCGTTCAGTTGCAGACCTCGGTGGTGCATCGCCGCGTCGGCAAATCATTGCTGCGCGACTGCATTCGCTACTTCAGGAATGGGGACTCGTATCGCGTGCTGCTCGACTACGTGTGCACCCGCGTGAGCGCCGATCTCGCGCACGAGCATTCGGCGCTGCGCGGCGCGCTGGCGGGCATGCTGGTGTCGCTCGCGAGAGGCGTGGGCAGCGAGCCCGCGATTCAGCACAAGCTGAACGCCTGGTGGCTCGCGCTGGCTCACGAACTGGTCGTGCGTTATCGGCGCGAACTGTCGGCGCTGATCACCGAGGTCGTGAAAAGCTGGAACGCGGATGAAGTGAGCGGGAAGATCGAAGCGGAAATCGGCCGCGATCTGCAATACATCCGGATCAACGGCACGTTCGTGGGCGGCACGGTCGGCGTGCTGCTCCATGCGGTCGCACTCGTGGTCGCGCGGTGAAACGCAAGGGCCACGAGTTCGTCAGATGCGTGAACAGCCTGCTAGCCCTGCTTCACGAGTCCCAGCGCCTGCGCGCGCGCGACGGCTTGTGCGCGCTTGTCGACCGAGAGCTTCATGAAGATGCTCTTCACATGAGACTTGACGGTTTCCGGTGCGATGCCGAGGGTGCGCGCGATTTCCTTGTTCGACTGCCCGTCGGCGATCAGGTCGACGATGTTGCGCTCGCGTGCGCTGAGCGATTCCCGTTCGGAGTCCCGCGTGGGTTTGCTGCCGGGCTGGTACAGCGCCCGCCAGCCGTCGAGCAGGCGATCCACGTAGCACAGCAGCGCCTTCGTCTGCACGGTCGCGCGCGTGTCGTCGCGCACGGCCTGCAGCAGCGCGCCGATTTCCGGAAACAGGTCGATGATCGACTGGTAGATGCCCGCGGCCGCGGCCTCCTTCAGCACGTCGCGAAAGATCTCGACGGCGCGGTCGCGTTCGTCGGCACCCAGACAGATCAGAGCGAGCACGCTTCGTAGACGTAGCGCGAGATAGTTCTCGTGCCGTGCGTCGACGACCGCCAACGCGGTGGTCACGATTTCAATGCCGTCTTGCGCCCGCTTCTGGGCCATCGCGAGATAGGCCGCCGCGAGCGAGCGGTAGGTGCCGATCTCCGGCGAGACGGCATGCGATCCAGCGGAGCCGGGCGCGGCGAGATGTTCCAGTTGTGCGACACATCCCGCGGCTTCCGTCATTCGGCCTTCCAGCAGGTAGAGCCGCGTGCGCTCGACGAGGCCGCCCGCGATCAGCCGGTGCCAGTGGCGCGCATGGCCGAGCGCCTCGCCCTGGTTGAGCAGCGCGTAGGCCTGCACGGTATTGGAACGCGCGGCCGCGATCCGGATGAGCATCCGGTAGGCGATCAGTGCGCTGTCGAGCAGGACCGCCAGATCGATCACCGGCATGAGATCGACGAGCAATGCTTCGGCTTCGTCGAGCCGGCCCTGCTCGTAGCGGATTTGCGCGATCATCGGTGCGCACAGCGCGGCGGCGACGGATTGCGGACCGGAGTGACGCTCGGCCAACTGCATCGCCTCGGTGAAATACCGCTCGGCCAAGCCGAAGTGCATCTGCTGCATCTCCGCATGGCCGAGCAGGCACAGCCGGTAGGTCGAAGCGAAGACGTTGCGCTGGTCCTCTTCGATCGAATAGGGGATCCACGGCGTCGCATAGAGCGCTTCGAGATTGCCCGCCTTCCAGTGCGCGAAACGCACGACGTTGGAGGCGACATTGGTGCTCCAGATATCGGTGGACGGCCGGTCGAGGCACGGCTGCGCGATCGCGAGCGCCGCCTGCGGATCGTCCTGAAGCGCGACCACGACCGAGCGGATCACCCGGCATTCCCAACGGATGCTGTCGGGGTCGGCACTCGCGTGCGCCTCGCGCTCGATCGCATCCAGCATGGCGAGCGCATCGTTCGATCGAATCGCGAGCGCCATGCCCCAGGCGATCGCCAGCGTGACCTCGACCTGGCTTCGCATCAGGTGCGCCGGAAAACGCCGTTGCCAGCCGAGCAGTGTCAGCAGGTCGCCTTTCTTGACGAGCGCCATCGCACAGTTGCCGATCAGGTTGATCGCATCGTCCGTGTCGCCTGCGGCGATCGCGTGCCTGACCGCGTCTGTCCAGAGTTCCTGCGACGCGTACCACCGGCACGCGCGGCGATGCAGATCCGCCAGTTCGTCGCCCGACTGCGCGCCCAGCCGTTGGCGCAGATACTCGCCCAGCAGGGGGTGATAGCGGAACCAGTGCCCTTCGAGATCCATCGGCTCCAGCAGCAACTGGCGCGCGGCGATTGCTTCCAGCATGCTCTGGCTGGCCTTGACGCCGGTTACCGCCTGGCAGAGCGGGGCAGTCAACCGGTCGAGTATCGCCGTGCGCAGCATGAAGGCGACCATGTCGTCGGGCAAGCGCGTGAGCATATCTTCGAGGTAGGCGGCGAACGGCCGTGAAGCGCCGGACGGCGCACTCGACTCCCAACCCGGCCTGGGTTCTTCGCGCGACAGCACCGACGCTGAAATGCGCAACGCCGCCGCCCAGCCCTCCGTGGTCGCGTGCAGCGACTTCACGCCGGACGTGCCTAGCCTGCCGGGGCATTCGCGTTCGACAAAGCACCGCGTCTCGTCGAAATTGAAACGCAGTGTTGAGGCGTCGACTTCCAGCAGTTCGTTTTGCGCTCTCAGCCTGGCGAGCGGCAGCGCGGAGTCCACACGGGTGCAAACAATCACGTGCACGTGCGACGGCGCGTTCGCGATGAAGAACGACATCGCGTCGTGAATCGCCGGAAGGTTGATCAGATGGTAATCGTCGAGGAACAGACACACCTCGTCTTCGACTTCGACGAGGTCGTTGATCAGCGTCGAGACGATGGCCTGCGCCGGAATCAGAGAGGTGGCCGCCGTCAGGCCGATCGCTGACGCGCCGACATTGTTGCAGGCATGCTGCAACGCCTGCGCGAGATGGTGGAGGAAGCGCGCGGGTTCGTCGTCCTCGTCACCGAGCGACAGCCACGCGACGCGCGCGCCGCGTGCGCGGAGCCGGTTGAGCCACGTAATCGCGAGCGAGGTCTTGCCGAAGCCGGCCGGCGCTTTGATCACGGTGAGCCGTTTGTTCTCCGCCTGAACCGCCAGATCGAACAGGCGCGGACGATCGATCAACCCGGGCGACAGGCGCGGCGGAAGAACCTTCGTAGCGAGCAGGAGGGGCAGCTTCTCGGAGAGCATCGGTTCCTCGGTCAGACGCATGAACTGCTTCGGGCATTTGGGTTCTCCCTGGGTGCCCTCCCCCGTCCATGCGATCGCGCTCCCCTGTACGGGGGATATTGCGCAGCGCTTCGCGGGTACACCATGGTTTCCATAGAGGACATCGAAGTGCAACCGGACCACCTCGCAGCGCGCCGATTGGTTATGGCGTGACGGGTCAGTCGAGCACACCCGGGACCGGTACGTCACCGAGGAAATGATACGCCCAACCACCTCCAAGGAGGAGACATGTCGACCGAATCGAACCACGTTGCAACGCACAAACTCGGCCCGTTAGGGGCTGAGCCCGAGCTGTCCGAGATGGGCCAGATGGTCCAGCAGACCGTGCATCGTTACGCGGAAGAGGTCATGCGCCCCGTCGGCGTCAAGCTCGATCGCATGACACCGGAGGAGGCTATCGCGCCAGGGTCGCCTTACTGGGACGCTCGCAAAAAGTTTGTCGAGCTGGGGTTCGGCGTCGACGGACTCTTTGAGCTCGAGCCCGCCGAACGGGCCAAAACCATGTGCATCCTGTTCGAGGAACTCGGCTGGGGTGATTCCGGACTCGCCGTTTCGTACGGTGCCGGGTTGCTCCCGGCGCTGATGAGCACGCTGACAGGCAACGCGTTTTGCCGGGCGCTGGCACCGGATTCGAAACTCGGCTGCTGGGCCATCACGGAACCCGATCATGGCTCCGACATGCTGGACGCAAGCGGCATGATCCTGCACCCGCAGGGAACCTACGGCCGGCCCAACTGCATTGCCACGCTGCGCGGCGACGACGTGATCATCAATGGGCAGAAGTCGGCATGGGTGTCGAACGGCATTGTCGCGGATGTCTGCATTCTCTACTGCGCGGCGGACAGCGGCGCGGGTGTGGAGACGAAGCGCGGGGCCGTGATCGTCGTGCCGATGGACGCCCCAGGCGTGTCGCGTGGCAAGCCGCTCGACAAGATCGGACAGCGCGCCCTCAACCAGGGCGAAATCTTCTTTGAAAACGTCAAGCTTTCCAGAGATCACATCCTCGCCGGCCCGGATCAATACCTCGACGCCGTCTACGCCGTTCACACGCTTGCCAACGCGATCATGGGCACCGTGTTCACCGGCGCGGCACGCGCTGCCTTCGAACATGCTCTCGCCTATGCGCATGAACGCAAGCAGGGCGGCTTGCCGATCATCCGTCATCAGTCGGTGGCGTCGCGGTTGTTCCATATGTTCAGGAAGGTGGAAGCGGCCCGTGCCCTGGCTCACCGTGTCGTGCACTACAACTTCACGTCGCCGCACCCGTCGCTGCACGCAGCGATGACCGCCAAGATCACGGCGACCCAGACTGCCTTCGAAGTCGCCAACGACGCACTCCAGATCTTTTGCGGCAACGGACTCACGCGCGAGTATCCGATCGAAAAAATCTGGCGTGATGCGCGGGCATCGCTGATCGAGGACGGCTGCAACGAAGTCCTCGCGATCAAGGGCGGCTACTACCTGATTGACCCCGAGCTGTTTTGAATCTCGCGCCCGGCGCAAAGCACAGCGATAGCAACTTCAAGGAGACGGCGACATGGCAACGACATACGAAGTGGTGCTCTACGGAGCGAGTGGTTACACAGGCAAGCTCACGGCGTGGAAGCTCGCCGAACGCGGGATTCCTTTCATTGCCGCGGGGCGCAACAAGGAGCGGCTGCAAGAGGAGATGTCCAAGGTGCCGGAACTTGCCGGACATGACTATCAGTGCGTCGCCGTCGAACACGAAACAAACGCGCTGACGGAACTCTTTAGAGGCAAGAAGGCGGTCATCAACATCGTCGGGCCGTTCATGCAGCTCGGCCGCCCGGTGGTCGAGGCCAGTCTTGCGGCGGGTTGCCACTATGTCGACACGACGGGCGAAACCGACTGGATGTCCATGTTGAAGCGCACGTACGGCGAGGCGTTTGCCGCAAAAGATCTGGCGCTGTGTCCCGGCAATTCGTACATGTGGACCGAAGGCAATCTGGCGGCCGAGATCGCGCTGGAAACCCCGGGCATCGACACGCTCGATGTGATCTACCTCGGCGATTCGGAAGTCAGCGTCGCATCGACGATGTCGTTTCTGCGGATGTGCACGCAGCCGCAGTTCTTCCTGCGGAATAAAGAGCTCGTGCAATGGCCATGGGCGACGCCGTATCAGGTTCATGTGCCCGGTGAACATGTGCTGCTGAACGCGCTGCCGTGGGGCGGCGGCGGTGAACCGATCTGGTACGAGGGCGATCCGCGTGTGCGCAATTGTCAGACGCTGGTGTCGTTCAGAAACCAGGAGCGTTTCAATGCAGTCGTCGGCTTGCTGAAAAAGTTCGAGGAGGAATGCCGGCACCTCGATCCAGCCAAACAGGAAGAAGTCACCAACGAATGGGGCAAGGCCGTCACGCAAACCGAGCCCGCCCGCGAGAATCCCGACGTCAACCGTTGCACGCTGTCCTGTCAGGGACGAGGCAACGTAAATTCCGTCAGCGTGATTCTTCGCGGCAATTCACCCTACGCGCAAACCGGCGTGCTGGGCGCGGAAGCAGTGCGCCGGTTTTTGCGAGGGCAGTTGCATGCGGTCGGCTTCGTTTCGCCGGCGCAGGCGTTTGGCGCGCGCAATCTCCTCGCGGCACAGGCCGAAGAAGGCTACCTGCATTACGAAGTAAAGAGCGTTTGAACAGGTGTGGATCGGAACGCGCCGCGTTGCATCGTCGCGCAGCCAATGAGCGAGGGAGAAGTGAACATGAGCAAGGAAGTGTACGTCGTGGGCATCGGGATGACGCCCTTTGGCAAACATCTGGACACCAGCGTGAAACAGATGACGTGCAAGGCCGTGGAGGACGCGCTCGCCGATGCCGGTTGCGACAAAGGGCAACTGCAGGGCGCGTTTTTCGGCAACTCGACGCAGGGACACATGGACGGCCAGCACATGATTCGCGGCGAGCTTGCCTTGCGCGCGATGGGCGTGCACGGCTTGCCCGTGATCAACGTCGAGAACGCCTGCGCGAGCGCCAGTACTGCGTTTCATCTGGCGGTGAACTACGTGAAGGCGGGCGCTGCGGACATCGTGCTCGCCGTGGGCGCGGAAAAGATGTTTTCAACGGACAAGGCGCGCACGTTCAGCGCGTTCGACGGTGCATGGGACGTGCACGATACCGAGAACGGCAGGCGCAGGCTGCTCGAGATGGGAAAAGGGATTGAGCCGCCCGAAGGAAGCGTATCGGAGAAGCCCTATAGCGTGTTCATGGATATCTACGCGTCGATGGGGCGCATGCACATGCGCGAATTCGGCACGACTCAACGGCAGATTGCCGCGGTGTCCGCCAAGAACCACGGGCACTCGGTACACAATCCGCTCGCCCAGTACCGGCAGGCCTACTCCGTGGAAGAAGTACTCAACGCGCCGCCGATCACCTATCCGCTGACGCTGCCGATGTGCTCGCCGATCAGCGACGGTGCGGCTGCGGCGATCGTGTGCAGCGAGGCCGGTCTTGAACGGCTCAAAGGTGGACGCACACGGGCCATTCGCGTGCTGGCTTCCGTGCTTCAGACCGGTAGCGACCGGCCGGCCGCTGCGCTCGACCAGCATCTGGTCCGGCTTGGCTCCACCAAGGCCTATGAACAGGCTGGCGTGGCGCCGCGGGACGTTTCGGTAGCCGAAGTACACGACGCGACTGCGATCGGCGAAATCATCCAGTCTGAAGTACTCGGGCTGTGCGAGCCGGGTCTGGGCGGCGTGGCGGCGGAGCGCGGAGACACCACGATTGGCGGGCGAATTCCGATCAATCCATCCGGCGGCCTGGAATCAAAAGGGCATCCAATCGGCGCGACAGGATTGGGCCAGATCTATGAACTCGTTACCCAGCTACGCGGTGAGGCGGGACAGCGCCAGGTCGAGGGCGCGCGTATCGCACTGGCCGAGAACGGCGGTGGTTTGTGCGGCGTGGAAGAAGCCGTGGCCAGTATCACGATTCTGGGA
This sequence comes from Paraburkholderia aromaticivorans, assembly GCF_012689525.1. Classification (NCBI taxonomy): domain Bacteria; kingdom Pseudomonadati; phylum Pseudomonadota; class Betaproteobacteria; order Burkholderiales; family Burkholderiaceae; genus Paraburkholderia; species Paraburkholderia aromaticivorans. The sequence goes on from NZ_CP051515.1 coordinate 528,161, forward strand.
CGTTAGCGTTGCGACCGTGACGGCCGGCAGAGATCCGGCACGCACACGATATCGAACATCATCAGGAGACACCGTGCCATGACCACCCGACCCGACACCATCCTGGCCGCGCTGATCGCCAATCGCGTCGATACGATGCCGGATCGTGACGTACTCACGATCGAAGGGGCCGGTGCGCGGCCCGACGAGGTGCGTACCTACCGGCAGCTCTGGGAAAACGGCCAGCGTCTCGCTCAGGTTCTGATCGATCGCGGCCTGCGTCCCGGAGAGCACTTCGCATTGCTGATGGCTAACCATGCCGAGTTCATCGAAGCCATGGTGGCGGCGTCGATCTCGGGCACGGTATTCGTGCCGGTCGATCCGCGCACCAAAGGCGACAAGCTCGCCTACATGCTCGACCACGCACAGTGCAGAGGCATCATCGCCGCTGACTACGCGCTTGGCAATCTCGCCGCCGTGCGGGGAGCACTTCCGCAACTGTCGTGGGTGATCGGGCTCGAAACGAACGAAGGCGCGAGGCCGCTCTCCGACTTTCCCGATGTGCTGCCGTACCACGCGTCACGGCCGGAGCAGGTGCCCGACTTGCCCATTCTGACGCGTGACCCCGACAGTCCGATGCAACTGATCTTCACGTCCGGCACGACCGGCGATCCGAAGGGCATCGTCATGACGCATCTGCGCTACTGCGCAACCTCGTCAGCCGTGCCCGCGATGTTCGGTTACGCCGCTGACGAGCGTCCCTATTCAGGACTGTCGCTGACCCACGCCAACGCTCAGGTCATTACGCTGGGTGCGTCGCTCGCCACCGGAATGCGGGCCGTGCTGTCGCGCCGCTTCACGAAGTCGCGGTTGTGGGACATCACACGTAAGTATCGGTGCACCACTTTCACGCTGCTCGGCGGAATGACGACGGCGATCTACAGCGAACCGGCCACGCCAGGCGACTCGGACAACCCGGTGCGCTTCGTGGTTTCCGCGGGCATGCCCGCGGCGATCTGGACCGACTTCGAGCAGCGCTTTAACGTGCGGATCGTCGAGTTCTACGGCGCGGCGGAGGGCGGGCTCACGGTCAAGCACGTCGGGGTCGGGCCGGTCGGCAGTATTGGCAAGCCGGTGCCCACGCTCAAGCACCGCATCATCGGCGACGACGGCCGCGACTGCGCACGAGGCGTGCCCGGGGAATTGCTCTTCAGGCCGGCGGACGGATCGCCGTTCAAGGTCGAATACTTCGGTAATCCGGACGCGTCGGCGAAAAAAAGCAAGGACGGCTGGTTGCACATGGGCGACGTCGTGCGTGAAGACGAGAACGGCTGGCTCTTCTTCGAATACCGCCAAGGCGGCGGGATTCGCCACAACGGTGAATTCATCAATCCCGCGCCGATCGAGAAGGTGATTGCCGAGTCGGGCGTAATCGAGGACGTCTATGTCTATGGCGTAGCGGCGTCATCCGGTGCGCCAGGCGAGAAGGATGTGGTCGCGGCCGTCGTGCCGAAACGGGCGGCGGACTTCGACCCGCAGCAGGTGTTCCGCCTCTGCCGCGCGAAGCTCGAAGCGAGCTCGGTGATCGCCTTCCTGCAGGTCGTGCCCGAGATTCCCAAGACTGCATCGGAAAAGCCACTGGAGCGCCATCTCGTCGAAATGTTCGGGCAGCGGCGCGACAGCGTTTTCACCGAGATCCCATGACGGTTCCCGCCAGGGAGTCGAATACCGCGCACGCGTAGTCGAGATCGAATCGGCGGACCGTGCCCCATGCACCTGAATCGACCGGCTCGTGGCCGGACGGGCGGAGCGTTTTTGTCAAAACGGAGTAGTCAATGAAAGTACTTGTTCCCGTCAAGCGCGTCGTCGACGCCAATGTGAGGGTTCGTGTGAAGGCCGACGGCAGCGCCGTCGACATCGCCAACGTGAAGCTGTCGATGAACCCGTTCGACGAGATCGCCGTGGAAGAGGCCGTGCGTCTGAAAGAGGCCGGTGCGGCCACGGAGGTGGTCGTGGTGTCCTGTGGCGTGCAGGCGTGCCAGGAAACGCTGCGCACGGCGATGGCGATCGGCGCTGACCGCGCCATCCTGGTCGAGACCGAGGCTGAACTGCAGCCGCTCGCCGTCGCCAAGTTGCTGAAGGCGCTGGTCGATAAGGAGCAGCCGCAACTGGTGATGCTCGGCAAACAGGCCATCGACGACGACGCCAATCAGGTTGGCCAGATGCTAGCTGCGCTGCTTGGCTTGCCGCAGGCGACGTTCGCATCGAAGGTGGTAGTGGAAGCCGGGAAGGCGACGGTGACGCGCGAAATCGACGGCGGCCTGGAAACGATCGAGGTCGACCTGCCGGCTGTGATCACCGCCGATCTCCGGCTCAACACGCCGCGTTACGCAACGCTGCCCAACATCATGAAGGCGAAGAAAAAGCCGCTCGATGTCGTGACGCCCGATGCGCTTGGTGTCGACGTCGCGCCGAGGCTGACGACGCTCAAGCTGGCGGAGCCTACGAAACGCGAGGCGGGCATCCGCGTCGCCGACGCCGCCGAGCTGGTGGAAAAGCTGAAGAACGTTGCGCGCGTCATCTAGAGACAAGAGGAGACCAACATGTCCGTACTCGTTATTGCAGAACACGACAATCAAACGCTCAAGGCAGCGACCCTGAGCGCCATTACCGCTGCCGCCTGCCTAGGCGACGAAATTCATGTGCTCGTGGCCGGATCGCAATGCGCAAGCGTCGCGGAGCAGGCGGCCAGCATCGCAGGCGTGGCCCGCGTGCGCGTGGCCGACGCCGCGCACTATGAGCACGCGTTGGCGGAGAACCTGGCGGCGCTCGTCGTCGGGCTCGCTGCCGATTACAGCCATCTATTCGCGCCCGCCACCACGTCCGCGAAGAACGTGATGCCGCGCGTGGCAGCGCTGCTCGATGTCGCGCAGGTCTCGGAGATCGTGGCGGTGGAATCGGCGGATACGTTCGTGCGTCCCATCTACGCGGGGAACGTGCTCGCCACGGTGCGAAGCGCGGATCGCATCAAGGTCTTGACGGTTCGCACCACGGCCTTCGCCGCGGCGCCGGCCGAAGGGGGCGCCGCGGTGATCGAATCGCTCGCGCCGGCCGCGGAGGTTTCGACTTCCCGCTTCGTAAGCCAGCAACTGACCCGTTCCGAGCGTCCTGAACTCACCGCCGCGCAGCGCGTCATCTCGGGCGGCCGCGGCATGGGTTCCAGCGAGAGCTTCGCGCTCCTCGACGAGATAGCCGACCGGCTCGGCGCGGCGGTCGGCGCATCCCGCGCCGCGGTGGATGCCGGTTTCGTTCCCAATGATTATCAGGTGGGCCAGACCGGCAAGGTCATCGCTCCGCAGCTCTATATCGCGGTGGGCATATCGGGTGCGATCCAGCATCTGGCCGGGATGAAGGACTCGAAGGTGATCGTGGCGATCAACAAGGACGAAGAAGCACCCATCTTCCAGATTGCGGACTACGGCCTCGTCGGCGACCTCTTCAAGGTGTTGCCGGAGTTGTCGCAAGAGCTGGACAAGTTGCAACAGAACTGATTTCAGGAGCACATGATGACCACCTATATTGCGCCGCTGCGCGACATGCATTTCGTAATGAACGAGTTGGCCGGCCTCGACGCTTTATCGTCGCTACCGGGCTTTGAGGACGCGACGCCGGAACTCGCTGGCGCCGTGCTCGAAGAGGCAGCCAGGTTCGCCACCGAAGTGCTTGCGCCGCTCAACAAGACAGGCGACGAGCAGGGGGCGCGCCTGACCGGCGATGGCGTCATTGCGGCAGACGGCTTCGGAGCGGGCTACCTGCAATTCGTTGAAGGAGGCTGGAACGGCCTCAGTGGCGATCCTGACTACGGCGGCCAGGGTCTGCCCGAACTGCTGCATGCGGCCACCGTGGAGATGTGGAACTCCGCCAACATGTCCTTCGCCCTGTGCCCGCTGTTGACGGCCGGCGCCACCGAAGCATTGCGACAGCATGGCTCGCAGGAACTCAAGGCCCGCTACTTGCCGAACCTCATTGGCGGGCAATGGACCGGCACGATGAATCTGACCGAGTCGCAAGCCGGCTCGGACCTGGCGGCCGTTCGCGCGAAAGCCGTTCCTGAGGGAGATCACTATCGCCTGCATGGCCAGAAGATCTTCATCACGTGGGGCGATCATGACATGACCGGCAACGTCATCCATCTCGTGCTGGCGCGCACGCCCGATGCGCCCGAAGGCGTGCGCGGCATTTCGCTTTTTCTGGTGCCCAAGTTCCTCGTGAACGCCGACGGCTCGCTGGGGCAACGCAACGATGTGCACTGCGTGTCCCTCGAACATAAGCTCGGCATTCACGCGAGTCCCACTTGCGTGATGAGTTTCGGCGATCAGGGCGGCGCGATCGGCTATCTCGTCGGACAGGAAAACAAGGGCCTCGCGCATATGTTCACGATGATGAACGAGGCCCGCCAGAAGGTCGGCATTCAAGGTTTGGCGATGGCTGAGCGCGCGTATCAACAGGCGCGTGAATACGCGAGAGAGCGCGTTCAGGGCAAGCCGGCCGCGAGCAAGTCGAGCACTGCGGTGGCGATCATTCAACATCCGGACGTGCGGCGCATGTTGCTGACAATGAAGGCCCAGGTGGAAGCGATGCGCGGGTTCGCTTACGTGATGGCGGCTAACGCGGATTACGCGCACCGGCATCCGGACGCCGGCGATCGCAACCGCTATCAGACCCGCGTCGATCTTCTGATTCCGGTCCTGAAGGGCTGGTGCACTGAACTGGGTCAGGAGATCGCGTCCATCGGTGTACAGGTGCACGGCGGAATGGGCTACATCGAAGAGACCGGCGCGTGCCAGTACCTGCGCGACGCCCGCATTGCAACCATCTACGAGGGCACGACGGGTATCCAGGCAGCAGACCTGGCAGGCCGCAAGCTCGCCGCCGACAAGGGGGCCGCAATGGCTGAACTGATCGCGGAGATGCGCGAGCTCGCGCTTGAACTGGAACGCAGCACGGATACGCACCTTGTCCCGGTCGGCGCCGCGGTGACCACCGGCGTGCAGGCGTTGGAGGACGCCACCGGGTGGATGCTTCAAGCGCTGGCGAAAGACGTCGACGAAGCATTGGCCAGTTCATTCGACTATCTGATGCTCACGGGCTATGTGTGCGGTGGATGGCAGATGGCGCGCGCCGCGCTGGCCGCGTCGAGAAAATGCGCTGCGGGCGAAGATCCGGACTTCCACGAAGCAAAGATCGCGACGGTGCGGTTCTACGCGGACAAGATACTGCCCAAGGCGAACTCGCATCTGGAGATGATTCGCTCAGGCGCATCCAGCGCATCGGACATCGCGATCGAACAATTCTGATCCACGTTTTCAGACGAGTCGAAGAGATCACAAGACGATATTAGTTCGTCATGCAAAATATAAAATGGAGACAAAAGTGAACACAGTCAGGTATCTGCCCTTATTGGCAGGGGTAATGTGCGCCGGCGCACTGGCCCAGAGTGCGGGCAGTTTCATTGCGACAGGCGGCGGTACATGGATCGACTATGGCATGTCGTCGGCGACGCCATTGCAAAGCACTTCGGCGGCAGGTACTTTCACCTCATCGGGAACGACTGGCCAGATACACAATACCTGGACGATCGAGACGGCGTTCACCTATTTCATCACGGACAACATCGCGATCGATCTGGCGACCGGCGTGCCGCCGAAGCTCAAGCTCTACGCGCAGGGTGCGGTGGCGCCGTTCGGCCCCGGCGGTCCCTCCCTCGGACTGGGCAATCTGCAACCGCTCGCGACAACAAGAGCGTGGCCGCCGATTCTTTTCTTCAAGTACTACTTTGGCGCGGCGCAGGCGAAAGTGCGTCCCTTCATCGGTGTGGGCGTCAACTACACCTGGTATACGGCAGTCCAGCTCAATCCGACATTCAATGGTGCATTGCACTCGGTCGCCGGGCCAGGAGGGGACGTCAAGGCGTCGCTCAGTCCATCGTGGAATCCGGCATTCAATGCGGGCGTCTCCTATAACTTAAGCAAGAACTGGTACGCCACCGCGTCGATGACGTATATGCCGCTCAAGACGAATGCGACGATCACTGCCGTCGCGGCCAACGGGCAAGCCGTGCTGACCAACAGGACGCGCATCACGGCCAATCCGTGGATCGGCTTCGTGGGGATCGGATACCGGTTCTAGCTGAATGGGTCAGTGATCAATGATGCCCTTTCGGTGCGAGGGCGTACAACCAGGAGGGAAGCATGCTAGTCACTCGATATCTGGCGAACGACCTGTTCGCAGGAAAGACCGTTTTCGTTACAGGTGGCAGCAGCGGCATCAATCTCGGCGTGGCGAAGAATTTCGCCGCCTTGGGCGCCCAGGTGGCCATCTGCGGGCGCACCCAGGACAAGCTGGACACTGCTGCAACGGAACTGCGCGCACTCGGCGCCACGGTCTGCCCCATCGTTGCCGACGTCCGTGATTTCACCGCGCTGGAAGCGGCCTTCGCGAGGACCAGGGCGGAACTGGGTCCCATCGACGTGCTGGTTTGCGGCGCGGCCGGCAATTTCCTGGTCCCGGCGGAAAAACTCTCGCCCAACGGCTTCAAGACTGTCATCGACATCGATCTGCTTGGCGCTTTCAACGCCTCACGGGCGGCCTTCGACCAGTTGAAGGAGACGCAGGGCGCCATCATTTACATCTCCGCAGGCATGGCGTACATGCCGCACGCCTTCCAGGTGCACGTGGGCGCCGCCAAGGCGGGCATCGATATGTTGATGAGAAACCTGGCGCTGGAGTGGGGGCGTTATGGTATTCGCACGAACAGCATCGTCCCCGGACCCATCGAGGGGACCGAAGGCATGAAGCGGCTGTTGAGCGCAGAGCGACACGAAGAGTTCGTGAACACCATTCCGCTGCGGCGCATGGGCACGGTGGATGACATCGGCCAGAGTGCGGTCTTTCTCGCTTCGCCGCTGGCTTCCTATATTTCCGGCTGTGTGGTTGTTTGCGATGGTGGCCAGAATCTGGCCGGCTCGGCCCTCTTCAACCTAGGTGCCGAGCAGATGCTGCGCGCGCAGGTGAGATGAAAAGAGCGTGAACTTCGAAAGGCTGAGCGTTGGTTTTGTCGATGGCAATGCCGGCGCTCAGAAGGTGCGGGAAGCTCCCCGGCGGACGATCACGCCTTTTGGAAGGTCGATCTCCCGAACCTGCCTGGACGCGTCCCTGTCGACCTGGTAGCATGAGATGCTGCGCGCGCAGCGTCTGTCGAATCAGGGAGTGGTCATATGCGGAAGAGGAAGTTCGCAGGAAAGATGACGGGGGAATCGAGTCTGCCGGAACTGCTGAACCGGCTTGAGTTGGCATTGGCCGGAATGCCCGATCGCCCGTCTGTCTGCAAAGCACTGTCGGATCTCAACAAGCGCCTCGGCTCGGTCGGCGGGCACGCTCCCTCGCGAACCAGCCGATCCGCGCCTTCGCGGCGCCAGCGCCAAACGGCAGTTGAATCTTTGCCGCTGTTTTCTTGAGCGTCAAAGATCGACTCGAACAGCGCGCAACGGAGCGGTTGCCTTGCACCGAAAGCTGAAAAAATGCCAGTACATGCTAGGCAAGCAACAACAGAGTATCAGCGAGCGAGAGCACCGTCGTGCGCGAATCGAAGGCCGTTGAAAAAAGATGATCGTGCACGACCTGATCCGGGTCGTAGCAGCAATCCTTGACGGTGAATAACCGGAAGTCCGCATCGCTCGCGTACGCAACCGACGACAGCACGACGCCGGTCGACGCTATGCCCACCATGATTAGCGTATCGATTCCCTGCGCGGAGAGCCGCGCCTGCAGATCGGTACCAAAGAACACGCTAGCACGATGCGCGATGATGAGCGGTTCAGTGGCCTGCTGGCCGAGTTCCGGCGCAATCTTGTCGTCGACGAAAAGACCCAGTTGCTTGATTCCCTGCCCGTTTCTATTCAACGGACTGACTTCCGGATAGCCTGGACTAAAGTGGATCCTGGCGAAATAGACGCTGACACTTTTGGCCCGCGCGGCGTCGCACAGCTTGCGCGTATTCGCGAGCAAAGTGGGCGCGACCGATGGAAATAACCGCAAGATGTCAGTCTGATAATGCATGACCACTAGAGCGGTTTGCGCAGGGACAATCGCTGGAATCTGCATGTTCACACTTTGCGCTGCAGCGGCGCGTTCCATGCCTTGTTGATGATCTGCCGGATCGACGGGAGCGGATTCAATGCGTGGCGGCATAGGAGCTACGCGATAGAGAAAGGTGCTTGACTCTAGCACGACCACCATGACCCATCAGGTCACGGGGCGCACAAATGAATGCGTATTTGAGTCCCGACTCAGTTGCTCAATAGAAAATGCCCCCCGTTTTGAAGCGGCGCAAGTTTCCTCCGGACGCCGCCGAGGTCATTGCTCTCGATCTCAAGTTCGTCGCTTGACTGCGCAGATTTTGTGTTGGGTGACCGCACACAGAAGCTCAAGAAACGTTGCTCACGGCCGGACGTCGTCGCTCCTCACCCAACTGTAAAAGCCCTCGTGGTCGAGATCGACATTGTTTATTTTCAGGTAGTTAGGGTCGCTCGGAAGATGAGCGAACCAGGATTGGCACAACCCGTGCATTGATAACTGTGGGCACAACGACGAACGGTTTAATGTTACCGCCTCGGCATTAGCATGCATTGCACGGATGCCGAGAAACTTGTCGTTCGTTTGAGCCACTTTGTTAGCGCGCGGCAATGTCCTACACGTCGACCCACCAACGTTGAGCATCGCGCGCCGCAATGGACCTGATCCGGGTGCCTTTGAAATGTTCGACAAGTTTTGGGAGACGCCATGAAAGCGAGATCTATCGCCGTTCTGTTAGTCGCAAGCTCCGCATCGATGGCAGCGCCCGCCTTCGCGGGCGGTAACGACCAGACTTCCTCCTATCGAAGCGACGTCGCTGCGTCAGTAGCGCACCGCGGCCAAACCGCTCAAGCGAAGGCGGCGGCAGAGGGCCACGGCAGCGTGGTTGACGTGAACCACAGCGGCGTCGGCGGTGCTGAACCGGTCAAGTCGCAATCCGGTCGGCGTGCCCCGGGCGATAGCATCAACCCGATGTATCGCGGTGGTTGATGAGCTTGTTCGCGGAGCGCCGGTTCGCTGGTATTCCGCGACTGAAACGTTGCTTCTACGCAGATCGGGGCTCATGTCTTGACGGTGACGTTCCGCACATTGCGGTATCGAGCGGCCGACAAATCGGGACCACTACATGTACTACGGCATCGCATCCAGACACCTACAGATCCAGCGTCAGATTCGCGCCGGTCGCGCGCGAAACGCAGATACACATCAACTTTTCGGCATTGCGCTGTTCGCTCGACAGCACGTCGTCGCGATGATCCGGGCTACCGCTGGTCACCTTGACCGCGCACATGCCGCACTGACCCGTGCGGCATGATGCGGGCGCGTCGACGCCGGCGGCGTGAACGGCGTCCAGAACAGTTTGATCCGCCGCTACTTCAACGGTTTTCCCGCTCCTCGCGAGCGTCACCGTGAGTTGGTGATTCTCTGTCGCGCTAACAGCACTCGCAAAGCGTTCGAAACGGATGCGCTTTTCATCAACCGCGGCAGTGCGGCCGCCGTTGCGTACAGCATCGATCAGGCGCGCCGGTCCGCAGACATAAAAGTACGTGTCACGTGACGCCGTGCTGACCAATGCCGCAGGATCGATACGCGCACCTTCATCGGCCGGATAGACGACGAGGCGCGCTCCGAATTGTGCTTCGAGCTCTTCCAGGAAGGGAGCTTCGCTGCGCGACCTCACCGCGTAGTGCAACTCGAAAGGCTGGTCTCGCGCAGACAGCGCATGTGCCATCGCCTTGATCGGCGTGATGCCGATGCCGCCTGCGATCAAGATCGTGCGACGCGCGGGATCGTCGAGACGAAAGTGGTTTTCGGGCAATCCGCAATGAAGCGTCAGACCCAGCCGGAATGCGTCATGCACGCTGATCGAGCCGCCGCTGCCGGCGTCCTCGCGCAGCACCGCGATTTCGTAGACGTTGCGCCGTCCCGGGTCCGAAGCGATCGAATAACGGTGCGTGGCTACGGTGCCGTCGGCAAGCCGCACCGGCACTTCCAGGTGTGCACCCGCGCTAATTTCCGGCAACGCCGCGCCGGCGATATCGCGCAGTTCGTACGCGCGCACGCGCTCCGTCAATTGACGAACGCCGGTGATCCTCAGCGCGAGCGGGCCATCGCCGAGCTGGTCAGGCTGACGTTGCGCCGACGCCGCGGACGACACTTGCGCCAGTTGCTCTTTCACGCGGCGCAACTGCGCATGAACCGGCGCGACCATGCGGGTCATTTCCGCTTCAGTGAAGCGCGGCGTGATGTGTTGCGGACAGTTCCAGTCGAACCCTTCGATGCTAATCACAAAGACCCGGTCGATGCGGCCGTCGTAACCCGGCGTGCGCACGCGCTCGACAAGCCCGGGATCGTCCGCGAACTCGACGGTATGCGCGCGGCCTAGAAGCTTCAGGCGCCGCTGGTTCGCGTAGTCCATCACGATCATCGCAATACGGTCGTCTTTCTTCAGATTGCCGACGCTGATGTACTGGACGTTGCCGACGAAATCGGTAAAGCCCAACGTCCTGTCGTCGATGACTTTCAGAAAACCGGCCGGCCCGCCGCGATGCTGCACATAGGGCCAGCCGGTTTCGCTGACAGTGGCCTGATAGAAGTGGTCCGCGGCCTTGATGAAGTCGATCTCGCGTCGGCCCAGGCGATCGCCGCGGTCTGACGTTTGGTCCAGATGCGCATACTGTTCCCGGCTTCCCAACAGGGTCTGGATTTCGCGCACCTGCGCGGTGAAGGCGATATCGGAAAAAGCACGTCCCATGGTCAGTTCCTCGTCGTTGAGTCAGGCGATCACGTCATCGAGTCGACGGCGCTTCAGGCGGCGAGCTTCAGGCTGACCTTCGGGAAATCGATATCGACCTGGCTCGCCTTGCCCAGTACGTTGGTCAGGAAGTTCATGCCGACATGGGTGATGATTTCGACGATATCGGAGTCGCTGTAACCGGCGCTGCGCACCTCGGCGAGTTCGAGCGTGCTGATTTCGCCTTTGTTTTCCATCAGGCTGCGCGCGAATTTCACGGCAACCGCGGCTTGTTCATCTTCACTCGTGCCATTGCGGGCAGCCGTGACTTCTTCCGCGGACAAACCGGTTTTGCGGCCGATGGCGGTATGCGCGGAGACACAGTATTCGCAGCCGTTCTGTTGCGCGAGGGTCAGCGCAATCCGTTCGCGCGTCAATGCGTCCAGGGTGCCGGCGTTCGCGACGCCGTGCAGGCCGAGAAAGGCGCGCAGCGCGACCGGAGAGTTGGCGAAGATCTTGAGGAAGTTGGGAACGGTACCCAGTTGTGCATGGATCGCGTCCAGCAGGGCTTGCTGTTCTTCATTGGCGTTGGTGTTGTCGATGGTGGTAATGCGGCTCATGGTGTTTCTCCTGGATTGGATTAAGGGAATTCCGCTGGGCAACCGCCGTTTTGAGCGGACGAACTCAGTCTGGTTGATTCCCGCCATAATGAGAATCGCCGCTACCGGGAATGGATTGTTACCAGACGGGGAATAACGTGGATCGACTCGAAGCAATGACTCTCTTCGTCGCGGTGGTCGACGAGGGTGGGTTCGCCGCCGCGGCGCGCAAGATGAAGATTTCGCCGCCGGTGGTCACGCGTGCGGTGAATAATCTGGAGGCCATGATGGGCGTGCGCTTGCTGGCAAGGACCACGCGCATCGTCCGGCTGACCGAGGTCGGGGCGCGCTACGCGGACGATTGCCGGCGCGTGCTCGCCGATCTGGCGGAATCAGAAGAGGCCGCGGCCGGCACCCATCGCTCGGTGCGCGGGCGGCTGGTCATTACGGCGCCGTCGCTGTTCGGGCGGATCTTCATCACGCCGATCGTGACCGCCTATCTGCGCCGTTATCCCGACACGGAAGTGGAGTGCCGCTTTTTGGACCGGGTGGTCAACATGATGGACGAGGGGGTCGACGTCGCGATCCGGATCGGCCCGCTGCAGGACTCCAGCTATCAGGCGCTGCCCGTGGGGCAGGTACGGCGCGTCGTCTGCGCGTCGCCGGCTTATCTGCAGCAGCACGGCGCGCCGCACACGCCGGCGGATCTGACGCAGCACGTGTTGATTTCGGCGGTAGGCTTGACGCCGTCGCCGGACTGGCGGTTTGCCCATACCGAGGAACCGGTCGTCGTTCATGTGCGCCCGCGGCTGACGGTGTCGTCGAACGACGACGCGATCGTCGCGGCGCTCGATGGCTTCGGCATTACGCGGCTGTTGTCATACATGGTGGCGAAACATCTGGCGGCGGGTACGCTGACGGAAGTGTTGCGCGAGCATGAAACCGCCGTCCTGCCCATTCATGTCATGCAGCATGAAGGACGCCACGCACCAGGGAAGGTCCGTGCGTTTCTGGACATGGCGACGGAAGCACTGCGCGGCGACCCGGCTTTGACTTTGAAGAAGCGTGGCAGGGCGGGGCGCTAGCTGGCGGGTTGCCGTTGTGACGGCAGCCGCTCGCCGGCGTTGCGCGTTCTGCGGCTTCGCGGCGGGACAGGCTGTGAGGCAACGATGCGGTGGATCAGCGCTGGGTCTGCGGAACGGTGGCCGCGCGATTCCAGCAAACTGTTGCATCCACCGGTTGAAACCGCTCTCTTTGCCCATCTCAAACGCATCCTGAAACTGGACCGTTTGCGACTGCGAGGTCCAAACGGTGCTCATGATGAGTTCCTGGTGGTAGCGACTGCGCAAAACCTGCGAAGAATGGCCAGGCGGCCTATGCCAGAACCAGGCAGATGAACCAGGCAGATGCGTGACGAGCAACGGGGATCGTTGTCTCGTTCAAGTTCGCCGCTTCGCCGATTGCCACAACTCGAAAACGTGCTGCCAACTCTTGGGTTTCCAACCAAACAAGATTTTTTCAACACGATCCGGCGGACTACGGTCGTTCATCGCCAACGAGCCGCTGACGCTTTGGATCGACTTGCGCCGATTGCACGAGACGGTAAGCGGTAAGTTCCCTCCGTTCGACATCGCGCCGCCACGCAACACGCCACCCGCTGACGCAGCACGACAACGCTCGCCCCGACCGCTCGACCCACCGCTCCGCAGTAAAATAACTGCGTCAGGAGCGCGTAGAGTACCAAGCGTTATGAAAAACCGTACACGGTTCGCCACGGCGATATTGGCCCTGCTCGTCATCATCGCGTTGCTCTTTATCCCATTGCCGCAGCGGATCGGGTTCGACACGCGCATCGTTACGGTTGCATCGATTCAACGCCCCACCACAGTCGTGTTCGACTATGTCACGACCCCGGCACACTGGCCGGACTGGCATCCGTCATCGCTCGCGGTCAGCGGCTCGGTTGACCATTCGCTCGATCTGGGCGAGCAGGTGACGGAGGAATTCCGAGTAGCGGGCAGGCGCGGCCGCGTCGTGTGGACCGTCGCTGCACGGGAGCCGCCGGCCAGGTGGACGATAGAAGGAAAGATTGATGGCAGACCGGCGGGCACGGTCACTTATTCGCTGACGTCGACCGCGAGCGGAACTCGCTTCGAACGCGAATTCACTTATCGCGCGCCGTCGCTGTGGTTCGCGATATTCAACGGGGTTATGCTGCGCGCGCGGATTCAATCGGAATCCGATACGGCAGTTTCGCAACTTAAGAGCCTTCTGGAAGCGTCGCCGCTGCACTAGATCTGCGCAGCGTCTCAAATGTGCCGATGCAGGCCGCACGCCCGCAGCGCTTCCTCGATCTTTAGGTGGCTACTGTCGTTCGACGCGACGGCCACGTGCACCCATCGCCGGCACAAAATCATGCAAGCGCAAATTTGCACTCGTATACTGGTGCGTATATCAGTCAAGGAAACAGTATGCGGCGAGTGATCGTACGGCGGTCGTCAGTCCACGGGAAGGGTGTGTTCGCAATGCGGCCGCTCGCGGCGGGTGAGTGCGTGCTTGAATACCGGGGCGAACTGACGAGCTGGCGGGAAGCTGTACGCCGGCATCGGCGCGAAGGGGTCGCCGGGCACACGTTTCTTTTTGGCCTGTCGGACGGACGCGTAATCGACGGAAGCCGTGGTGGCAATAGTGCGCGATGGCTGAACCATGCCTGTGCGCCGAACTGCGAGACCATAGAGGATGATGGCCGCATCTTCATTCACACGATCCGGCCAATCGAGGCGGGTGAAGAGTTGTTCATTGAATACCTGTTGACGACTGACGTTCCCTCGGACGAGGACGTTCGAGCCCAGTACGCGTGCCGGTGCGCCGCGGCGGGCTGTCGTCAGTCGATGCTGGCGGCTGTCGCGTGAATCAGCCAATTGATGAGGTCGCAAGGGGCCGATCCGCCTCGACCAATATCCCGGGGACGTCGTCGCCGCCGTCACCCCGTATCGGCCCTCTCTTTGCACTGTTTCCTTTCCTGCGCCCCTATGCCGGCCGCTGGGCGCTCGCGTTCCTCGCGCTGGTGACCTCGGCGGGCGCCACGCTGGTGTTGCCGGTGGCGTTCAAATACCTGATCGATCGTGGCTTCGCCGCAGGCGACCGGGGGCACATCGATCGTTATTTCCTCGCGCTATTTGTCGTATCGCTGGTGCTGGCCGGCGCGACGGCGCTGCGCTTCTACCTCGTGTCATGGCTGGGTGAGCGGGTCACGGCCGACTTACGGCGTGCCGTCTACGATCACGTGCTGCAGATGAGTCCGCAGTTCTTCGAGACCACGCAGACTGGCGAGGTGCTGTCACGGCTGACCGCCGACACCACATTGATCCAGACGGTGGTGGGCACCAGCCTGTCGCTGGGTTTGCGCAACTTTTTCCTGTTGACCGGCGGCGTGGCGATGCTGGCGGTGACGAGCCCGGTGCTGTCCGGCTACATCATCGCGACGCTGGTCGTGGTGGTCGCGCCTATCGTGATCTTCGGCCGGCGCGTGCGGCGGCTCTCGCGCGCGAGCCAGGACAAGATCGCGAACACGAGCGCGCTGGCGGGCGAGGTGCTGAATGCCATGCCGACCGTGCAGTCGTACACGCAGGAGCCTTTTGAAATGCGGCGCTTTGGCGGCGCGGTGGAGGCGGCCTTCGAGACCGCGCTCACGCGCATTCGCGCGCGCGCCTGGTTGACCGCCGTGGTGATCGTGCTGGTGTTCACCGCCATCGTATTCGTGCTGTGGCTCGGGGCGCAGGCGGTGCTGGCCGGACGGATGACGGCGGGCCAATTGTCCCAGTTCATCCTCTACGCGGTGTTCACGGCCGGCGCCGTGGGCGCGGTCGCCGAGGTGTGGGGCGATCTGCAGCGCGCTGCCGGCGCCACCGAACGTTTGCTGCAATTGCTGGCGGCGCGCTCGCCGGTGGTGGAGGCCGAGACGACAGTCGCGCTGCCTGCGCGAGGCGAGGGCATCCGCTTCGACGATGTCAGCTTCTCGTATCCTTCACGCCCAGGCATCGCGGCGCTTTCCGCACTCTCGCTCGACGTCCGTCCGGGCGAACATGTCGCACTGGTCGGTCCGTCCGGCGCGGGCAAGACCACGCTGTTTCAGCTGCTGCTGCGCTTTTACGATCCGCAAGCCGGCCGCATTCTGATCAACGGCGTCCCGACGCGTGATGTGCCGCTCGTCGAATTGCGCAAGGAAATCGGCGTGGTGCTGCAGGAATCGGTGATCTTTTCAGGGAGCGTGCTCGACAATATCCGCTATGGCGCGCCGGAAGCCACGCTCGCGCAAGTACAGCGGGCGGCCGACATGGCCGCCGCGGCCGGCTTTATCGAAGAATTACCGCAGGGCTACGACACTTTTCTCGGCGAGCGCGGCGTGCGACTGTCCGGTGGACAGCGTCAGCGCATCGCGATCGCTCGCGCGATCCTGAAGAATCCGCCCATCCTGCTGCTGGACGAAGCGACCAGTGCGCTCGATGCCGCCAGCGAACGGCTGGTACAAAAGGCGCTGGACAATGCCGCGCAGAACCGCACCACACTGGTCATCGCGCACCGCCTCGCGACCGTCCAACAGGCCGACCGCATTGTCGTGCTGGAACAGGGGCGTATCGTCGCGCAGGGTCGTCACGCGGAACTCCTGCTGAGCTCCCCGCTCTATGCCCAGCTTGCGGCGTTGCAGTTCGGCGAGCCGTCGGGGCAGACGGCGCAGCGCGGCGCCGTGAGCGATCCTATCGGCTCGGCGTAAAGGACGCAAAACCGGCCGCACGGGCAGTCTGGATGAACGACCACGCTAGTGATCGAATGGCGCCATCCGGCGCAGCGCGAGACGAAAGTCGCGTGCGATCGACGAGAGCGCGGCATCGCGCCGGCGAATCAGACCGATGGTTCGCGCGACCGTCGGATCAACCAGAGGCCGGATCGCGATGCGCGCGTGCGCATCACGTGGCGCCGCGCAACGCGGAATGATGGAGATGCCGAGTCCCGCTTCGACGAGCCCCAATGAAGTGGTCAGATGTTCGATCTCGATCAGCCGGTCGGGACGCCAGTCGATATCCCTGAGCGCGGCGTCGAGCATACGCCGGTTGCCGCTCGACGTGCCCGAGACGATCAGCGGCCACGGCCGCAACTCAGGCCACGTCACATGTTCCCTCGCGGCGAGCGGATGATCCGCGGGACAGGCCAGCACGTACGGATCGACAAGCAGTTCGTCGATGGCAAGCTCCGGCGAATCGTTCACGAGAAACGCAATGCCGAATTCCGCCTCGCCGATCGCGACACGTTGCACGACCGTCGCGAGGTTGGCCTCGATGAGCCTGAGCCGTACTTCAGGATGCCGTTTGTGATAACTGCTGACGATCTTCGGCAGCATGAATTTGGCTACGGTCGGAATGCACGCGATGGTCAACTGACCGGTGCGGATACGCGTCGCTTCGCTCACCAGTTCGAGCGAAGCATCGAGCTCACGCAACACGCCCTGCGCGCGCGGCAGCAGCAATTCACCGGAACTGGTGAGCGCGACCGTGCGCGTGGTGCGTTCGAACAGCATGGCGTCGAGCGCTTCCTCGAGCCGTTTGATGCGCCGCGTCAAAGCGGACGCGGACAGGTTCAGTTCGATCGCCGCGTCGTTGAACGATGCATGCGACGCGACCGCGACGAAGGCTCGCAATGCGTCGAGATCGACACCCGGAAAACGGTTCATCTGCACCCCGCTGACTCTTGCATGTGACGCAATAATAATCACGTCGCGTGCAATTCACAAACGCGTCCGGGCTGCGGATACTGAGCACACGACATTTCCGTGCAACCCGTTCCGCGCGATTGCACCCAAAACGGCACCCGAAACGATGAACCAGCACAACGACGTAGGCGCAAACCCTTATACCGGCGGCGTGGCCGCATTCGTCGCGGGCTTGCGGTATGAGGCGATACCGGACGAGGTGCGCGCGCGCATCAAACTGCTGATTCTCGATTCGCTCGGCTGCGCCATTTTCGGCGCCGGGTTGCCGTGGAGCCGCATTCTTGCGGACACCTTGCAGCGCGTCGACAGCACGCCGGGTTGCCACGTGTGGGGCATGCCGTTGCGTTTATCCGCGCCGCACGCGGCGCTCGTCAACGGCACCTTGATCCAGAGTTTCGAACTCGACGACGTGCATCGCGTCGGCGTGCTGCACGTCGGGGCGGTAACCTTGCCGGCCGTGCTGGCCGTCGCCGAACTGCGGTCCGCCGATGCGCCGATGTCAGGCCGCGATTTCCTGCGTGCCTGCGTGGCCGGCTATGAGATCGGTCCGCGCGTGGGCATGTGCATGGGACCGGAGCACATCGCGCAAGGCTGGCATTCGGGCGCGACGGTCGGCGTATTCTCGGCCGCGGCGGGCGCGGCAGCCGCGCTGCGGCTCGATGTGGAGCGGACGGTGCACGCGCTCGGCATCGGCGGCACGCAGGCGGCGGGGCTGATGGCCGCGCAGTTCGGCGCGATGGTCAAACGCATGCACGCGGGGCGTGCCGCGCAAAGCGGCCTGTACGGCGCGTTGCTCGCGCAAAACGGCTTCACGGGTATCGTCGACGTGTTTGAAAACCCGTACGGCGGCTTTTGCAGCACCTTCTCACGTTCGTCGGACCGCTTCGATCTGACGCAACTCGTGGACGGCCTCGGTGAACGCTTCGAAACCATGCGCATCGCGCTGAAGTTTTACTCGTGCGTGGGCAGCAATCACACCACGCTCGATGCGATCCGCGCGATGCAGGCGCGTCATGCCTTCTGTCCGGACGATATCGAGCGGATCGTCGTGCACGGTTCGCGTGTGACGGTCGATCATGTGGGCTGGAAATACGTGCCGCAGGGGCTCACCTCCGCGCAGCTCAACCTGCCGTATTGCGTCGCAACGCTGCTGCTCGAAGGCGACGTTTTCGTCGACCAGTTCAGCGAGGACAAAGTCACGGACCCGCAGCGCATGGCGCTGGCGGATCGCGTGCAAGTGGTCGAGGATCCGTCGATCACGGCGCGCGGCTCGATGCTGCGGCATATGGTGCGCGTCGAGGTGCTGTTGCGTGACGGCACGCGGCTCGAAGAAACGGTCGAAGCGCAACGCGGCAGCGAACACGCGTTCGCGAGCGAAGCGGATATCGTCGGCAAGATGAGAAAGCTTGCCGCGCATCGGATCGACGCACGGCAGATCGCGCGCATCGTCGACTGGGTGATGCACGCCGAAGATCAGCCGGATGCCAGCGAACTCGCGCGCCTCCTCGCGAGCGCGGCCTGAGGAGCCATCGTGGCCGCCACTGCGCACACTCTCCCGTTGTCCGCCACGCCCGCCGCGCGGCGCGAACGGTTGCGGTCGATTATCGGCGGCAGTGCCGGCAACGTCATCGAGTGGTACGACTTTCTCGCGTATTCGATCTTCTCGATCTATTTCAGCAAGGCTTTTTTCCCGGGCGGCAATCAGACCGCGCAACTCCTGAACGCGGCGGCCGTCGCGGCGATCGGTTATGTCGTGCGGCCGCTCGGCAGTTGGGCCATCGGCGCGCTCGCCGACCGGCGTGGGCGGCGCGTGGCGTTGAGCGTGTCGGTCGCGATGATGAGCGTCGGCTCGCTGATCATCGCCTTGACGCCGACGTATGCGTCCATCGGCGTGGCCGCGCCCGCCGTGCTGGTCTGCGCGCGTCTGCTGCAAGGCTTCAGCATGGGCGGCGAAGCGGGCACGAGCGCGACCTATCTGAGCGAGATGGCGCCGACGGGCCGGCGCGGCTTCTTTGTCGGCTTCGTCCAGGTCACGGTGGTGATGGGGCAACTGGTGGCGCTCGCGTTGATGCTCGTGCTGCAACGGTTCGTGTTGACGCCCACGCAACTCGAACAGTGGGGATGGCGGATTCCCTTTGCGATCGGCGGCGCGCTGGCCGTCTTCGCGCTCTATCTGCGGCGCGGCATTGCGGAGACCGATGCATTCGAGCGAGAGGGTGGCGCCGGCGCGCGCACGCAGACAGAGCGCGGCAGCTTGCTGGTGCTGCTGATCCAGCACCGGCGTCAGACGCTGTGGACGATCGGCATCAGCATCGGCGGAACCGTTGCGTTCTACACGTTCACGATCTATCTGCAGAAGTTCATGGTCAACACGACCGGCTTCAGCCGCGATACGGCGACGCTGATCGCAACCGCCGCGCTCGTCATTTACATGGGTTTTCAGCCGCTTTTCGGCCTGTTGTCCGATCTGATCGGACGGCGTCCGGTCATGATGATCTTCGGCGTCGGCGGCACGTTCCTGACGGTGCCTCTGATGCATGCGCTCGGCACGACGCATAGCGCGCTCACCGCGTTCGCATTGAATCTCGCGGCGCTCGGCATTCTCAGCGGCTTTTCGTCGATTCATTGGCTGGTCAAGTCGGAGCTCTTTCCCGCGAAGGTGCGCGCGCTCGGCGTCGGCTTGCCGTTTGCGATCGTGTCGTCGGTAATGGGCGGCACCACCGAATATCTCGCGCTGCGCTTCAAGCACGCGGGCCACGAATCGTGGTTCTTCTATTACGTCAGCGCGTGCGCGGCGGTGTCGCTGCTCACGTATGTGCTGATGCCCGAGACGCGCCATCGGTCGGTAATCGACGAAGAAGCGCGCCAGTGATGTGATCACTCATGTGGTCGCCAAGGTGATCACGAAGGTCAACGGAGACGCTTTCATGCAGCCGGCTTCATCCGCTGGACGCACCGCTGCGCAGTTGTTGTCGGAGTACGCGCTCAGCGTGCGCTTCGAACAGCTGCCCGACGACATCGTGCGGCTCGCCAAAGACTGCCTGATCGATGCGATCGGCGCGGCATTGTACGGACACGAAGTGGAAGCGGGCAAGGCTGCGCTGCGCTATGTCAGCCATGCGGCCGCGGGCCCGTGTGCGATCCCCGGCACGAGCCGGCGCGTCGCGCCCGAAGCGGCGGCGTTCGCGGGCGGCGTGCTGGTTCACGCGGCGGAACTCGATAGCTTGCGGCAACCGGGCGCGGGCGTACATCCCGGCGCATCGCTGGTGCCGGTTGCGCTGGCCGCCGCGCAGGTCTATGGCGCGTCGGGACGCGAAGTGCTGGCGGCGCTCGTCGCCGGTATCGAGATGCTATTTCGCATCGGCACGGCGACGAAACATTCCGCCGAAGCCCGCGGCTTTCATGCGCCGGGTCTGACGGGACCGTTCGGCGCCGCGATCGTCGCAGGCAAGCTGGCCGGTGTCGATGCGGATACGCTGCGGCGCGCATTGGGCATCGCCGGCTCGTTGAGCGGCGGATTGCTCGAATTCGCGAAATCGGGCGACGGTGGTCTCGTCAAACGTGTCCACCTGGGGCGCGCGGCGCAGTCGGGCATCGTTGCCGTGCAACTGGCGCAGGCGGGGTTCGACGGGCCGTCGACGGTACTCGAAGGGCGCTACGGTTTTCTGCAGGCGTATTGCGAGGCCTCGGACGCGGCGCGTCTGACCGACGGTTTAGGCACGCGCTATGAAACGCCGACGCTATGCCTGAAGCGCTACGCGTGTCACATCGTGGCGCACACGCCGGTCTATGCCGCGCAGCAACTGCGCGCCGCGCACGATATCGACGCGCGCCGTATCGTCGCGATCCGGATCGAGGGCGCGCCGCGTCTTGCTGCGAATCACGATATCAAGCTGCCCGCCAATCAGGTGCTCGCGCAATACAGCGTGCCGGTTTGCGTGGCGGCGGCGCTGCTGCACGATGCCGACGATCCGTCGACCTTCGGTGAGCGCCTGTTGCAAGACGAAGCCATTCGCGAGCTCGCGCAGCGCGTGACGCTGGTCGCGACCGACGCAACGGGTCTTGCCACCGTCACACGCATCACGCTCGAAAACGGCACGACCTACGAACTGCCACAGAGGGATTTCCCGGGCTGTCCTTCGACGCCATTCACACCGGCCCAATTGCGCGCCAAGTTCATGCGGATGACGAAACAGCTGGGCACCGCGGCGCACACCTTGTTCGAGCGGCTGGACCGGGCGGAGCACGAAGCGGATCTGCACTGGCTCGACGCGATGCCTGCATCGTCGCCCGATTCATTGCACAGACCGTCGCCCGATCTATCGCTTGTACGAGGAGACCGCTGATGAGCATCGCGAAGTCGCTGGGTGAACGCATCGCGGCGTTCACTTCCGCCGACGTGCCCGGCGAAGCGTTGCGCTGGGCACGTATTGGCATCATCGATACGATCGGCGTGACGCTGGCCGGTTCGGCGGAACCCTGCGCACGGATTGCCCGGGCCGTGGCGGCGCCGTCAAACGGAGCCGCGCTCTTGGTCGGCACGCGGGAACGGATGAAACCCAGTGACGCCGCGCTCGTCAACGGCACGGCCGCGCATGCGCTCGACTTCGACGATTGCAGCAATACGCTGGGCGGCCATCCTTCCGCGCCGATCCTGCCGGCGCTCTTTGCGTTGGCCGAAGAAGTGCACGCGAGCGGCCTGCGGCTCGTCACCGCATACGTAGCGGGTTTTGAAGCGCAGGCGCGCATCGCGCATGCCGTCAATTTTCATCACTACGACAAGGGCTGGCATCCAACGGCGACGCTCGGCGTATTCGGCGCGTGCGCCGCGTCGGCGCACCTGCTAGAGCTGGATGCGGCGCACACGGCGACGGCGTTGTCGATTGCCGCGTCGTTCGCCTCCGGGATCAAGGCCAATTTCGGCACCATGACGAAGCCGTTGCATGTCGGTCATGCGTCGCGCAACGGCTTAATCGCGACGCTGCTGGCGCGCGAAGGATTCAGCGCCGGTGACGAAGCCTTCGAACATCGGCAAGGCTTCTTCAATGTGTACAACGGTGTGGGCTATTACGACGCCGAGGCGGCGCTGACGCATTGGGCTGACCCGCTCGACATTGTCGAACCCGGCATTGCGATCAAGCAGTATCCCTGTTGCGGCAGTACACACCCCGCGATCGACGCGATGCTGATGCTCGTCAGCGAATACGGACTGAAGCCGGACGATGTCGAATCAGTTGTCTCGTGGACGCATCCGCGACGCCTTCAACATACCAACCGCCCGCAGCCGGCCAGCGCGCTCGACGCGAAATTCAGCGTGCAGTATTGCGTGGCCCGCGCACTGGCGCAAGGACGCGTGGTGCTGTCCGATTTCGAAGGCGACGCGTACGCTGATCCGGCGATTCGCGCGCTCATGTCGAAGATCGTCGCGGAGCCGGATCCGTTGGCGGACCAGCAACCGGATCATTTCGGCGCGGAAGTCGTGGTTCAGTTGCGCGACGGGCGGCGCGTGTCGAAACGCGTCGCGCGCGCGGCGGGCCGAACGTCGGCCAATCCGCTGCCGGACGCGCGGATCGAAGCCAAGTTCCTCGACTGCGCGAATCACGCATTGACGCCCGATGCGAGCCGCGACGCGTTGGGTATGTTGTGGCGCATCGACAGCATGGAAGACATCAGCACGTTGACCGGTTTACTCGAAGCAGGTTTGCGGCGCTGACGCAGGCGTCGCGCTGCCTTGGACAGGGCTTCATCCGAACAAGCAAGACAATCGCGCGGCTATGACCGCCGAAGGAGACAGGCATGAACGACTCACTCGTCGCCGCGCGCGTCGACCGTTTGCCGAACTCGCGGATGCATCGCGAATGGATGTTCCTGTTCGCGATTCCTCTCTTCTTCGATAGCTGCGATATCAACACGTTCGCGTCGGCGGCGCCCGCGCTAATGCGGCATTGGCACATCGCGATCAATGAAATCGCGCTGATCACGTCCGCGAGTTTCATCGGCATGTTTTTCGGCGCGACGCTCGGCGGCTTGCTGTCGGATCGGATCGGGCGCAAACGCTCGCTGATGGTGTTCGTGCTGATCTCGTCGCTCGGTTCGCTGGCAACGGCGGTCGTGCCAAGTGTCCCGTATCTGTTCGCGGCGCGGGTCGTCACCGGTTTCGGCATTTCCGCGGGCATGGTGACGGTGATGACCTATATCGCCGAACTGTTCCCGGCGCGCTCGCGCGGCACCTGGCAGTCGTGGGCCATGGTCATCAACCTGTGCGCGATTCCGCTGACGAACTTCGTCGCGCGGCTGCTCGTGCCGTACGGACCGGACGGCTGGCGCTGGGTCTTTGTGTGGGGCGCGCTTGGCGTCGCGTTTCCACTGATCGCAAAGCGGCTTCCCGAGTCGCCA
The DNA here is from genome assembly GCF_012689525.1 of Paraburkholderia aromaticivorans. Taxonomy (NCBI): domain Bacteria; kingdom Pseudomonadati; phylum Pseudomonadota; class Betaproteobacteria; order Burkholderiales; family Burkholderiaceae; genus Paraburkholderia; species Paraburkholderia aromaticivorans. Next base: position 551,769 of record NZ_CP051515.1, read on the forward strand.
CGCTGGAGCGCGCGAGCCGGGCGCTTCGACGAAGCGGAAGCCGCGCTCTCGGCGATGGAGGCAAGGAGCATCGCCGAAGGAAACGTGCTGACCACGCCCGAGGTCGTCGTGCGGCCGCCCGAAACACGCGAACCGTGGATGACGATGTTCAACAGCGTCTACCGCCGCCGCACGCTCACGCTCTGCGCGATCTGGCTGCTGCAGACGATCGGCTTCTACGGCTTCGAAGCATGGGTGCCGACCTTGCTGGTGCATCACGGCATCACGATTGCCCGCAGCCTCACGTATTTCACCCTGATCAACGTGGGCGCGCCGCTTGGCGCATTGCTCGCGGTCTATCCCGCCGACCGTTTCGAACGCAAACATCTGATCGCGCTCGTCGCGCTATTGATCGCGGGATTCGGCTTGCTGTACGGGTTGAGCTTCACGCCGGTGCTGATCGTGACGTTCGGGTTCGCGGTCGGCATGCTGACGCAGACCTTCGCAACGCTGCTCTATTCGTACACGCCCGAACAGTTTCCAACCGGCGTGCGCAATAGCGCAACCGGCCTCACGTATGGCGCGGGCCGGATCGCGAATGTCGCGAATGCCTTCGTGATCGCCGCGATATACACGAACTACGGCTATGTGACCGTGTTCATGTATATCGCGGGCGCGTGGTTCCTGACCGCATTGATCACGCTCGTCTTCGGCCCGCGGACTACCGGCCGCAGCCTCGAAACGCTGAACCCGGTCGTGGATGAAGTGGACGCGGCGTCGCTGACGCCGCTCGCCGAATATCCGCGACGCTAGACCACACTGGAACTGGAGAGCCAACTGATGACCCTCGACGAACTCAACGATATGGACGTGCTCGTAATCGGCGCGGGCAACGCCGCGGCCAATGCCGCGCTGGCCGCGCGCGAAGGCGGCGCGAAGCGCATCGCGCTGCTCGAAAGCGCACCGGAGGAAGCGCGCGGCGGCAACTCCGCATTCACGGGCGGCGCGTTCCGTTTCGTCTACGATTCCGTCGACGACCTGCTGAAGCTCGCGCCGGATATCGCGGAACTGGATCTGCCGAACATCGATTTCGGCACCTACACGCGCGAGCAGTATTTCGATGATATCGGGCGGCTAACCGAGTTCCGCGCCGACCCGGATCTGACCGACGTGCTGATCGGCAGCAGCTACGACGCCGCGCTGTGGCTCAAGCGGCATGGCGTGCGTTTTCAACCCGCGCTGGGGCGGCAGGCGTTTCGTGTCGAAGGCAAGTTCCGCTTCTGGGGAGGGCTGGCCTGCCACATTCTGGGCGGCGGCACGCATCTGGTCGAAACGCTGCATCATGCGCTGAATGATGCGGGAATCGGCGTGCTCTATCGCACGCAGGCAATGGGCCTGCTGCATGGCGACGGGCGCATCGAAGGCGTGCGCGCGATGCATGAGGGCCGCCAGGTCGACATTCGCGCGAAAGCGGTCGTGCTCGCATGCGGCGGCTTTGAGTCGAATGCGGAGATGCGTGCGCGCTATCTCGGGCCGAACTGGGACCTGGCGAAAGTGCGTGGCACACGCTACAACACGGGTTGGGGCCACAAGATGGCGATGGAAATCGGCGCTGCGGTAACGGGGCACTGGTCCGGTGCGCATGCGGTGCAATGGGATATGAACGCGCCCGAGTATGGCGATCTGACGATCGGCGATCGCTTCCAGAAGCATAACTACCCGTTCGGGATTCTGGTGAATGCGAAGGGCGAGCGTTTTCTCGACGAGGGACTCGACTTTCACAGCTTCACGTACGCGAAATATGGGCAGGAGGTCTTGCGCCAGCCAGGTCTTTTCGCTTGGCAGATCTTCGATCAGAAAGTCGTCGACTTGCTGCGTGACGAGTACCGGATCGCGCGCATCACCAAAGAGACGGCGAACACGCTCGAAGAACTGGCGCCGAAACTCACGGGCGTCGATCCGGAAGGTTTTCTGCGTACCGTGCGCGCGTATAACGAGGCGCCACGGCCCGATGTGTCGTTCAATCCGAACATCCACGACGGTCTGCGCACGCGCGGGCTCGCCGTCGACAAAACCAACTGGGCCAATCGGCTCGACACGCCGCCTTATGAAGCCTATGGCGTTACCACGGGCGTGACTTTCACGTTCGGTGGACTGAAGGTGTCGACTGAGGCCGAAGTGCTCGACACGTCGGGCACGCCGATTCGCGGGCTGTTCGCGGCGGGCGAGATTGTCGGCGGTCTCTACTATCACAACTACGGCAGCGGCACGGGGCTCGTCGCCGGCGTGGTGTTCGGGCGCCGCGCCGGGGAAGGGGCGGCGCGGCTGGTTGCACGCTGACTCGGACGCTAACGGAAACGCTCGGGGGACTCACTACGATGCTGCTTATCGATAACGACTGCGTCGCGCGCGTGCTGACGATGCGCGATTGCATCGACGTGCAGGAACGCGCGTTCGCCGGATTGCCGGATGGCGCGTCGATTGGGCGTCCGCGTATCGACACGTATGTGCCGACGCAGCGCGACGACAGCTATTACCGCTTCGGCTCGGTCGACGGCGCGACCGGCGGCATTCTGGCGGTGCGGCTGAAATCGGACGTGATGGTGTGGCCGCGTGACGCCGACGGCCGCGCCGGCAGCGAGCAGAAGTACTGCGTCGAGCCCGGCACGTATTGCGGATTGGTGATGCTGTTCAGTACAGAAAACGGCAAGCCGCTCGCGATGCTCAACGACGGCCACCTGCAACACATGCGCGTGGGCGGCGCGGCGGGGCTCGGCACGCGGCTGCTCGCACGCGAGGACTCGCATACCATCGGCATGATCGGCTCGGGCGGCATGGCGGAAACGTTTCTTGAGGCGCTGGCGGCGGTGCGCGACATTCGCCGCGTGCGTGTCTTCAGCCGTCGCGAGGCGAACCGTGTGCGTTTTGCGCGGGACATGGCGGCGAAACTGGGCATCGAAGTCGAAGCTGTCGGCGCGGCCGAAGAAGCGGTACGCGGCGCCGACATCGTCGCCACCTGCACCGACAGCATGACGCCCGTGATCGACGCCGATTGGCTGGAGCCCGGCATGCACGTGGTGGCGCTCACGCCGCGTGAATTCGACGCCAGGGTGGCAAGCCGCTTCGACGTGCGCATCGCGCAAGGCCATGAACGCTTGCCGATGGAAGAGGGCGAACGCTTTAGCCAACGTGTGTCGGGCAGCCCGAATGCGTTTATCGGTGGAAGCAGCGAGGAGCGGGCGCGTCTGCCCGTGTCGCGCGGGGAAAGGGTGGATACGGCGGGCTGGCCGGTCTATACCGACGTGATAACCGGCCGCGCGCCGGGCCGCACGAATGCCCGGCAGATCACCTTCTATTACACGGTGGGCAACTGGGGCGTGCAGTTTGCAGCGGTGGGCGGGCATGTGTATCGGGAAGCGTCGCGACTAGGCCTTGGCATTGCATTGCCGGATCACTATTTCCTGCAGTCCATTAGAAATTGAAAAGAGCGTGACTCGCTATCGTGACGCAGCAGTGCTGTGCGGTTTCGTCGATTGACGATTCGCCCTCTACACCAATCATCTCCAATTCCTCGCTGCGAGTCCAAGTCGCATTTTCTAGCGCTTTTATAAGTCGCGACTATCGGCTACGCGTACGCTGGCAGTTTTCCTACGTAGATTGTCCTTATTCGACGTATGACCTGGCATTGGGGACTTAGTATTTTGTTATCCAATCAGTAAATAATTCCAAACATGGCAGCCGAGCGGCGCTGCTATTCTTGAATCGACAAACGATGGTTGTGATTCGCAACGGCTTGCATCGCTTTTCATCACCCCCATGCGAGGATTGGAAAATGAATATGAAGAGGAAGTTGACGACAGCATTTGGCGCACCGGTCGCCGACAATCAGAACACTCAGACCGCGGGTCCGAATGGCCCGGCGCTGTTGCAAGATGTGTGGCTCCTCGAAAAGCTGGCGCACTTCGATCGTGAAGTCATTCCAGAGCGCCGGATGCACGCAAAGGGCTCAGGCGCATTCGGCACGTTCACTGTGACGCACGACATCACGAAATACACGCGGGCAAAGATTTTTTCGCAAATCGGAAAGAGCACGGAAATGTTCGCGCGCTTCTCGACGGTTGCCGGCGAACGCGGTGCGGCCGACGCTGAACGCGACATTCGCGGCTTTGCATTGAAGTTCTATACCGAAGAAGGCAACTGGGACATCGTCGGCAATAACACGCCGGTGTTCTTCTTTCGCGACCCGCTGAAGTTCCCGGACCTGAACCATGCGATCAAGCGTGATCCGCGCACGGGCATGCGTAGCGCACAGAATCAATGGGATTTCTGGACTCAGCTTCCTGAAGCGTTGCATCAGATTTCGATCATCATGAGCGATCGCGGCCTGCCGAGTTCTTTCCGTCACATGCACGGCTTTGGAAGCCACACGTATAGTTTTATCAGCGCGGCAAATGAACGTTTCTGGGTCAAGTTTCATTTCCGCACGCAGCAGGGTATCAAGAACTTGACGGACGCTGAGGCCGAGGCGTTGGTTGGCCGGGATCGCGAATCACATCAGCGCGATCTGTATGAGAGCATCGAGCGCAAAGATTTCCCGCGCTGGACACTGTTCGTGCAGATCATGCCCGAGAAGGAAGCGGGCACGTACCGCATCAATCCGTTCGACCTCACCAAGGTATGGCCGAAGTCTGATTATCCGTTGATCGAAGTCGGTGTGATGGAACTCAATCGTAACGCTGAGAACCATTTTGCGGATGTCGAGCAGGCTGCATTCGCGCCGTCGAACGTCGTACCGGGAGTCGGCTTCTCACCGGACCGGATGCTGCAAGGGCGACTCTTCTCTTATGGCGATACGCAGCGTTATCGTCTGGGCGTCAACTACGCACAGATTCCGGTGAATTCGCCGAGAGGGGCGAGCTATGTCAATAGCTATCACCGTGACGGTCAAGGACGTACAGACGGCAACCAGGGCGGCACGATCTCCTACGAACCGAACACGCGTGACGAGTGGGTCGAGCAGCCGGACTTCCGCGAGCCGCCGCTTAGCCTGGAAGGCGCTGCGGATCACTGGAATCATCGGGTCGACGACGATTACTACTCGCAAACGGGCGTTTTGTTCCGCAGTATGTCAGCCGCGCAACAGCAAGTGTTGTTCGAGAACACCGCGCGGGCACTGCAGAGCGTGTCGGATCCGGTCGTTCAGCTTCATATCGAACATTGCCGTCTTGCGGATCCGGCTTACGGTGCAGGTGTCTCTGAGGCGGTTGGAAAGCTTGCAAACGCGAACTCGAAACGCGGCAACATAAGCTAGTCGAGTTGAATCAATGATTCAACGCGCTATCGCGGGGCGGCAAAAGCTTTCATGGATTGCCGACTCCGCGAACAGGCGTCACGCCGTGACGCGAACTGTGCGCTGCCGGCGTCCAGATCGTTATCAACGAAAACGGCCGGCTATATGCACAGGAATATTCTCTGGCGTCACGACAACGACGGAAGAGGATGGCGATACGGCTGACGCTGGCAACAGCTTCTGGAAATGCATGATGTGTTGGCACGCCGAGCGCATGTCTTGACGTAAATCGTGATGCAGAATTGCCTGTACCTTACCCTCGCGCAGAAGACGCACGTTGTCCCGATCCAGGTCGTGCCCGATAAAGCAAATCGGAGCTTGTTGTTGCGCTTCGAGCGCTCGAAGGATGGCGACATTTCCGCCTCCCATTGAGTAGACCGCGGAGACTTTGATCTGCGTCGCGAGAACCTTCTGGACGCGCGCTTCAGTTAGCGTGTCGAGACCATGGCCACCGCTGGCGTCGACTAACGTAAGTTGCGGATATCGGATCCTCAACGCTCGCCGAAAGCTTATTTCGCGTTCTTCTTCACCTCTGAACCGTTCGTCGCTCATCGTTATCAGGATTTTGCCTGGTCGTGGACTTAGCCATTGCGCAACAAGGTAGGCGGCGGTGGCGCCCGCGACCCGATTATCCAGCCCGGCATATGCAATGCGTCCGGACAGCGGGATATCGGTGAAGATGGTAATGACCGGGATGCCACGCCGCTGCAGCTCGCCGATTGCTTCAGCAATCTCGGGAACATCGCGAGCCTTCAGGAAAACCCCGTGACTTCCTCGACGTCCGATCGAGTGAAGAGCCTCGACTACCTCAGCCGTTGTCATCGTTTCGCGCATCAGAAAACGCAGACGAAAAACTACCGGGTGCATTCCCGGCAGTTCTGCTTCAAGTGCGTCCTTGATCTCATCGGCAAAGCGCGCGGGAGCTTCTACGACCACGTCGATCATGAGTTTTCTTCCGACGGTCGCCAACTGCAGTTCCTGCTTTTCGAGTTCCTTGATTGCCTGCTCGATGCGCTTGCGCGTATGTTCTCGCACGTGCGCGCGTCCATTGAGCACACGGTCGACTGTGGCTACCCCGACCCCGGCCTGTAGAGCGATCTCCTTGATGAGAAAGCGGTGAGCCACGACAGATCCCCTCGGATTTGATGTGTTTTTGATGGATTAATGATAACCCGTCGGCAATTCATGGGGCTATGCTGTGATGCACAGAGGGAGACAGACATGGGCCGCAGCCAGGATCGCATCGAAACGCCGGGGCAGAGTTGGTACCGCGAACGCGATTGCGCTTTAAACGAATTCGTCGCTTTGCTGGAGGGCGATGACAACGGCCCGACGCGCTATGCGGCGGAAGTCGCGCAGCGGATTCCCATTTACGACTGTCAGCAACTCGATGGCATGACGCGCGATACATCCGAGAGAGCGCAGTTGCAGGCGGAATGGGCTCGCGTCTTTCACGGTGGCGCTGGGGTACTCGTGCTTCGGCGAGCATTTGTCGATACCGGGCCTGTCGACGACGCAACGGCCGTCTTCGAATCCATTATTCGTAGTGAGCGCGAGCAAGGCGCGAGTGCGGCAGACCACTTCGCAAAGGCAGGCGCGAATGACCGGATCTGGAACGCCCAGGAGAAGCTCTGCCTGCGAGCGCCCGAAGTATTCGCGGAATACTTCTCAAATCCGATGCTGATGATTGTGTCGGAAGCGTGGCTCGGACCGTGTTACCAGATGACGTCACAGGTCAATGTAGTTCGCCCCGGCGGCGCTGCTCAACAGGCGCATCGCGATTACCACCTCGGCTTTCAGACGGTTGAAAAGGCCGAACGCTATCCTGCGCACGTCCATCGGATGTCCCCCTTCCTCACCCTGCAGGGCGCGGTGGCGCATAGCGACATGCCGGTTGAGAGCGGACCGACGAAGCTCCTGCCGTATTCGCAGCGATATGACGAGGGATATCTGGCGTGGCGCCGAGCCGAGTTTCGGGAGTATTTCGAGGACCATTTCGTCCAACTGCCGCTCTCCAAGGGCGATGCCGTGTTCTTCAATCCCGCGTTGTTCCATGCGGCCGGCGCAAATCACACCACGGACGTTCAGCGCATGGCGAATCTCTTGCAGGTCTCGTCGGCTTATGGCCGGGCAATGGAAGCGCTCGACCGCAGGAGAATGTGCGAGGCGGTGTATCCGGTACTGCGCGAGCGTCGCGCGTCGGGGCGGATAAGTGACACGGAAGCCACCGCGGCAATCGCATCCTGCGCTGAGGGATACCCGTTCCCAACCAACCTCGACCGCGACCCGCCGGTCGGCGGGTTGGCGCCGGAAAGCCAGCAGGAACTCATGCGCCGCGCACTCGACGAGGATTGGGATGCCGCGCGATTCACGCTCGCCTTGAACGAGCACGCTGCGCGACAGCGCTCCGCCGATCCGCAATCTGGCACGAGTTAACAATTTCTTTAGACTAAGTCGATGGTGCAAAAGACGGTCTGATCGCAGGATTGACAAAGCGATAGCCACGCGACGCCGCATCCTCGCGGGAACCGGATCGCCTTACGGCCGGTCATGCACTGACCGTTTCCGCACTTGTGGGAAGGAGAAATTGACATGAAAACGCTTCGAATCGTGGCGCTCTGCGCGATCGGCATGTTCCTTGGACAAGCGTGGGCGCAAGACAAACCAGTACCATCGGGAACCGCACCGTCTGTTCAGGATGTCGGTGGCGTCACCGACGCGTCGAGGGGTGAGACGGGAATGGCAATGAATCCGGCGCGGCAGGCCTATCCGGACCTCAACACTCTGCAATCCGGGGAGCAAAGCCGTATCGTCGCCAATACGTTCCGCCACCATTGACCGCCGCGCAACAGCTTTGCGCGACCGCGCGTCACGCACGATGAGTGCCCGCGAATACACTCATCGCGCGTAACGCGGCAGGCTACGGTTCCGACCAGGGCCCGTCCAGAGAGTGATAGGGCTATGTCCCGAGTTCAGTAGCCAATACGCTTTTCGACGTTCCGGAATCGCCCCATCGAGCGGTAGCGATGGAACCATGCATTGGTACGAAGTTCGCACAGGCGCGGCGAATGTTCGGCAAGCGCAAGGTCGAGCCAATGAAACATCTCGTCCGGCTGGTCGAGCCTCGCATAAATTTCCGCAAACAGAAACGGCGACGTATAGCGCCTTTGACGTCTCGCCGTCAGATCCCGCAAGTACCATTGAAGGACTTTTTGATAGCCGCCGGACTCCCAGATCGTGCGAATAGTCTCTGCGCGAGCGAATTCGCCGCACCGTGTTAGCGCATCAATGGTCGCGTCGACTGCCTCCTCGTATTGACCCTGCTCTTCATAGGCGGTCGCCAGCAGCTGATAGACGAGCGGGGAGCGATTGCCACGCCCGGCGTGCAGGCACTCCCGAATCACTTCGTCGTATTTGCCTGCCTGTACCAGCCCGAATACGCGTGATCCTTCGAACCCGAGCGGGTCGACCTTTTCGGCACGCTCGAACTGTGCTCGGCCTTCCGCTTCTCGCCCAAGAACCAGCAGGAGCCGTGCATACAGGCGGCTCGTTTCTGCGTGACTTGGGTTCAGCCGCAAAGCTTCGAGGAACTCCTCTTCTGCCCGGCGCCAGTCCCAGTCATAGAAATAGTGCACGCCGGCTAGCGCCTGGTGAGCCTCGGGAAGATTGGCGTCCAGTTCCAGTGCTTGCAGCGCCGCCTGCCGCGCTAGCGGGTGGCCTTCCGACGGTGCACAGACTCCGTGCGTCGCCGTGGCACCTAAAACGTTCGACATCCCCACATATCCGAGCGCGTAGGTCGGGTCCCGTTCGATCGCGCGCTCGAAGTAGCCGCGCGCGCGCACGAAGTCCTCGTCGCTCAGCGCGTGATGCGCGGCAAACCCCGCATCGAAGTGCACGCGGCGGGTCCAGTAGTAACGGCCGCGCAGATACGCATCGTGCGCCGCCGGATCGACCGGCAAACGTCTCGTCAGCATGTGCCGCTGCTGTTCCGCGAGCGCGGGCGATACCTCCCGGGCGAGCGCCGTGCTCACCTCTTTCTGGATTTCCAACGCGCCACTCGTCATCGGCTCATACGCGCGGCTCCAGATCTGCACCTGATCGAAGCAACGGATCAGTTGCGCCAGAATGCGAATCCTCACGCCGTCGCGCTTGAGCGCGCCTTCCAGGACATAGTCGATCGACAACTCGCGAGCGATCTCCGCGATACTCATGCTGACCCGTCGGCAGTGGGCGGCGGTTGTTCTCGAAATGACAAGGATGCGCTCCGGATCGAGCATGCCGATACTGGCGGAGGTTTCGTCGGCCAGCGCGTCGCAGAAGCTGTTCTGGCCGGAATCGCCGGTCTGGTTTTCGAACGGCAGAACCAGTATCCGCACGGCTTCCCGTGGGGCGGGCACCGATTCCTCAGGCATGGGCCGTACGTTGTTCAGACGATAGCCTTTGCCCTTCACTGTGATGATGTGCTGCGGATTGACCGGATCGTCGTGAAGCGCGACGCGGATTTTCCGGATTGCCGTATTGATGCAGTTGTCCGTTTCCCGATACGCGTTCGCGCCCCACAGTGCTCTCACGATATCCGCACGCGTGACGAGTTGCCCGTTGCGGGAGGCCATCAGGATCAGCAACTCCATCGGCAGACGCTCGAGGCTGACTTTTTCGCCCGCGCGGCGCAATTCGTAGCGCTGAATGTTCAGCTCGACATCCGCAATCCGGACGGATTCTGGCGTGTTCATCTGCGCTCCTGCCATCGCGTGTGCCTGTTCACAGCGACGACGCCGGCGGGTCGTCGCTCGCGCTTCATTCCGAACGAAGCCACGAATGCAAGCGCCGAGCACGACACAATGACGAGCGCGGGCGCGGGCATCCAGTGCAGGCCGGAAACGAGGAAATTCGCCGCAAGCGGCGCCAGTCCCAGCGGCGCGGACAGTCCGAGATTCATGGCCGTGGCAACGCCGCTGAAGCGGACGTCGATGGGGAACATTTCCGCAATCGCGCACGCGAAGGTTCCGTTGGCGAACGAGCTGACGACGCCGGCCATCAGAAACAGCGCAGGCAGGCTCGCATAATGACGGGCGGCCGCGATGAAGAAGAAGGGCGCGAAAAGCGCGGACAAGACGGTTCCCGACCTGAAAACGTAACGGCGCGGCAACAGGTCGCCAACGTGCGCCGTCACGAGAATGCAGGCCGCCACGACGATCAGGTACCACGTCTGGGCACTCGCGATCTGTTGCGTGTCGTATTGAAGCCTTTGCAGATAACTCGGCGTGAATCCGATAAAGATGCCACCCGACGCGCCCGCCAGCAGAGACGCGGCAGCGCCTGTCGCCAGGGGCGCGAAATGGTTGCGAAACAGGACGGCAAGAGGCTCGCGATGCCGGGCGCCGATGGCCTGCGCGTACTCGTCGGTCTCCGCAAGCGTCCGCCGCAAAGCAAAGCTCAACAGGCCGACCATGCCACCCAGCAGGAAGCCGATCCGCCATCCGAACGCGTTGACCTGCCCGGGTGTGAGCACCCATTGCATGGCAAGATTAATGCTCGTCGCCAGAAGCAACGCGAGGTTGACCGCGACGAACACGATGCCGCACAACAGCCCCGGCCTGCCGCGCGCGGTTTCGACGGCGTAGACGACTGCGCCTGGCAGTTCGCCGCCCAGGCAGAGGCCCTGGACGAGCCGCAGCACGAGAAGAAGAGCCGGGGCGGCCGCACCCCATGCCGCGTATGAAGGAAGTATTCCGATGAGAAGCGTCGAAACGGAGGCGATCATCGCCGACGACACGAAGACGAGGCGCCGGCCGTGCGTGTCGCCGAACCGCCCGAGGAGGATGCCGCCGACCGGTCTGGCAAGGTAGCCAATGGCCAGCACCGTGAACGACAACGTCTCCGCCGGCACGCCAGTTCCTGTTGGAAAGAACTCGCTGCCGATGCTTCGTGCAAAGAATCCGAAGATGACGAAATCGAATACTTCGAGCGCTCCTCCCGTGCTGGCGACCAGAATGGTCCAGCGTTGGTGCGCTGTCATCGACTCTTTTCGGATTAGGGGCGAATCGTCGAGCATGGAAATCCCTGATATCGCCAGGCATAACTACCGTTTTAAGCGGACGCCGCGCCGGAGGGGCGTGTTCAACCACCACCGTGTCAATCCGACTTCGATGACGGTGCATGATCGTTCTGGCTTAAATATGATGGACGACAATTCGCTTGCACGAAAGGTCTTTAGATTCGCCTTGTGGTGCTTGATCGACGGATCGACGTGCGCCTCACTCGGGACTCGGCGCGAGGTTCGCGATGGCGAGTGGTACGGGGAGCTGCTGGAGATTACGTTCCCCGGTCTCACGGCTGGAGGTTCTGGTTAGGCACCTCGCGTTCGACTGCTTACTTCATCCGTTGCCACACAACTTTCGATGCGCCATATCCGAAGCTCCCGGGCGTGACGTAGGTCAGCCGGTCGCCATCGAGCGTGAATGGGCGCCGTTGAACATCGCCGTCCCAGTTCGGAAAGGTACTTTTCTGAATGTGGAAAACGATCACTTGTCCGGCCGGATCGACGGTATAGGTGCCAAAATGCGCGAAGTTGCCTTGGACGATGCGTTCGTTCTCTTCGGCGGTACCCGATATCCGGTTACCCGATGCGAACTTCGGCAAGTCTGCGCGAACTCCCATCAGAACATAGCGGCCGTCGCTGCCGAAGATAAGTTGGCCGTACGGATGCGGACCGAGCACTTCGACTTCGCTGCCACTTCTCGAGACGGTCAATGAAACCAAAGACCACGAACCCACCACGCCAGGCGCCGCCTGAGCAAAAGTCTTTGAGCAGGCGAGACATAATGCAAGGGCCACCAGCGTGGCGGCGCGCAGCGTTTGGAAAATGGGCTTCATGGCGTTCTCCGACACACGTGAGGGCAGAACCATTCCCTTCGATTCTCGGCGTGCGATGCTGGGTTCGTCTTCGATCATCGGAAGACAAGCTAGTAGGATAGCTTTCCCGGCCGCGACTTCCAATGAACATTGGAATGAACGGTACGATGCTTCCGGAAGCGACCGCGGCGAACTCGTTGCTAACCGCGATACCGGTGTACTGGTATCGGGCGTTGAAGAGTTCTGGAAGTGGACCCCTTGAATGCCGTACATTCTTTCGATGCTGGGCGGCATGCGCGCGGGCTTCGTGGCCCGCGCGCGATTGGAACTAGCCCTGCAGAACCTTCAGCAGTTCCCTCGCAGCCGGTCCAGATGAGGCCGGGTTCTGGCCAGTGACCAACTGCCCGTCGACGACGGTGAGAACGGCCCAGTCGTCCACCTTTTCGAAGTGGCCACCCAGACGCTTGAGTTCGTCCTCGACGAGGAAGGGCATGACCGCGGTCAACTGTACGGCGTCTTCCTCACTATTGGTAAAGCTGGTGACGCGCTTTCCCTTCACGAGTGGCTCTCCTTTGTAGGTCGCCTTTCGCAGAACACAAGGGCCATGACAGACTGCGGCGACCGGCTTGCCGGCGTTGTAGAAATCCTCGATCAAGGCAATCGAGTGCTTGTCATTGGTCAGATCCCACATCGGGCCATGGCCACCCGCATAGAAGATCGTGTCGTAGTCATCCGCCTTGACGTCGGCGAGCTTGACGCTATTGGCCAACACCTTCTGGGTTTCTGGGTCCTTCTTGAAGCGCTGCATGGTGTCGGTCTGATTGTCTGGATCGTCGCTCTTGGGATCGATCGGTGGCTGGCCACCCTTGGGCGAGGTCACGGTAACCTCTGCACCGGCGTCCGTGAATGCGTAGTAGGGAGCGGTGAATTCTTCGAGCCAGAAGCCGGTCGGCTTGCCGGTATCTCCAAGCACGTTGTGCGAAGTCAAAACCAACAGGATTTTCATTGCAGTCTCCGTTCATTGAGGCAGTGTCTAAAAGCGGCTTCGCCGCAGGGAGTGCTTGAGGGGGCTCGCTCCAACGCATGCGATGAACGCTTGTATTTTGGTCCGGCTCCCGAGCCGCGCCATCACACGATGGTATCGCCTGACCATGCCATGGTATGCGCAGCGCTGCGCCGTTCGACCTGGCGGCACCGTGCTGCAATGCCGCCTACGCTGCTGTCTTCGTGCCGGCATCAATACAAAAGATTGTGTCGTCTCGTGTTGTGTTTTCACGTTGCGTTTTCACATATCGTGTTTTTACGGACCTGAAGTAGTGAACGGGGAACCGGTAGTCGACGTCTCTCAGGAGCCAGCCATGAGCACCATTTCAATGCGGAGCGAACCAGCGGTTGAGAGCCTGGACGCCGGCGCGTTCGACACTCGGTCATGTTCGGCAAGAACATAACCGCGGCCGCGCCCGGCTCAGCGCAGGCGCTTCACCTGGTCGTGTCCGACATCGTGGCCGTGCGCAACGAACTGTTCCGCCGTGGCATCGAGATCAGCGAGCCATTCCACGACACGGGCGGCGTGTTCCACCATGCCGACGCAAAATGCGTGGTTAGCGGCTTGAATCCGCAACGACAAAGTTATGCCTCGTACGCTTCGTTCAACGATCCGGACGGCAACGGTTGGCTATTGCAGGAGGTTACGGTGCGATTGTCCGGCGACATCGAAGTGGGCGACACCCGTTTCACCGATGATGTTATAAAGGCGATTCATGCTGCGACAGCGGGATAGCAATCGCGGCGGTAGCACGGAGAATGCAACGACGATTCGACCATGCGCCGACGCTGCGTATCGCGGTCAATACGCGCTCAGCAGATCATCGTGCGCATCTTCACATCACCTCAGGAGCGAACGTTATGACGACTTATATCGTCTTCACGAAGGAAAGCACGCAGGATCAGGGTGAACTCGACATCTATCAAAGCAAGGTGGGCGAGACCTTCAAGGGTCATCCCGTCACGATACTCGCTGCCTACGGACCTCAGCAGGTTCTTGAGGGCGATGCGCCAGAGGGCGTGGTGATCGTTCAGTTTCCGTCAACAGCAGCCGCGCGTGCGTGGTACGACAGCCCGGCGTATCAGGAGGTCGCACAGCACCGCTTCAAGGGCGCGCGTTACCGCGCGGTTCTCGTCGAAGGCGTGTGAGGAAAGGCGGCAACGATCGGGCGCGAGGGTGCTACGACGCAGACCGCGCTGCGTCGCGAATGTCGTCAGCGACGCTCTGTATTTTGATTGGATTCGATTTGCTGCCGCAGCCGTTCCTCGCCCTCCTGAAGCTCGGGCGTGAACGCCTCGCCAAAATCCGCGGCCTCGAAGAACGGGCGAATTTCGATTTCCGAGTCGCTTGCCATCGGGTTCGGGCAGCGGCGTACCCATTCGATCGCTTCGTCCATTGATTGCACTTGCCAGATCCAGTAGCCCGCGATCAGTTCCTTGGTTTCGGCAAACGGACCGTCGACGACGGTTCGGTCCTTGCCAGAAAATCTCACGCGCGCGCCGTTCGAGCTCGGTTTCAGTCCGTCGCCGCCGAGCATGATGCCGGCTTTGACCAGTTCCTCGTTATATCGACCCATCGCCTCGATAAGTTCCGTGCCGGGCATTTGACCGGCTTCGGATTCGGCGGTCGCCTTGACCATGACCATGACGCGCATTGGGATTCTCCTGTCCAAAGTTGAGGCTCAGATTATGTGGGAAGACATTCGGTGCCTTCAACATCACGACGAACGAATGCGCGCGAAATCGACAGGCAAATGTCTCGACGCACCGAAAAAGCGGTTGAATGTCCGGCGGGTCGGCTAGTCACAACCGACTTCTGTGCCGGAATGCTGAAGGTCCGTTGCCGGTAGAAAGCCGATTGGCGCCGAGGGTTTTCTGTTTCAGCGGAGATCGGGCGGTACGCCTCCTCAGCGCTCAACCACCTTGAACACCCGATTCTTGTCGAGCGTGGCTGGATCGAGCGCCTTCTCGCCGCCTTCCGCGGGCAGCGCGGGGCTGGCGTCTTCCAATGCGCGCCCGGTATAGCGGCCCCGGGGCCGAATGACCTTGCCCACCCGGAGCTGCTCGATGCAATGTGCGAGCAAACCCACGCTTCGGGCCGTCGCGAACAGCGCGAACGACGCATCGCGAGGCAACGCCAACTGCGCCGCCAATGCGGCAAGCGCAATGTCGATATTCGGCTTGAAGCCGGTCAGTTCAACCACCTTGTTGATGAACGACGTGAGTTCTTGAGGCGGATTGAGCACTTCAAGCAGTGCAGCCGCCCGCGCATCGCCGTCCGGATAGAGATGATGCCCGAACCCCGGAATGGGCGTGGCCGACTGCAAATGATGGACGACGACGTGCTCCGCCCCGAGTCTTCCAACGTCGTCGAACACGGCCCTCACGCGGCCTGACGTATCGCCATGCAGCGGGCCGGAGAGCGTTGCGAGCCCCGTGAGCAGGCATCCCGGCAGGGATGCGCCGGTGGAGGCGGTAATTCTGGCGGCAAACGCCGAACTCGTCGTCTCGTGGTCGGCCACGAGGACCATGGCGCGGCGGATGAGTTCGGCGCCGTCGCGGCCCTGGCCCCAACCGAGTGCGAGCCGTTCATGCGTCGGTTGTGCATTCGCATCGCGGCGCGCGCCAAACGCTTGCGCGATCAGGGCCACGAGCCGGCCAGCCTCGACATGCAGTGCGCTGTCAGTGCGTCCGAGCGTCGAATGCCCGCAGGCCGCCAGCGCCGCCAGCGATGTGAACGCACATTGCCGGCCTCGCTCGTCGCCCTGTAGCGGCAGGTCACCGGGTTCGAAGGCGACCGGCCCACGCGCATTCCAGAGAATGGCCGCCACGTCTTCGAGCGTCGCCGTGTCCGACAGCCGGATGCTATCCCGCCCCCGGTAATACGGCCGACCTTTTGAGAAGGTGGTGATGCCGCTGTAGATGCAGGGCTCCGCACCGAATATGGTCCCGGCGGCGAGCGCCTCGCGCTTGCGTCCAACCTGTTTTTTACGGCACAGGCCGGCCACGTCTTCCGCTCGATAAAGGCTCTTGCGCGGGTCATGCGGATCCGGCATGACGGCGATGTTGCCTCGACTGACGTACGCATAGATAGTCTGCGCTTGCACTCCGAGTTGTCGAGCCGCTTCAGTCAGAGTGATCCAGTTTCGCATGGGATGGCAGGCAAGGTGATGCAGCGGAACGGGCAGCAGAGCCGTTACGATGCGGATCGCGCCGTGCATGCAAGCGCATCCGATCGAGCGTCAATATTGACGTTTTTTCAGGTAAAAGTCATCTCGGCCGGTCGCCGCTCCAGGATCTCGACGAGAACGTCCCCCGGCGATCGCACGAAGCAGGCTCTGACGCCGGCGCGGACCTGCTTGATCGGCTCGACGATTTCCGCGTCGCAATGCAACAGATGTTCGAACGCGGCATCGAGATCGTCCACGACCACGCCGAAATGATCGATGCCCTGTCTACGCTCGCCGTCAGGACGGCCGACTTGCGCGCCCGCCAGCGCTGTAATGAAGAGGTTGATGCTGCCGATGCGCAAATCCACTCGCCCCGGACGACGCACGATCTCGGCGTTCAGACAGCGCGCAAACCATGCGGCGGTGGCTTCGGCGTCGGCCGAGCACAGTTGCAGATGATCCCACTTGAATTCAATCATACGATTTCACCGGATAGTCAGAGGCGTCACAGTTCGATGCGGGAAAGCTTCCCCAGCAGCACGGAGTAAGAGAGCGCGCCGAGCAGGCATATCGCGCCCATCAGGTTGAGAGCCCAGTAGAAGTGGCCGGTGTGGTGGGTGATATAGCCGATCATGAGCGGCGTCGTAACGGCCGCAATGTTGGCCGCGAGGCTGGTGATGCTGCTGGTCAGTCCCACGTACTGGCGAGGCGCGATTTCGGAAACGGCGGCCCACGACATCGACCCGACACCCTGCGCGAAGAACGCGATAGTCAGGATGGCGATCACTGACTCGTTCGACTCGACAAAATTGACGAGCACGATCGATGCTCCCAGCAGCGTGCCGATAATGAGCGGCGTCTTGCGCGCCGTGGAAATCGACACCCCGCGTCGGATGAAAAAGTCCGAGAGGGAGCCCGCAAGGAGAATGCCGGCCGTCGCGCCGATAAAAGGGAGTGCCTGGAAGATCCCGACCTTGATCATCGACATGTGACGCGCTTCGATCAGATAGGTCATGAACCACGTGGTGAAGAAGACAAGCAGCGTGTTGTTGCAGAACTTGCCGATGCAGATGGCGAGAATCTGCCGGTAACTGAGCAGTTTGAGCGCCATATGCCAATCGAACTTCTCGCGGGGCTTGCGCGCAGCCGTAGAGCCGTCGTTGATATAGTGCAGTTCGGCGGCATTCACCCCCGCGTGCTGATGCGGATCGCGATAAACCCGGTACCAGAGAAGACTGAACAGAATGCCGACGCCGCCCGTAACGTAGAAGACCATACGCCAGCCATACGCGGCGGAAATCCATAGCAACAAGCCGGTGAACAACGGCGTGCCGATGTATTGCCCCATCACATAGACGCTGGTCGCGAAGCCGCGCTCGCGGGCGGGAAACCACAACGTCACGGCGCGCGCGTTCGAAGGGAAAGCCGGCGCCTCCAGGGCGCCGATGGCGAGCCGCGAGCCGAGCAGCATGTGATAGCCGGTCGCGAGACCTTGCGTCAGCGTGGCGAACGACCAGCCGAGGAGCGACAGCGCATAAGCGACGCGCGAGCCGAGAATGTCGGTCAGCACGCCGCCGGGCACCAGCCCGATGGAGTAGGCCAGGCCGAATGCCGCAAACAACTCGCCCATCTGCATCTTGTCCAGCGCCAGGCCTTTCGACAGGCCCGGCGCGACGATGCCAAGCGCCGACCTGTCCACGTAGTTGAGGATGGTTGCCGCGAGCAACATCGAGAGCACGACGTATCGCACCCTGGAGCGCTTCGTGGTATCCGCGTAAGCCGGGTTTCGCGCCGACAATGTTTGTTCCTCTACGACTTTCATCGGTGTCTCCAGTACATTGGCCGGTTGTTCTTTTTATATTGGGCGTGAAGGCGATTTATCCGCGGCCGACGAACGGCATGGCGCTCGCCATGATGGTCATGTTGAGCACATTGGCTTCGAGCGGAAGACTGGCCATATGCACGACGGCATTCGCGACGTGCGACACATCCATTCTTGCTTCAGGCGCCATGCGTCCGTCCGCTTGCAGTACGCCGCGGTTCATGCGTTCCGTGAGCGATGTGGCCGCATTGCCGATATCGATCTGGCCGCAGGCGATGTTGAATGCACGTCCGTCCAGCGCGATCGATCGGGTGATGCCGGTGACGGCATGTTTTGTTGCCGTATAGGCAATGGTATGCGGCCTCGGCGAGTGAGCGGAGATCGATCCGTTGTTGATGATTCGTCCGCCTTGAGGAGACTGCGCTTTCATTAAGCGATAAGCGGCCCGAGCGCACAGAAAGACGCCGGTCAGATTGGTGGCCACGACATCGTTCCAGAAATCGGCATCGTAGTCTTCCAGCGGGACAGCCCCCGCGTTGCGGCCAGCGTTGTTGAAGAGCACGTCGAGCCGGCCGAATGTCTCGGCAATGTGCGAAAACGCGTGCTCGACCGATGCCGCGTCGGCAACGTCGGCCTGGAATACCTGCGCTTCTCCACCGGCCATGCCGATTGTCTCCTTCGTTTCCAGCAGTGGCTCCGCTCTGCGCCCGATCAGCGCAACGGCGAATCCCGCGTTGGCGAGCGCCACGGCGGCGGCGCGGCCGATGCCGGAGCCGGCGCCGGTCACAGCTGCAAATTTCTTCGATGCAGGCATTTCACTTCCTCTCGACAGTTCAGTTGAACACGGGAAGGAGAGTTGCATTCGCCTATCCGTCGAGCAATCTTGATTCATTGAATCAACATCTGAGCGCCTTGCCGATGGGGCGCGCACCAGGGTTTTCCTGATGCGCGCGTTGCCGGCGGTGCGCGGGTCCAGGCATGGCAGAAAACGAATCGCAACGTGCAAGGTGCGCCGGGACGAATAAAGGGGTGAATCGTTTTCGATAAGTTGATTCATCCAATCAACATTGACGGTCCCGTCTGCGGTTTCGTAGTCTCTCGACGTCTGTCCACCCAAGGAAAAACCATGCCGGAAAATAACCGCACCAGGCTGTTGATTGCGCGAAAGGTACCCACAGCCGTGGCGATTCGCGCAGAGGCCGAATTCCATGCCTTCGTGACCGAGTCCGACATGGACGCATGGTCCGTCGTCGACTTTTGCAGGAAGCACGAAACGCCGGCCGTACTGATCGGGAAGAAGTCCGGTTTGCAGGCGGAGCACATTGCCGCGCTGCCCTCGACAGTCAAGATCATTGCGAACGCGAGCGCGGGCTTCGATCACATGGACGTGGCGGCCGCCCGCGAGCGGGGAATCGTCGTCACGAACGCACCCGATGCGTTGACCGAATGCACGGCCGATTTTTCCCTGCTGCTCGTGCTGGCGGCCTGCCGCCGCGCGTCGGAATATGAACGAATCATGCGCAACGGCTGGGGCAAATCATTCGGGATGACCGAGATGCTGGGTACGCGAGTCAATGGCAAGACGCTCGGCATCGTCGGATTCGGGCGTATCGGCCGCGCGGTCGCGAAGCGTGCGCAGGGTTTCAGCATGCGCGTGATCTATACGGACATCAACCGTGCGGCTGCGTCGCTGGAAAATGGCGCGACGTTTTACAGCAGCCTCGACGAAATGTTGCCGCACTGCCAGGTGCTGACGCTGCACGTACCGGGCGGAGGCGTCCCGCTGATGACGAAAAAAGAATTTGGGCTCCTGCCGACGGGCGCGGTTTTTGTCAACGCGGCGCGTGGCGCACTGGTGGACGAAGACGCGCTGTATGAAGCGCTGACGTCGGGGCATCTGTTCGGCGCAGGTCTGGACGTGTACCGGAACGAGCCCAATGTCGATAAGCGGTTTGCAGGACTCGATAACGTGTTCCTGACGCCTCACATGGCCAGCGCCACGATCGAGACCCGCGACCAGATGGGTTTTACGGCGCTGGACAATGTTGCCGCTGTGCTGGATGAGCGGCCTGCCTTGAATCCGGTCTGACGTTCGCTTTCTCAGATCGGAGCTTGCAATGTGCGAGCGGCAGGCGAGTGTTTCAACCATGCGCCGCAATGACCGGCTTTCGAAATAAACCATAAGCATGGTTAGCAGCCAGCTCATGCTTTGTTAGATGCGCTTACGCCCATCGCAATAGAACGCGGTGGGCGTAAGCCCTAGAGCGACAGGCTAGCCGTCCGCCTGGCACGGCTTACCTGTTGGTGTTATTTAGTGTTCGCTCGGCCTGATGGCAGGGTCGCCTTCCACCACGTCATGGGTCGCTGCCCAGTACGGCTGGCGGTTGTAGTAGCTGTACGTCGACTCTCCCCACTTCGCGTCTGCCATCGTCGGCCAGTGGTCCTTGTCGAAACCCGGGTCGTCCTTGAGGCGCTGAGCGGCAATGTCGACGAAGAAGCATTTCTCGTCTGTATCGAGTGTCAATGCACTCCACGGGATGGCATGCAGGGTGGAACCCATTCCGAGGAACCCTCCCTCAGAAAGTACCGCGTAGGCGATACGTCCGTTCCTGACGTCCAGCATGATGTCCGAAATTTTCCCCACGTGTTCGCCATCAGAGGACATGACCTTGTTCCCGTCGAGCGTTGCCGCGGCCATGATGTGCGGCCCCGGTCCTTCGCCCATACCACCGCCCACGATTTCAGCTCCGCGTTGGGTGTCACCTTGCGGGTTGATTGAGCCCATGATTTACCTCCTTCAAAAAAGGTAATCCAGTAGTGCGCAAGCGGTGTTCCTGCGTTGTTTGCCGCAGGCCTGCGTCCCTTGCTTTCAGGATGATCTGAACCTGTCCCTCAAGGCACGGGTTCGAAACTGGCTTGTCGCTCGCACCGCGGCGGGCACGAAGGTCGGACGGCTCGGTGACTGAAATAGGCGACGAGCTTTGGGACGGGAGTTTCGAAAGCGAAAAGAAGGACGATGCCATTGCAGGCATCGTCCAGATGAGCGGCTTGATTGCAGGCGCTGCTCCCTCCGTCGCCGAAAAGTTGTGACTCGAATCTCGGTCGCCGGGTGATAACAACTGAAGCGCCGGAACAGTCGACCATGTTCGGCGGCGCTCAGAAAGATATGGGGTTTAAGTCTTTGAGTCGACCCAGATACGCCCCCAGACGGTGGCGTAGCTTATCGCCTGTTCGTGGTCGTAGAACAGGTCTAGCGAGGCGAACGCTTGCGGCGGCCGTCCTGGCTGTTCGATAACGAGGTCGGCGGAATGCAAGCCATCGCCGGTCGGCGTCGTACTTGCGCGGAGACCATACCCGCGATGAAAGCTGATTCGGGTGGCCGGTGTGTTCGGCAGGATTTGCATTTGATTTTTTTGGGGTGGCGACACCCCGCTCTCTCAGTGGCGCGATTGTCCCGTCAATATGTGAAGGTTCGATGACGAGCATTCGATTGCCGCTGGAAGCAATTTGTACGACAAAACGCCGGTCGATGTGCGGCCGAGCCGCTACGTAGGGCAGCCGAGCTTCGTGGCTAGGTCGTTCATATCCGCAGCTACGAAATCCCAACTCTGTTCGGCATGCAGGTCGCTTTGTTGGCCGGGTCCGTGTTCGACGGGGCGCACGACGAACGCCGTCTTCAAGCCACATCGACGTGCCGCTGCGAGGTCGCCGTTATGGGCTGCAACCATGCAAACCTCCGCGGGGTCCAGACCGAGGATTTCGACGGTGTCGACGTAGGCTTGTGGCGACGGCTTGTATGCCCGAACGACTTCCGCTCCGAGAATTGCGTCCCACGGAAGCGCGGCCCGTTTCGCCATATCCATCATCAGCCGGATGTTTCCGTTCGAGAGCGGGGCAATCATGAAGCGGCGCTTGAGTCTCAGCAGTCCCTCGACGGAATCAGGCCAAGGGTCGAGGCGGTGCCAGGCGTGATTCAGTTCATCGAGTTCTTCCGTGGAGATTGAACCGCCGTCGACGCCATAGTCGGCCATGACCTTGACGAGGTTTTCCCTGTGCAAGACGTCAAGCCGGACAAACGGCCGCCGCCCGCTCCGTATCTCCTCCATTGCGGGTGCATATTGGCGTCGCCACGCGTCTGCGAACTCAAATGAGTCGATCGGGACAGCATGGCGGCTGAGAAACTGACCCACATCGCGAGCGACACCGCTTCTCCAATCGACAACCGTCCCGAAGACGTCGAACAGGAGAGCCTTGATTTCCGAGCTATTCGGCATGTGATGGACCTTTTAAGTGGTGCGGAGAAACAAGTCTAACCGGACATGTCCCTGAACCCGACGCGCATAGGCATCCCGTTTTCTGGAGTAAGCTGACTGTATTAAAGGCGCGGCATGCCGCGCCGTGTTAGACCGTGGAGCACGTTATGAAAACGCTGGATGCAACGTCGCGCACGGGCCGCGCCGTTGCGTTGGTGGTCCTGTCCGCCGCTTTGTCCGGTTGCTACTACTACGTGCCCTATGGCTATGTTCCGTACGGCGGTGTGCCGGCGGCGGCCGCGCCGCAGCAATATGCTTTCTCGACGCCCGACACTGCCGCAACCGGTGCAGTTGTGTCAGATTCGACTATGTCGACGAACACCTATATCGCACCAGCCGTGCCCGTCTTCGTTGCACCTGCGTATTATCCGGTCGCGTATCCGTACTACGGCTGGCCCGCGTGGTGGGGACCCTCGGTGTCACTGAGTTTCGGCTATTGGGGCGGGTGCTGTTATGGAGGTGGCCGATACGGCTACTGGGGTCGCCACGGCTACTGGGGGCACGGATATCCAGGCGGTTGGGGCGGTCATGGCGGCTGGGGTGGCCACGGATACCCAGGGCGCGGTATGGGCGGCGGCCACTACTGGGGCGGTGGCGGAGGCTACGGGCGTTCGCATTGAACGCCAGGAGCGATGCACGTTGTCAGCTCAAAACGCCCGAACTGTCGCCAGGCGCGTGCCGGCGAACGGGTCTCGACTCCAGTCAATCGCAGGACGTTGACGGCTAGCCGATGTCGACGGTTTGTCGACCGCAAAGTGCGCCAGTGATTGCCCAGCGCTCGTGGCTTGCTTTAGCCACTGCGGCATATCGCCTTTGCCATCCCAGGTGTCGCCAAAAGCACTGCGGTATCGCGCCGACTTTTGACGCGCCCTGTCTTCGGCAATTGCCGCCTTGAGGTCACCCACCTTGATCCCAACCTTGGTCATCTTGCGGCGCAGGTATGCAATCATGCTTAGGCGTTTTTGCTCGTCCATGTCGGTTTCCCCTTCGAAGTTCCAGCCTCGTAGCGGTCTCGTGTCGTCTTGCCTTGCCGACGCGTCCCGCCACAGACAAGTCGGATGTGGCAAGTATCGTGTCGAGGAAAGCTGGCGTCGATGTGCAATTTCTGAAAACACTGTTGCAGGCAGAGTGGCAAAACTTTCGCGACCCTTGTGACAGATCACATCTCAACTCGCCGCGAAAAAACCGCTTCCGCGTTGTGTGGAGGCACCGGGTTTAAACATTCGCTTTCGTTTCGACTTTCTGCGCCCTATAACGTATTTGCAGGGGCGACTATTACGTGTCGATGGGTCCATGAAATCCATTGACATTGCCTGTTCGCACGCCATCTCGCGTCCATTGACCTTCGCTTGGCGCACTGCGCTTCGCTTCTTTCCAATTGCCTGAAACTTTGGCCTCGGGCGATTGGCCCGCGGATTCGAAGACGGCTTCGCATCCGCACATCCTGTATGGATTTCAATCGCGCGACACGCGAATAACGAATCACACGGATGGAAAACTTAACCTAGCTTAAGGAGCCGACATGAAATTACGATTGATGGTTGCTTCTGCTTTCGGATTGTTTGTCATGGTCGGGTTTGCGTATGCGCAAAGCACGCCCGATGCTGCACAACCCGCCCCACAGCAGAGCGCCGCGACTCAGGCTGATTCTTCGCCCAGTACGGGGATGGAGGCCTACGGCGGCACGCCTGATACCCGAATGCAAAGCGGCGCGAGACATGCCAGGCCGTGCAGGGTGGACCCGCAATGCAACGTTTTTTTCGGGGGCAGCTAAAACCAACTGACGGCGCGCGAGTCGACAGCCGACGGTCCTGTTTGCTCGCGTCAAGAAGGGGGCCGGCACCCCTGGTCGGGGGCCGGGTCCCCTTTCATCCTTTGCGGTCCGCGCGCGTCCTGGTATGGGAGGTCTTTGGATAGGCGAAGCGTCCGCCGGCTTCAGGAGCGAGCGGAAAGGGCTTTGCAACCCGAGTTTGGGTGCTCGGGGATCTTCATCTGAAGGTATTAGCCACCAGCTGCACGCGTCAGGACGTCGACCGTGGTTTGGGCCAAGGCCAACCTTTCTTCTCTTCGCGCGCATCCACTTCCGCGGCCGGCACGACCTTAACCGGTGCCTCGACCGGCCCCACCTCATTGGCGACATCGTGCGACGGTTCAGCCAGAGCGTCCTTTCCATGATTCGAAAGTCCGACGCCGAACCATTTCACTTTCTTCTGGACGTAGCCGATATACGCATTCCAGCCGTCGGGGTTACCGTCAAAAAGGTTCTGCTGAACGGTTGACGCGAGTCCGTCCCGGTTGAGCTCCGCCTCAAGCAACTCACTTGGCCACAAGAAAAATGAGCGGGCGACGCGTGTATTGAATTCGGCCACCGTCATTGTTGGCGCCAAGGCCCTAAGGAACGCGAAGTCCTGCAATGAAGCATGTTTCTGCGCAAGATGCGCCACCGAGGCGCCCGGTTCGTTCGCGTCGTTTAAACAGCTCAAAGCGGCGAGAATGTCGCCCAGGTGAAGCAGCAGTTCTCGTCGATCAAATCGATCGTCCATCGCAGAGTGTCCGGTCATTTCGTCCTTGCTTGAAGTGCGCTGTCTCGCGGTCCTGTTCTGAAGCAACCCTACACAGCGTTAGTCGCTTCTCAATGCATCCGGTTCAGCAAAAAGAAATGCGAACCGAGGTTCGCATTGGTAGACGCAAAAAGTCTAAGTAAGACGAGGAGTCTTACTGAACGGCGGACACGCTCGACACGAATTGCTTGGCAGCCTTGTTGGCCGATTCATAGGTCGCATTCGCGGCCGAGAGAACCGAGTTCCACGCGGCAACAGCGGATTCGCTTCCTGCCGGTGTGTTCTTCTGAAGGCTCTCGATGAAACCTTGTGCGTCCCGTTGGAACTGCTGGCCCTGCGCTGTCGCTACGGCGGAGATTTCGCTCTGAACGCCGGACACGATTTCATGAACCTGGCGGCCGTACGCGACTACCTTTTCCGCCACAGGCTGGGACAGGCTTGCTTGCAGCGCGAACAGCGCGCCCGGGTTGCCGGCTGAGAGGGCTTTGGCGACGATTTCCTGGTTTTCGGCGAGAACCGCTTTGCCAACCTGCAAATTCAACGCGACCAGCTTTTCGAAACCTTCAAATGCCTTGTTCGTCAGGCCAAAAAGCGTTTCCAGGCTGGACTGCTGGGCGGCAACCAATTGTTGGGGAATAAGAGTGCTCATCACTGCTCCGTAAGGGTAAGGCGGCAAGAGTGCGAGGGGCTCTGAGTGAAAACAAAACCGCGCGCCAAGTGGGTCAACGTAAATTGCTGCGCTGCAACAAAAACCCATTGTACGGGGGAATATTGGGATGTCAATCAGTTTCGCCGTGTGGTGATGGATTCTTTGCAACTGCAAGGCCGGCGCTGCCGTGTCAACGTAGCAGGGACAGGAAGCGACTATCGCTGGGATTCTTGCTCACTCAGCGTTTTCACGTTCTCGACTAGCGTCATTCTGAAAATCTCGACGAGCGGGCGCAAATATCCTGTGCCATGCGGCCCGTAGCGGCGTGCGGTAGGTGAACCAGGGCACCTCTCGCAACACGACGCCCGCCGGGGCCTGATGACGAAGGCTCCGTTGAATCATCGCGGCCCCAAGACCGGCCGCCACCAGCCTTAATGCCGTCAAAGGCTCCGTTGCCTTCATTGAGATCGCCGGCGTAAAGCCGGCTCGCGCGCAGGCCGCGACAAAGGTGTCGTGGTTGAGCACATTCTAGTTATGCTGCACGCTGGCTAAACTACGGTTTCCAGGCAGTGGTGTGACAGGCGCTGAATGAGCTAAGCCGCACTAACGCGGCGACCCGGAGGATCCTCTGGCCATGAAAGGAAAGGAGAGAACTCATGCCGAGCCTTGAGCAAGTACGACCAGTTATGCTTATCGACTCTGTCTGGCGCATGGTGCTTCGCCTCGGATTCCAGTTCGCTCGCGCCTGGTGGTATGTTCGACGGCCTCGCCATGAGGGCGCGCTAGTAGCAATCTACGTCGGGCGGGCGCTGTTGCTGGTGAAATCATCGTACCGGGCCGAGTGGAATTTTCCCGGTGGTAGTGTCCGGCCCGGTGAGGCGCCTGATGCAGCAGCGCGGCGCGAAATGGAGGAGGAGATTGGTCTGTCGTCTGGCACATTAGTCCCCGCGGGCAGCGCCTGCGGCATTTGGGACGGGCGAAGAGACCGGGTGCACTTCTTTGAACTGCACCTTGATTGCATACCCGAGCTGCGGCTTGATAATCGTGAGATTGTCGCCACGCATCTGGCATCGCCGGAGGAACTGCACGGCATCGCGCTGACAAAGGCGGTCGCTGCGTATCTCGGCAGAGATGTCTGCTGTTAGGTGGCCCTGTTCCTTTCGGGACATCTCGACGGCTCTTGGTGGCGGGCAAGCAGCCGACCGGTCACCGCCCGCCTGATCTTGTCCTCGGCCGCTTGCTCCGTGACATGCGCATCGAGGACCAACAGCGTCAATGGCGTGCACGGCTCCGCCTCGCAGCGCGGCCCCTGCCGGCGCATATGGTCGCCCCCATGGTGAATCTACGTGTCCGGTCCCGGTGGCACGCTGCCGAAGACTACCCGTAACGCGACACGCAGCCGACGCAGCCCAGTCGTGCATGACTACTTTGCGTGGGTTGTGTGATCTTCGAACGCGGCGACGATGCCGGCAATCATTGCCGTGATGCGCGCGGTATGCCGAAGGTCTTGATGCGTGACGAGCCAGACTTCGTAGACCGCCCCACGCGCGGGTTCCGGCCATATCTGCACGAGGCCGTCGTGTTCAGCCAGATGTATCGGAAGCTCGCCGATACCGATGCCGGCCTTAACCGCGGTACGCAGCATGAGACTGGAATTGAAGGTCGATACGATGCGTCCCGCGTGTATCGGTTCGCCAGCAAGAGTCGCTGATCGATTACCGGTCCAGCTTCCCTGATAGACGACAAGATCATGGCCCGCGAATGCTGCGCCAGCGGCGGGCTTGCCATGTTGCTCGAGATAAGCATTCGACGCAAAGAGCGCCATGGGCCAGCGAGCCAGGCGCCGCGCGACAAGGTCGGGATTGTCCGGCCTGACGGACCGGACCGCGATATCCGCTTCACGCTTTGCCAGACTCAGCATGCGCGTCGACGTGTCCAGCAGGACGCGCACGTGGGGATGCGCAGCATGCAGGCGTTCGATAGCGGGAAGCAGGAATTCGAGCGCAATCGAGTCGGTGCTGGTGATTCTTACGTCCCCCGCAAGCCGTGTATCCGCGCCCTGAATTCGTCTGACGAGTTCGTGGGCGGAGTGTTCCATTTTCTCCGCTGATCTCAGCGCGACCTCGCCTGCGGCGGTCAACGCGTAACCCTCAGAGGTGCGCAGGAAAAGCGTTGCACGCAGGGCGTGCTCCAGTGCCGCAATCCGTCTGCCGACCGTCGCCTGATCGAGATTGAGCGTTCTGGCCGCGCCACGGAGCGTTTTTTCGCGCTCCACCGCTAGAAACACTCGCGCGTCGTCCCAGTTCACTGTGCGGCCCTCCTGATGCAAATTTGCATCTCACGGCGTGAATATTGCTGCATATATTCATCAGTGTCGATGCCTATACTGAATGCAAGAGTTCCTCGTGCAATGATCCGCCCGGATCAATCGAGCCTCATCTATTGAAGGAGTGGTATCCATGTCTACTTCGACTTATCGTGTGCCGACGTCCATGACGGCGATTGAGATCAAACAGCCCGGCGGTCCTGAGGTCCTGGTGCCGGCTACGCGTCCGGTGCCGATGCCGGCCGCCGATCAGCTTCTGATCCGCATCCACGCGGCTGCCGTGAATGGCCCAGACGTTTTCCAGCGCAAAGGGCTGTATGATCCGCCCCCCGGCGCGTCGGACATTCCAGGGCTGGAAGTGGCGGGTCAAGTGGTTGCCGTGGGCTCCGATGTGTCCCAATTCCGCGTCGGCGAACTGGTGTGTGCATTGATTCCCGGCGGTGGCTACGCAGAATATGCCGTCGCGCACGCCTGCAACACGATGCATATCCCCAAAGGTCTGACGTTGGTGGAAGCGGGCGCCATGCCCGAAACGTTCATGACGGTATGGCTGAACCTGTTCCAGCGCGGCAAGCTGATTGCCGGTGAATCGGTGTTGATCCATGGCGGCGCGTCGGGTATCGGTACTACGGCGACCATGCTGGCGAAGGCATTCGGCGCTGCGAAAATCATCACGACAGTTGGCTCCCAGGCGCATCGGGAGGCCAGCCAGGCGCTAGGCGCAGACCTCGCGATAAATTACCGCGAGGAAGATTTCGTCGCCGAAACGAAGCGGTTTACCGATGGAAGAGGCGCCGACGTGATCCTCGACATCATTGCCGGCGACTACGTGGCTAGAAACTATGATGCCGCAGCCATGGACGGACGGATCCTCCAGGTCGGCGTGATCAAGGGGCCGGCGAAGGATCTCAACGTCGTGCCGATGTTGACGAAACGTCTGACGCATATGGGCTCGACACTGCGATCACGCACATCGGCGGACAAGGCGACCATCATCAATGAACTCGAGCGGCAGGTCTGGCCGCACATCGAGAGCGGCAAGATCAAGCCGGTTGTCTATAAGACCTTTGCGCTGGCCGACGCTCGCGGCGCTCACGAGTTGATCGATTCCGGCACACACTTTGGAAAGATTGTCCTTACGACAGGTGCGGATCTCATTGGCTGAAGTTCGGCTTGCAGCCGAAGTGGAGCTTGCAAGCCTCTTGCCGGTTTCGTGATGGACGTCGGGAAAGGCGTTACTTCTGAAGGTCGTGGACGGTCTCAAGATTAGCTCGACGATCGGCCGAAGTCGGTTCGAAATCGGACGGGCGCGGAGCGCGCCTGAATGACTCGGACGGATCGAACTGAGCCGTTCAAAGCTACTTTGCCTGTTCCCTTTGACGGAGATAGTTCAGGAAGACGAAGTGACAGATGAAAAGCCTGTCACAAGGGATAAAGCATAAGCGGATTTTGTGTTCCACCTTATGCTTTATTCATCACCTCACACACCGAAACCCCGCATACACATGCTGATAATGCGGCTGAAACCAATTCCGAA
Organism: Paraburkholderia aromaticivorans; assembly: GCF_012689525.1. NCBI lineage: Bacteria > Pseudomonadati > Pseudomonadota > Betaproteobacteria > Burkholderiales > Burkholderiaceae > Paraburkholderia > Paraburkholderia aromaticivorans. The sequence goes on from NZ_CP051515.1 coordinate 581,375, forward strand.
AAGCCGGCCGCAGCATGCACTGCGCGGTGCGTGCCGAACCGCCTTTGATCACGTAGTGCTGGCCATCGAAAAAGTTGGCTGAATAGCCCAGATAAAACGGAAAAGCTTCGAAGCCGGGCAGCGCATCGAACACCGTCGAGGTCCACTCCCAGCCGTTGCCGAATTGACCTTCCACGCCGAACGCGCTGACGTTGTCCGGATACTCATCGACCGGCTGCGGATCCCAGCTGCGAAAATCGAAATTGCCCGACGCGGCGTGCGGCGCACCGTGTGCCGCACGTTGCCATTGCGCCTCAGTGGGTAACGCTTTGCCTGACCAGCGTGCGTAGGCGCTGGCTTCGGCGTGGCTCACATACGCGGGCCAGTCGGGCGGCAGCGGGACTTCGTCGAACATGGTGCGCAGCGTCCATGCGCTATCCTGGCTGCCTGCATCGTGCCGCGACCAGCACGCGGGATGCTCGATGTGCTCGGCTTCCTTCCACGCCCAATCCTTCGCCGACCACCACTTCGGTTCGCGATAGCCGCCTGCCTCGATGAACTCGCGGAATGCGCCGTTCGTCACCATATGGCGGTCGATTTCGAAGGCGGGCACCTCGACCTGCATTTCGCCGAACTCGTTGTCCCAACCGAAGCGACCGCCGTCGCGCGGCATGCCGAGCACGGTCGTGCCGGCCGGTATGCCGACCATCGACGACAACGCGTCCCGCGGTTCCGCACGCGTCACAACAGGCTCGCGCAATTCGGTGGCCTTCTGCGCAAGCGGTAACTGATGGAGCATGTACGCCAGCGTTTCAGCATGCATCAACCGATGCTCGATGGCGACGTTCAGCAATTGCTCGGAGGCGTCGGCTTGCGCACCGTTGCGGCCGAGTTGCGCGGTGTGCGTCGCCGCATCGAGCTCACGGTCGATCTGCTCGCGCGCACGCGAGCCGTAGCTGTGAACGACGTCGAGCGACGGCCAGTCACTGGGTTGATCGGTCGGAAAACCGCCGTCGACAGGATCGATGCCGAAGGCAAAAAGCTGGTCGAGTTGCGGATCGAACGCCGGCAGATCGCACAGGCGTTGATCGAACAGATTACGATCGAAAGCTTCCAGATGGCCGATGTAAAACACGATCCGGTGGCGTTCGCGGATCGGCCGTTCATACAGAAACTCAGGTTTGACGATGGAAAACAGTGCGTCAGTCACTTGACGCGCTTCGATCAGCCGCTGCACGAGCGGGTGATGCGGGGCGGGGTCGCGATTCATTTCGCCGGGTCTCCTTGCGGGGGACGGACTAAAGACTGTACCCGCTCGCAGGAGCCATGCCAAGACGAAAGCGCGTGAAAAAGAGCGTGCGCGGGGGACGCGGCGGCGTGGGCCGTGCTCCCGCCAACGGGCTAGACTTGCCGCAGGCCGTCCAGATCGACGATCCGGATGTGCTTGCCCTGTGTGTCGATCAGGCCGCGCTTTTGAAATCTTGACAGGGTGCGGCTCACGGTTTCGAGCGTCATGCCGAGGTAACTGCCCATGTCCTCGCGTGTCATGCGCAGATTAAATTCCGCCGACGAATAACCCCGCCGCGCGTTGCGCTCGGAGACGTCGAGCAGAAATGCCGCGACCCGTTCGTCCGCCGAGAGCGAACCGAGCACCATCATCTGCGCGGCTTCACGGACGATCTGCTCACCCAGCAGTTTGTGCATGCGTTCCTGCATCGAACTGATTTCGCGGCACAGCGACTTGAGCGCGGTATAGGGGACGATGCAAACCGTGCTGTCTTCGAGGGCGAACGCGCTGCAGGCGTGCACGTCGTCGCTGATGCCGTCGAGGCCGAGCGCTTCACCCGCGAGCCGCAACCCGGTGACCTGTTCGCGGCCATCGCGGTGCGCCATGACGGTTTTCATCGAACCGGAGCGTACGGCGTAGATATTGTCGAAGCGGTCGCCGCTGCGATACAGCGCTTCGCCGCGTTGAACGGTGCGCGCGGAACAGATGAGCGTTTCGAGTTTCGTGAGTTCGTCGGGCGACAAACCTTGGGGCATGCAGAGCTGCCGCATCGCGCAACTCGAACAGCGAGCGGCGGAGCGCGCGCTTGCCCGTGACGGCGCCGCGCGGCGGCTGCCGCGCATCGGCGACGAACTTGTGGCAGAGGCTGCGGAATCGGCAGTGCCGGCGAAGTGCGTAACAGCAATAGGAGTGAGCATGTTCTGCAGCCAGTGGTGAGGGTATTGGCAGATTGTCCCATCGGCCACGTTGCCCGCTTCGCGTCAAAATGACGCGTTCGGGCAGTCGGGCGTGTTGAGCAATGTCACACCGGCGTTGATGAATTTGTTTATGGACTGCTGTGGAGTGTGAGCAGGCAAACCCGGCTCACACGTTGGCAGAAGAAGATTGCTTTTTGCAGATTGGGCGCACGCGGCCGATACGACAGGCAATCGCATTGCGCACCAGTGCGGCGCTCATCAGTCCGCGTCGCCGGACTTGCCCGCGGCGGACGGAATCAGCAGCACGGGCAAGCTCGCCTGCCGCACGCAGCGCTCGGCGACGCTGCCGAGAATCAGGCGCTGAAAACCGCGTCGCCCGTGCGTGCCCATGATCAGCAGGTCGGCGTTGAAGTCGGCCGCGGCCTTGAGCACGACGACCGAAACATCGTCGAGCGTCGAAGCGTCGCCCACCACGAGTTCGCCCTTCACGCCTTGCTCGGTCATGGCTTTGGCGAATTCGGCGCCGAGTTCCTTGCCCTCTTCGACGAGACGATTGCGCAAGACGGACGGGTCGTAGCCGGGCGCTTCGAAATACATTGGCGTGTTCTCGACGACATAGAACGGCTGCAAGACCGCGCCGCTGGATTTGGCGAGCGCGAGCGCTGCTTCGAATGCACGGCGGGAGGTGTTGCTGCCGTCTACCGCGACAAGAATGCGTGTGTACATATCGACTCCGCGTCTGAAGGATCCGGATGCCGCAGCTGTTTCCAACCGGCTGGGCGCAATGACGATGATTGCTGATGCGAGCCTAAATGATCGCTGAAAAACATGCGTTCGACCTGGATGTAAATCAAACTCTTGTCAAATTTTGCGATCGCGCCGTCTGGTTCGGCAAGCGCCGGTGGGCAAGCGTCGACGGGCCTTCTCTCCTATTCGCAATGCATATCCGCGACCAGGATGGGGTCAAGTTTGCCTTACAATTACAACCTACTCAGACAAGCTGCTTCAGCCCGCTGATGAACGAGCGCAAAACGACGGGCTTGCCCGACAAGATCTACGGCGACATTCTCAACCGCATTGTCGAAGGCGAGTACAAGGAGGGTGAGCGTTTGCCGACCGAGCATGCGCTGGCCGAGCGTTTCGCGACGTCCAGGCCGACGGTCCGGGAAGCTTTGGCGCGCTTGCGGGCGGACGGCATCATCATGACCCGGCACGGATCGGGCACGACGGTCGCGCGCCGGCCGGACCCGGACGTGCGCCGCTTCGCGCCGCTCGAAACGCTGTCCGACATCCGTCGCTGCTATGAATTTCGCATCGTGACAGAAGCGGGCGCCGCAGAGCAGGCGGCGCTCAAAGCCGACGCCGACGACATCGCCGCCATCCAGCAAGCATGGGACCAGTTGGAACGGATCATCGAGACGCAGGGCATCGGCGCGAAAGACGACTTTATGTTTCACCTGGCGGTGGCGCGTGCGTCGAAGAACCCGTTTTTCATCACGGTCATGTCGTTCATCGAGGAGCAGATCCTGTTTAGCATGAACCTGTCGCGCAATCTTTCGCTGGTGAAGACGGTGGCGCGACAGCGGCTCGTGCAGGCCGAGCATAGGGCTGTGCTCGACGCGATCCGCCGCAAGGATGCGCCGGGCGCTGCGAGCGCCATGCGAGCGCATCTCGAGAACGCGCTCGAGCGAATGTTCGGCTCCTGATCTGCCGCCAGTTGTCGCCGCGCGCCAAGGCTGCGGCGCGCCGCCGAGCCACTGAGCCACTGAGCCACTGAGCCACTGGGCCAAGGCAATCCCAGGGCGGCATGGCGCGGCGTCGAACCGCCGCTCTCGCGACAGCGAACCGGCCGCGAAGTAACAGCCAGGCAGCAACCAGGCAGCAACTAACGGGCAGCCAGGCGACAGCTAGGCCGCGGCGGCCATCGGTCCGAACAGCGCAGTACGAGTCTTCGGACTCACCGCGATATCCAGCGCCACCGCCCGCTCCACGCCGATCTGCAATGGCGACCCGAGCCGGCTGATGTCGATGCCGGTCTTGCGCAGCAGCCGCTCGATCGGCGTGGTAGTCACCGTGACATACCGCGTGATGCCCATCTGATCGGCAAACGTCACGAGTTCGTGAATGGCCTGCATGGTCAGGTCAGCAAAGCCGAACGACTGCTCCTCGCCGCCGGTTTCGATTGCGAACCGGCTCAATTCCCAGATGTGCCGCCCAACCGGCGCCGCCGCGCCATGCAGCAACTGCGGGAAGGTGTCCTTCAGCATGTTGGGGCCTTCGGTCGGCATCAGGCGCCAACAGCCGCGCACTTGCCCGTCGTCGGCCTGGATCAGCATGTAGTGCGGCCCGAGCGCGTCGTAGCCGTCGATCTCCATGCCCGCGATGGTCGGGATATCCCACCCGAGCCGCCCATGAAATACCCGCGCCCGCAGGCGGTACATCTCGTTAATGTCTGCGTTGTCGAATTCCTGACGCATTCCAATCCGGATTGCTGTTTGCATGACGTTCTCCTGAACGTGTTGGGGTACCCAATACGCAAGAAAACTTATGCATTTTGAATGTTTCTGCCACCTACCTACCTGGATAGGTGTGCATGCTTATCGGGTAACGCAAAATTCGAGACAAGAACCGCACTCAACCGACAGGACCGAAAAATGGAACTCCTCGAAAATCATTGGCAACCGCAAACCGGCCTTCAAACCCGCCCGGCGGAGTCTTCCACGGCGGTGGACCGCGTTCTGATCATTGCGTACCGCAAGAAGAAAAAAGAAAGCCAACGCCGTTTCTGGGCCCGCTTCGGTGTGACGCAGTCGCGCGGCAGCCGGTTCGAATCGGGTGCTGAAATCCCGGCGCCGGTCTCGATCCTGCTGGGTCTGTACTTCACCAAAACCGTGTCCGACGCCGATCTGGGCCGCGCCGAGCGCGTGCTCTACAGCCGCGACGCCGCCGCCTTGCTCAACCCGGGTCAATAAGCCCGAGCTGGGCTGCGATCACGGCCGCCGCACGCCGCGAATTCACGCCGAATTTCGTCCTGATGTTCTTCATGTGGAAGTTCACCACGGCTTCCGAACAGTTCAGGATGTGGGAGATTTCCCAAGTGGATTTGCCGCGTGCGGTCCATTTCAGGCATTCGCGTTCACGCGGCGTCAGTTTGGGCATTAAGGTCTGAGCGTGTGTATTCAAATGCCGTTGGCTGGTATCGATTACGAGGTCGCGCAATAACACCAGGTTCGGCAATGCCACGTTGATATGGCGCCAGAATTCGTCGTTGGGGTTGTTGTCATTGACGAAGCACATCATGCCGGCTTCCTGGTTCGGTCCATGAATCGGCAATGTCACGCCGGCGCGCAAGCCGTGCGCGCGGGCTTCCTCGTACATGGAGAGCTGCGGCGCGGTCGTGAAGATGTCCGGCGACCAGATCAGCGGCGTGGCGCGCGTCGCGCAATGCGCGACGGTCGGATCGATGTGAACCAGTCCCTGCTCGTCATAAGTACGGCGCCAGGTGGGCGCGTACGTGCTGCGCACATAGGCGTCTTCGAGGCGAATGGTCGGGCGCGGCAGCATGGCGATCAAAAGCCTGTCGAAGCCCCACGTCTCGGCGAGGCCCGCGATTGCACCGAACCATTCCGCTTCGTCGGCGGCGTTCAGTAGCGGTGCCATCTGCTCGATAAAATGTAGCGACAATTTTTACTCTCTCAGGCTCGCAAACATCCCGTTGCGGTAAATTGCGGTACGGCATTCCGTCCGGTGGTTTTTGTCTTCACAATCTATCACCAAAATTTATTTCGCAAAGCGAGAATTGATTTTCTAACAAAATGCTCGCGGCGGCGGTTTTGTGAGAATGCGAATGAATCGCTTTTTTGTAGCTGATTTTCTGACCGAATTAACATTCACCGATCGTAAGTGTGGGTAATTTTCTCGTAGTAGCCGTTTTGATGCCATTCATTGGCAACATTATTGTGAAAGCATTCTAATTAGCGACCGCTGCCAAAATTTCAGTCAAAATCGCACTGATTGCCGATATTGCCTGTTCGCAGACGGCACGGCTGCCGCGAGATAAACGTCATGCCAAAGCTCTATTGTCATATAAAAGCAACGCCGCGTAGTTTGTGACGTTCGCGATCCACGCGAAGAATTCGCGACGCCGAGTTCGTCACCAAGTTGTTTGACAACATTCCGAGCCCAGTGCTACCGTGAACGCTCCGCTCTGTCCCGCTCACGGTGTGAGACATCATGAACGAATCCCCGGTCCGCGACGGCGAGTTGGCCGCTTCGGTCATGGCGGTGCCGCCGCTCGCCCGCCGCGCCGACTATACGCTCGACGCCGCGCAAAATCGCGCGCTGATCCGCCATATCGAGGCCGGCGGCGTGCGCACGGTGCTGTATGGCGGCAACGCGAACCTGTATCACATTGCCGTCAGCGAATATCGGGAGTTGCTCGACCTGCTGGCCGACGCTGCGGGTGAGGGCACGCGCGTGATTCCGGCAATCGGCCCGGACTACGGAAAAATGGTGGATCAGGCGCGCATCCTCGCGCAAACCCGCTACCGGACGGCCATGGTGTTGCCGCTCGGCGGCTTCACGACGTCCGAAGGCGTCGAGGCGGGCCTCACGCGCATCGCCGATACGGCGGGCATGCCTCTCACGCTGTACGTCAAAAGCGAGAATTACGTCGACGTCGACGCACTGGCACGCCTGATCGATCGCGGCGCGCTGATCGCCGTGAAATACGCGATCGTGCGCGCGAATCCGGCGGACGACCCTTACCTGCGCCGCCTACTGCAACACGTACCGGCGGCCAAGGTGGTGTCGGGCATGGGCGAGCGGCCGGCGCTCGTGCATCTGCGCGAATTCGGTCTCGCCGCATGGACTACCGGCTCAGGATGTATCGCGCCGCGCATGGTCGCCGCCCTGCTGCAAGCAGTCAAAACCGGCGATCGCGAGACGGCGCAACGTCTTTACGACGCCTTCCTGCCGCTCGAAACCCTGCGCGACGACATCTCGTTGATCCGCGTGCTCCACGACGCCGTGACGTTGTCGAAGATCGCCGACATGGGGCCGATTTTGCCGTTGCTCAGTTCGACGCCGCCCGAGCATCATGCGAAGATCGAGCACGCCGCGCGGGCGCTGCTCGCGTTGGAGCATGAATTCGCGCAAGCCAACCCCTACCTCGAGCCTTGAACCGCCAGCATGACCGACAACAGCCGACGCTATCCCGATCCCTCCATCCGCGTGCTCGATCCGCGCTTCAAACCGTTGATCCTGGCTTCCGCGTCCGTCGAGTGCCTGTATCAGGGCGCGCGCTGGTCCGAGGGCCCGGTCTGGTTCGGCGACGGCCGCTATCTGCTATGGAGCGACATTCCGAACGACCGCATCCTGCGTTGGGATGAACCGAGCGGCACGGTGTCGACGTTTCGCCAGTCGTCGAACAATGCCAACGGCCATACGCGCGACCGTCAGGGCCGCCTCGTCAGTTGCGAGCATCTGACGCGCCGCGTCACGCGCACCGAATACGACGGCTCGATCACGGTGCTCGCCGACCGCTATCGCGGCAAGCGCTTCAATTCGCCGAACGACGTGGTCGTGAAATCGGACGGCTCGATCTGGTTCAGCGATCCGACCTTCGGCATCGACAGCTTCTATGAGGGCGAGCGCCAGGAGTCGGAATTGCCGGCGTGCGTGTACCGCATCGACGGCCAATCCGGCGAAGTCACCGTCGTCGCCGACGACGTGCTCGGACCGAACGGTCTGGCGTTCTCGCCGGACGAGTCGGTGCTGTATATCGTCGAATCGCGCGGCGAGCCGCGCCGCAAGATCCGTGCATTCGACGTCGGCGGCAACGGCGGCGCGCTGTCGAACAACCGCGTGCTGATCGACGCCGGCCCGGGCACGCCGGACGGCTTTCGCGTCGACGTCCACGGCAATCTGTGGTGCGGCTGGGGCATGGGCACCGACGAACTCGACGGTGTGCGCGTCTTCACGTCGCAAGGCGAGCCGCTCGGCCACATTGCGTTGCCGGAGCGCTGCGCGAACGTATGCTTCGGCGGGCGGCATCGCAACCGGCTGTTCATGGCGGCAAGCCACGGGCTCTATTCGCTCTATGTGAATACGCAAGGCGTGCAAGGCGGCTAGTTGCCTGACAAGTCGTCATCAGAGTTCATGCGTGGCTTCGGGTTTGCCCTCGGATGCAGCGGGCAAGCCGTTGAACGGCAAGGATTCATCACGAAAACTGTGGTTTTTGCGGGCCCGTTGCCGCCACGAGTATTTGCTTGACATCAGCTGTTCCGCTTCGCTATGTTCCATTGGTAGAAAGACACCGCCCGCAGCGCATCCGACCGGCGGATTCCCATACCAAGAAGCGAGGAGACGCAATGACTGTTTCAGACAGGTTGGCGCTCAGGCTGGTGTCCGTATGTCTCGCGGCGAGCGCCGCTTTCGCATCCGCCGCGCACGCGGCCGATCCGGTCACACTCAATATCGTCGACGTGGCCGGCGACCTTCAACTCACGCAAAAGGGCTTCGAGGCTTTCAAGGCGAAGTACCCGAATCTCGTCGCCAATCTCACCTTCACGAATGCGCCCGCGCCGCAGTTGCCCGGCAAAATCAAGGCGATGCAGGCTGCGGGCCGCTCCGATATCGATCTCGTGCTGACCGGCACCGACGCGCTCGCCGCGGGCATTGAACAGGGTCTATGGATGAAGCTGCTGCCCGAGAACGCGGCGGCGTTCCCCGGCGTGCTCGACAAATACGCGCCGGGTCCGCGCAAGATGCAGGATCTCGCGCAGGGCTACGGGCTCGAAGTGGCGTATATGCCGGCCGGTCCGCTGCTCGAATACAACCCTGCCAAAGTCAGCGACCCGCCGAAGACGCCCGACCAATTGCTGCAATGGTGCAAGGCGCATCCGGACAAGCTGATCTACGCACGGCCCGCGAATTCCGGTCCGGGCCGCACGTTCCTGATGGGCTTGCCGTACGTGCTCGGCGACAAGGATCCGCAGGATCCGATTCACGGCTGGGACAAGACGTGGGCCTTTCTCAAGCAACTGAACGATTGCATTCCTTACTATCCGGGCGGCACGTCCGCGGTGATGAAGGAGCTCGGCGAGGGCACGCGCGACATGACGGTGACCGTCACGGGCTGGGACATCAATCCGCGCGCGCTCGGCATCGTGCCGGCGGAATTCCGCGTGCAGGCGTTCGACAACATGACGTGGGTGAACGACGCGCACTACATGGTGATTCCAAAAGGCGTGCCGAAGGAAAAGCTCGACGTGCTTTACAAGCTGATGAACTTCATGCTCGAGCCGGCGCAGCAGGCCATGACCTATGACGACGGTTATTTCTATCCCGGTCCGGCGATCAAGGGCGTGAGCGTCGAGCAGGCGCCCGCGCACAGCCAGGACGTGCTGAAGAAATACGGCCGGCCGGAGTACGCGAAGCTGCTCGCCGAGCGTCCGCACGTATTGCCGCTGAATGCCGCGGCGATGGTCGCGGCTTTCAAGAAATGGGACACCGAGGTCGGCGCGCAGAAGACCAAGTAGCCTCTGCACCCGCCGTGCACGCACGCATGCCGTCTCGATCCCCACGTGATCTATGACGGCGCACGCCTCGCGCGTATCAGGAAACCGCCATGAAGCATCACTTTGAGCAGTTGCGGCTCGACTCGGTGAGCCGCAGTTTCACGAATGCTGAAGGCCACGCGATCGCGGCACTGCGGGGACTCGATCTGACCATCCAGCGTGGTGAGTTCATCGCATTGCTGGGGCCGTCCGGTTGCGGCAAATCGACGGCGCTCAATTGCATCGCCGGATTGCAGCCGTTGACGAGCGGCGGCATCTGGCTCGACGACAAACGCATCGACGTGCTGCCGCCAGAGAAGCGTGGCTTCGGCATGGTGTTTCAGAACTACGCGCTGTTTCCGCATATGAGCGTGCTCGACAACGTCGGCTTCGGTTTGAAAATGCGGGGCATCGGTAAGAGCGAAGCCGTGCGCCGGGTGCGCGAAGCGTTGCAGCTCGTGCAACTCGTCGGGCATGAGCGCAAACTGCCCGGACAACTGTCCGGCGGCCAGCAGCAGCGCGTGGCGATTGCGCGCGCGATCGTGATCGAGCCGCCGCTGATTCTGATGGACGAACCGCTGTCGAATCTCGACACCAAGCTGCGGATCGAAATGCGCGCGGAGATTCGCCGCATTCACAGCCAGCTCGAACGCGCGACGCTCTACGTGACGCACGATCAGGACGAAGCGCTTTCCATGGCCGATCGCATCGTCGTGATGAGGGAGGGCGTGGTGCAGCAGGTCGCTACGCCGAAAGAGGTCTATACGCGGCCGCAGAATCTGCATGTCGCGCGCTTCATGGGCTATCGCAACGTGGCCGAGTTCGAACTCGAAGGCACGCAAGGCGAAGGCGTGATGGTGAGCGCAAACGGTGTGCGTCTGCTCGGCACGCCGATGGCCGGCTTCAACAGCAAACGCGTGAGCGTCGCGCTGCGTCCCGAGGATATGGAGCGCGCCGTGCCCGGTGCCGAGAATGCCTTCGATGCGTTGGTGACGACCGTCGAATACGGTGGCCGCGATTCGCTGCTGCGCGTGAAGACAGCGTTCGGCGATATCTGGGCGCGCGTCGGCGGAGAATTCGAAGAAGGTGAGCGCGTCAGCCTGCGCGTGCCGCCGTCGCGCACGCTCGTCTACGACGCAGAGGCGGCATGAATACGCCCACGCTGTCGCCGCCGCTCGTGCCGCGCGACGCCAAGGCGTGGCTCGTCGCGCCGGCGTTGATTTTCATCGTCGCGTTGTTCATCTATCCGTTCGCGTACGGTCTGGTGCTGTCGTTCCGGCCGATGAACGGCGGCGGCCTCTGGGCCAACTATCTGGCGTTCTTCACCGACACGTCGATGTGGCCGACGATTTTCGTCACGCTCAAGCTCGCTGTGCCCGCCACGTTGATCAACGTGGGCGTCTCGGTGCCGGTGGCATTTGCGTTGCGCCGCTACTCGCGCTATCAGAAGCTCGTCACGACGCTGCTAGTGATTCCCGTGACCCTCGGCACCGTGTTGATCGCCGACGGCATGCTCACTTACTTCGGGCCGAACGGCTGGTTTCCGCAAGCGCTGCAGGGCCTGCATCTCTATACGCGCGAAGTGCGCCTCACGCATAACTTCTGGGGCGTGCTGATTTCGCTGATCGTGTCGGGTTTTCCGTTTGCGTTTCTGTTGACGCTGTCGTATGTGACGGGCATTGATCCGACGCTCGCGGCCGCGGCGGCGACGCTCGGCGCGAGTCCGTGGCAGCAGTTTCGCCGCATCTATCTGCCGCTGCTGGTGCCGGGGCTGACGATGGCAGCGTGTCTGTCGTTCGTGCAGGCGTTTTCGGTGTTTCCGTCGGCGGTGCTGCTCGGCGCGCCTGCCGGCCCGACGCGCGTGATGTCGATTGCCGCGGCCGAAGCAGCATTCGAAAGCTACGACTATTCGCTGGCGTCCGCGATCGCGATGGTGATGGGCTTCGTGCAGTTGCTGGTGGTCGCCGCGCTGCTCGGCGCGCGCCGCTTCTTCTACAGCGGTCCGGCAACCGGAGGCAAAGGCTGATGACGACCGATCCTCGCGCGGCGCAGCCTTCATGGTCCGCGTCCACATCGAACGATCACGACGACGGCGCGCGCGAGCCGGACAAGCGCGTGAGACAACGTGCCGGCTTGCCAGGCAGAATCTGGCGCGTGCTGGTGTGGGGCGCGATGGTGTTCTTCCTCGTCAACGTGGTGCTGCTGATCGCGACCGTCGCGGTCAATTCGATAGCGACGCGCTGGTTCGGCACCTTGTTGCCGCAAGGCTTCACGCTGCATTGGTATGCACAGGCGTGGAGCGACTTCCAGTTGGCGAGCGTGTTGTGGGTGACCGTCGAAGTGGTCGGCGCAGTCGTGCTGCTGTCGGTCCTGCTCGGCGTGCCGGCGGCATATGCGCTGGCGCGCGTGCAATTTCCCGGCAAACGCATCGCGATGCTGATCTTCCTGTTGCCGCTGATGGTGCCGCCCGTCACCTACGGCATTCCCATGGCGACGGTCATGTACAAGGTCGGTCTGGCCGGCACGCTGAGCGGCGTGATCCTCGCCAACCTCGTGCCGGCGTTGCCGTTCGTGATTCTCGTGATGACACCGTTCATCGAACAGATCGATCCCAATCTCGAAGCGGCGGCGCGCATTTTCGGCGCCAACACGTTCCGCTATTTCCGCTACGTGCTGCTGCCGCTGCTCGTGCCCGGCATGCTGGCGGCGGGCTTGCTGGTGCTCGTGCGCACCATCGGCATGTTCGAGCTGACTTTTTTCACCGCGGGCCCCGCGACGCAAACGCTCGTGGTCGCCCTGTACTACGCTGTATTTTCGACGGGCGTGCGCGCGCCGCAATCGATCGATGCGATGGCGATGATCTACATGGCGATCACGCTGATCTGGGTGCTGATCGCACTGCAATTCGTGAGCCCGACGCAGATCGTGTCGCGCGTGAAGGAACAGAAGCGCTGAACACGCCCTAAGGAAGTCCCCTTGGACAACGGCGAAAGACATCGTGGAGCAGACGTTGACGAAGAGAAAGAAACCCGAAGAACTGCGCAGCCACCGCTGGTACGGCGTGAACGATCTGCGCTCGTTCGGCCACCGTTCGCGCACCGCGCAAATGGGCTACGACCGCGAGGAATACGCCGGCAAACCGGTCATCGCGATTCTCAACACGTGGAGCGAGATCAACGCTTGCCACACGCACTTCAAGCAGCGTGTCGAGGAAGTAAAGCGCGGCATCTGGCAGGCCGGCGGCTTTCCGGTCGAACTGCCGGTGCAGACGCTCTCCGAGCCGTTCCAGAAGCCCACCACGATGCTGTATCGCAACTTCCTCGCCATGGAAGCCGAAGAAACGCTGCGCTCCTATCCCGCCGACGGCGTCGTGCTGATGGGCGGTTGCGACAAGACCACGCCCGCGTTGCTGATGGGCGCGATCTCGATGGACTTGCCGGCGATCTTTCTGCCCGCCGGCCCGATGCTGCGCGGAAACTGGAACGGCGTGACGCTCGGCTCCGGTTCCGACGTCTGGAAGTACTGGGCCGAATTGCGCGCGGGCACGATCACGCAAGACGACTGGCAAGGCATCGAAGGCGGCATTGCGCGCTCGCCGGGGCACTGCATGACCATGGGCACCGCGTCGACCATGACGAGTGCGGCCGAAGCGCTCGGCTTCACGCTGCCCGGTTTCGCGTCGATTCCCGCAGCGGATTCCCGTCATGCGCAGATGGCGGCGAAAACCGGCATGCGCATCGTCGAGATGGTGTGGGAGGACCTCAAGCCCTCGGACCTGCTCACTGCCGGTTCCGTCGACAACGCCGTGACCACCTGCCTCGCGCTGTCCGGTTCGACCAACGCGATCGTGCACATGATCGCGCTTGCGCGCCGCGCCGGCATCGAGCTAACGCTCGATCGCTACGACGACATCTCGCGCCACACGCCGGTGCTGGCGAACGTTCGTCCGACCGGCGCGTATCTGATGGAGGACTTTTTCTATGCGGGTGGTTTGCGGGCCTTGCTCGCCGAACTGGGCGAGCTGATCGACCGTTCGCAGAAAACCGTCAACGGCCGCACGCTCGGTGAGAATCTCGAAGGCGCGGAGATTTTCAACGACGACGTGATCCGCCGGCGTGACAAGCCGCTGCTGCCCAATAGCGGGCTCGCAGTGCTACGCGGCAATATCGCGCCCGATGGTGCCGTGATCAAACCCGGCGCCGCCGAGCCGCATCTGCTCGTGCATACCGGTCGCGCCGTCGTGTTCAAGGACTACAACGAGATGGCCGCGCGCATCGACGACGAGGCGCTCGACATCGACGAGAACAGTGTGATCGTGCTTCAGCATGCCGGGCCGGTCGGTGCTCCAGGGATGCCTGAATGGGGGCAATTGCCCATCCCGCGGAAATTGCTGCAGAAAGGCGTGCGCGATATGGTGCGCATATCGGATGCGCGGATGAGCGGGACGAGTTACGGCGCGTGCGTGCTGCATGTCGCGCCGGAGTCGTTCATCGGCGGGCCGTTTGCGCTGGTCGAGAGTGGCGACATGATTGAGCTCGACGTGCCGCGACGCATACTCAACCTGCTGGTGACGGATGATGAACTCGCGCGCCGCAAGGCTGCGTGGGTCAAGCCGGCGCCGCGTTTCACGCGCGGTTACGGCGCGATGCATCAGGTACACGTGATGCAGGCGAATCAAGGCTGCGACTTCGACTTTCTGCAACGCGGCGGCGCGCATGCGGCCCCGGATGCGGACGCCACGGGCGAGCCGGAGATTCACTGAGTCAATGAGGGCCGTCGAGAGCGTGACGCGGCCGCCGGAGAGCGGCGACAACACGGGGAGAGGACGCGATGCGGCTCAACCGCATCGCGTGAATCCTTCACTTCAATAGCCGACGCGATACACGCGGCCAGTCTGCGCGCCTTCCACGCTGCGCAGATAAGCCATAGCCGCGCGCTGCGCCGTCACCGGCTCGAAGCCGCGGAAGTAGGGCGCATAAGCGTCCATCGCTTCAGTGAGCACGGTCGGGCTCACCACGTTGATGCGAATGCCGCGCGGCAATTCGATCGCCGCGCCGCGCACAAAACCTTCGAGTGCCAGATTGACGGTGGTCGCACTCGCGCCTTGCAGAATCGGTTCCTCAGCGAGGATGCCGCTCGTCAGCGTGAACGAGCCGCCGTCGTTCACGTATTGCTGAGCCGCGAGCACCACGTTGATCTGACCCATCAGTTTGTCGCGCAGGCCGACCCAGAACTGCTCGATGCTCATGTCGGGCAGCGGACCGAAATGCACCTTGCCGGTCGCAGTGACGACGCCGTCCACTCTGCCGATCTCGCGAAAGAGCCGCTCGACACTCGCCGGGTCGGTGCTGTCGACGTGATATTGCCCGCGCGTCGCGCCCACTTCGATCACTTCATGGCGCGCCTTCAGTTCTGCGCTCACCGCCTGGCCCAGCGTGCCGGTGGCGCCGATCACGACGATCTTTTTCATCTACTGCTCCGTTGAGGGTTGACGTGCAGTCGATTCTGCCGATGTTTGTCAGAGGGAAATAGCCTTTTCGACGTGCAGGTCCTGCAACCCTGAGTTTCTAATCGAAGTAAAAGCGCGCACCGCGAATCAAACGGTGCGCGCTTCGCAATACACGGATTAATTAGGGCCCGCGCCTGAATTCAAACGCGGACGAAAATGCGAACACAGCGCAAATGTTTATTTCACCCGATGTAATTCGATCAGCCTGGTAGGGCGCAGATGATTAAGGGCGTAATGAATGCGGCCGCGGTCCTGACGGCTGCCGACCGGACGCGGATCGTCGTACAGATGATCCGCCGAATACGCGCCCTGCGGCGCGATCATGCCTTTGTCGATCACCGTATAGCCCGGCTCGAGCGCCAGCAGCAGATGATTGCCGCCAACCCGGCTGTCGAAGCCGGCCATGCCGTCGTGCGCCTCGGGCACGCTGTTCGTGAGGGTCGCATTGCTGGTGGTGATTTCGTCGGGCGAGATCGGGCTGTAGCCCGCTATGCGCGCGGCTTCGAGATTCTTGCCATCGGTGTCGACGGTACTGTCGTGGGTGCGGTCGTTGTGCAGTTCCGTCGAACTCGGCCCGCTGGTGGCGACCGGTTGGTTCGCGTCTGCTGGCTTGTTGATATCGCTGTTCATCATGCGTTCTCCTTTGAAGAGGACATGGTGTGACGTGCAGCAAAACCCGTTCCGCCTCGCACAAACCCTGATTTACCTGCTTTCACTGCGCTTTGTCCGCCGTTGCATGCGTAGTGGCATGCGCAGTTGCAAGTGAGGTATTCGGCTGGCGATTGCGTCCGCGATTCTTTTCTATTTTTTTAATGGACGCGTATTTTCTACAGAGTATGATCTTACTCCGACGAGCGAAGCGCGGTTAAATTGGAAGACATTCGGTCCGGCTATTTCGTGATGGCCGGTAGCACCGTCTGCGCGCCACTCAAAACATTTTACGGGGCCGTCAGGGCGGGTGACACATGCACTTCGATGCTGCATTCACACATCGCGGCTATTTGTTAAATTGCGCGCCCGCGCGCGCGGTCGATGGCACTTGGCAACCTTACGTAGTCATCTCCCGCTCGAGCGACGGCGAACTGGTCGCCAACCGTTTTTTCCCCACCGACTTGCGCTTTCGTGACGAAGCGGCCGCCATTGCCCATGCGCGTGATTGGGCGGTGCGCTGGATCGACGCGAGCAGCGTGACCATCTGAGCGCCTCCGGCGTGTCATGCCGCGTAGGCTCCGCCGTCGAGCGGTGCTGCGCGAGCCGCGGCAAAACGCGGTAATCTCTCGGCATAATCACTTCGAACTGTGCTCCCGCATGGCGCTGTCCTTTTATGCCTAACGTGCCTACCCAGAACTGGGGCCTCGAACAGATCGTCGCCGACTTGCGCGCGTCACGTGAACAATTGCATCGCACGCGGCATCCGCTCGGCATTCGCGAGTTGCCGTCGCGTGATGCGGTGATCAACATCGTCGCCGGCCTGCGCGCGGCGCTGTTTCCCACGCACTACGGCGCGCCCGATCTGACTGACGAAACCGTCGACTACTACGTTGGTCATACGCTTGAAAGCACGCTACGGCTGCTCGCGGAACAGATTCGCCGTGCCCTGCGCTTTTTGCCCGAATTCGGCGAAACACCGGATGTCGATTTGCAGGCGCGCGCATTCGGCGTCGCGCGTGAATTCGGCACGCAATTGCCGGGCATCCGCGCGTTGCTGGTCAGCGACATTCAGGCGGCTTTCACCGGCGATCCGGCTGCGCAGCACATCACCGAAATTCTGCTTTGCTATCCAGGCGTGTGGGCGATGACGCATCATCGGCTCGCGCATGCGCTGCATCTGCTGGGTGTGCCGTTGCTGGCGCGTTTCATCAACGAGATCGCGCATTCGGCAACCGGCATCGACATTCACCCGGGCGCGACGATCGGGCCGAGCTTCTTTATCGACCACGGCACGGGTGTCGTGATCGGAGAGACGGCGATCATCGGCGAACGCGTGCGCGTGTATCAGGCCGTGACGCTCGGTGCGAAGAGTTTCGCCGCGGATCTCGACGGCACGCTGGTCAAAGGCAACGCGCGTCATCCGATCGTCGAGGACGATGTCGTGATCTATGCCGGCGCGACAATTCTCGGGCGCGTGACGATCGGGCGCGGCTCGGTGATCGGCGGCAATGTATGGCTCACGCACAGCGTGCCGCCGGGCAGCAGCGTGTCGCAAGGCAAGATCCGCGAAGGCGAGCGTACCGATGAGGGGCAGCAGTGAGACGCGGCCTGGCTTGCCGATCGTCGCGCGTGGGGATGCCAAGCCGAGCGTGCCGACGAGGGGCGGCAGTGATGCGCACTCTGGCTCGTGCGGGGTCGCGCGTCCCGATGCGCGAAACGCTCTCTTACCACTGAGCGATGACCGTGCCGCGCGGCCGCGTCCACATGCCTCGCTGCGCGATTGGCGGCGTCGAAGCGACGGTGGCTGAAACGGCGCATACGTTTCCGCGTCATTCGCACGATCGCTTCGGCGTCGGCGTGATCGTCAGCGGCGGGCATCGGTCGGCGAGCGGACGCGGGCTCGTCGAAGCGCGGGCCAACGACGCGATCATGGTCAATCCCGGCGAAGTCCACGACGGCAGTCCGCTCGACGAGCGCGGACGCGCGTGGCGCATGTTGTATTTCGAACCGTCGATGCTCGTCACCGCCGCCACTGAACTGACCGGCGCGGCGGCGCGCGAGATCGAACTCACGCAGCCGGTGGCGCACGATCCTTTGCTGAAGCGTTTGTTCGAACGGCTGTTCGCCGTCGCGGTGGAGGCGCCATCAGTAGCGGACAATCTGGCGCGCGAGGAGGCGTTGCTCGAACTGCTCGGGCACGTCGTCCGCGTTCATGCGACGCGGCCAACCCACTCATGGTCGACTGATGCGTTGGGGCCGATTGCGCGAGCGAAAGCACGCATCGACGACGACCCTTCTTCTCCACTCACGCTGGCCGATCTCGCCGCCGACGCCGGCATGAGCCGTTTCCAGTTGTTGCGTGGTTTCGCGCATGAGATGGGACTGCCGCCGCATGCGTACAGAATGCAGCGTCGCGTGGTGCTCGCCAGACAGTGGATCGCGCGGGGCGCGACGCTTGCCGATGCGGCTGCCGCAGCAGGCTTTGCCGATCAGAGTCATATGACGCGCGCGTTCGTGCGCCTGCTCGGTGTGACACCCGCGAACTACGCGGCCGCACTGCGGTGATGTTTATCCGATCCGCAAATGCTGGAGCAAAGCCGCGCCATGCACGCCATGCAACCAGACGTGCTGCCCGATAAACCACGCCGCCGCCCACGAAGCCGCCACGACGATCAGGTCGCAGTTCCCGCTATTCCAGAGATTCAACGAGTGCCGGCCGGCAATCCATGGCACGCCTAATGGATTCGGCCAATCGGCGAACAG
This sequence comes from Paraburkholderia aromaticivorans, assembly GCF_012689525.1. Taxonomy (NCBI): domain Bacteria; kingdom Pseudomonadati; phylum Pseudomonadota; class Betaproteobacteria; order Burkholderiales; family Burkholderiaceae; genus Paraburkholderia; species Paraburkholderia aromaticivorans. The sequence goes on from NZ_CP051515.1 coordinate 600,041, forward strand.
ATGCATCAGGCCGCCGCAGGCAAATCCGAACGCCGGCGCGGCATAGACCGAATGCCCGAGCCAGTGATACGACACCGCGAGCAACGCGAGCCATCCCACGCCCCAATGCGTCAGCGTGCGATGTGTGATCCACAGACGCCGCGCGCGCGACCACCACGCGACTTCGAGCCAGTCCGGCGCCGTGCTGCCAATCACACCGGTGATGAAACTCAACAACACGCCGACATGAAATGAACCGCCGCCTATTCGCGCGACGATCGCCGCCGCGATGACGCCGGCCGCAAAACCGGTAGCGTGATGTGCTTTGCTGGATGCCATCGAAACTCGCGGCAGAGCGCCGCTTCAGGAACAAAGGGCGGCTATGTTCGCAGATGCGCGGATAAAAAAATAGCCGGCACGCGAGTTAAAAAAATCGCGCGTCGGCGTAGCCTTCAAATCGCAAGCGTGTGACCGAAGCTCAGGTCGCGCAGCGTGCAATATCGAAGCGCATTTCCGGTTCCGGCGGATCGTCCGGCGCGTTCGCGGGATGCATCACCTTGATGACGGAGCCGGCGTTCGACGGCGTCAGCGTCACGAAATACGAGTTGTTCGAATCCGAGCCGACGGCGATTTCCGTCGTGCCGCCGACGCGCGACATACGAACGCGTGACAAACGGCTTTCGAGGCAATCGGCGATATAGGCAGGGGCGCGTTGCGAAGACACGTACATCATCGGCAGGGACGCGTCGCGGGCGGGGCCGCTGGAAGAACCGCAGCCGGCGAGGGCAGCGAGCGCGGCAGCAGCGGGGGCAAGCAGGAGAAGTCTTTTCATGGTCCGATCGTCGGCGTCCCCGGTCGTACGCGGGAACTTGGGGCGCGGGCGAAGCGCAACGCGATGCAGCGCAACGTCATGCTTCGCGACGAAGCCGCCGTTCAACCGCAACGACATCGCAACGTTGCGACGTTGCGGCAAGGAAGGCAGCCGGACTCAGTATACTCACCGGGTGCACGCGTCGTCACTATCCGCGGCAGTCGGCATTGTGTCCAAACGTAAAGGCCATAAAAAACTCGCGACGCGATCGTGTCACGCGCGGTTGTCCGCGAAGCGAATCGAGCCATTCGCTCCGCACGTATCAACTGAACATACTTAAAAGCGATGACGCAAGCCGACTGCGGCTGCCACCTGATTGCCGGTCGACGACGGCGCGAGGGTGTTGATCGCCGCGACGTTCGAACCGAAGTTGCCGAGTTCGCCCGAGGCATGCTGATACACGCCTTCCACGTACACGTCGGTGCGTTTGCTCAGCGAGTAGTCGCCTTGCAGCGACACCGTGTGCCATTTCGGATCGCCCGATCCGTTCGAGCCGAACATCTTGCCGCAGGTGAACGTGTACGACGCCGCGAGGCTCAGTGCCGGCGTCAGCGCATAGCGGCCGTTCACCTCGTAGTTGTCCAGGTGCAGGTTGGTGCCGGCGACGCCAGGCAACGTCGTGCCGCCAACGTCCACGCCGGTGATGCCGTCCAGCTGCGTGTGCGTGTAGACGAAACCGACCGTTGCCGGGCCGTACGTGTAATTGATGCCCGCGCCGTAGGTGCGTTGCAGATTGGCCGCGACCGCTGCAGTGCCGTCGCCTTGCGACACTGCGCCGCTCAGGTTCGAACTGCCCGACTTGTTCAATTGCAGATAAGCGGCGGCAACGCTCAACGGACCGTTGTCATACGAAGCGCCGACGCTCCATGCGCGGTTGTTCGAGAAATCACCGGCCGAGTTGCTGAAACCGTACAGGCCGCCGAACTTCAGGCCCGCGTAGTTCGCGCTCGTGTACTTGATGGCGTTCTTGATCGAGAACGAGTTGTCGAGGTTGTCGTTATCGAGCGGGTGAGACGCCAGGTTGTTGCCGTAGCCCGCGCCTGTTTCGGACAGCGGCGCCAGGTAGTCGACCACCGAGGCGTATTGACGGCCGAGCGTCAGGGCACCGTACTGATCGCTCTTCAGACCGACGAAAGCCTGGCGGTTGAACATCGTGTTGCTTTCCGTGTCCTGCCCGTTATTCAGGTTGAAGCCGTTCTCCAACGTGAAGATCGCATGCAGGCCGCCGCCGAGGTCTTCACTGCCGCGCAGGCCGAAGTAGGTGTTCGACACCGAGCCGCTGCGAAGTGTATTCCTGCTATTCGTATCTTTAATCGCAGACGGCATAACAATGAATTTTCAAATCCGGAATGGCGAATGGGGATTGTGTAAGTGCGGGTAAATAAAGAAAAATCTGTTCCACTATGAATTCATGGATGTCGTGTCAACACCGTGTTGGTGCTCGACCGCGACGACTCGTCGCAAGCCATAATCTGTAGGGGAGAGCGTCTATTTCGAGATGTTTCATCGATTTATTCTGTTTCCCGCAATGCACTCTTTCAATTCACTGGATCTATCTCACGGGATTACGGTTTTGCAATTTGAATTGCCCCTTGACCAAGGGTGTCTTTTTCATCTTTATACGCGGCCTTCGGGTCGCGTATTTTATGTGTTTTTTATAATCGGTTTATAAGTTCCCCCCAATGCGGAAATAGATTGCTTCGATTGCCGATGCGCTTGCCGCGGCTTGTCCGTTCGTCAGAGGGCCGCATCCGCCGTGTGCGGGGCAGGTAGAATTGCGCGCTTGAGATGTGTTTCCGCCCCGCGAACGTGAGTGAACCTGCAATGACCGATACACCCCTTCCATCGTCCGACACCGCTGAAGATCTCACGACGGAAGGCGCGTCCGAACTGGGCGAGACCGTGCACGAGCCACGTCTGTGGCGCGATGACGGCTGGACCGCGCGCGTCATCAAGAATGAAGACGACGAAGGCTGGGCCGTCGCAATGATCAAGGACGGCGAAGCGGAACCCGCGCTCGTCGGTCCGTGGACAATGGGCCGCAACAAGAAGGATCCGAAGCCGCTGGACACGTCGGCGTTCAACACACTGGTGAAGACGGCGTCTGAAGTGCTGCGGCGCCATGAGCAGCAACTGCGCGCGCAACTGCATAAGGAAGTGCGGGTGGCGAGCGCGGACGGCAACGACGAACTCGACATCACGCTCGACATCGTGCCAGACGAAGATGAACCGTACGCGTTGCTGACCGCGCTCGACACATTCGGCGAGCAGCTCGCGCAAGTGCAGGTCGCGCCCAATTTCAAGCTCAGCAAGGCGAGCGCCGCGGCGTGGGTCGAGAACGAGTTTCGCCGTCCGGGTTAGAAGCCGGTGCCGCTCCGGCCTGCGACAGGCTCCGGGGCTGGCCGGCGGTGTCGCTCAAAGGCTTAAACAAAATATTACTAAAGCCTGTCAATATACTTTCATATTCACTTCTTAGAATCCTCGCGTCATAGCGGCGCGAGCGTGAACCATGTGGTTTTTGGGGCTGAGTGCGTGCCGGCTGTGCATTCACCCACGCTACCCAAACACTGGATCACGACAACATGGCACAGCCGCTCGACCTTTCCCGCCGCAAGGCTCTGAAACTCCTCGTGGGCGCGCCAATGCTGCCGCTCGGCGGTCTTGCCACGGCTTCGATGCTGACCGCTTGCGGCGGCAGCGACGAGCTGGCGACGCCGGTCAAACCGGTCGCCAACTTCGTCTCCGCGGCGTTCGCCAGCATGGCCGCGCCGACGCTGGCTGACCCCGCCGCCATGGCGAAGACCACGGTCGGCTCGACTTTGACGGTGCAACTGAGCGACGGCAGCAGCCGCGCGTTCAAGCTGGCGTATCAGCCGTTCTTCGTCACCGGCGACAGCGTGCCGAACGTGAAGGGCGGGACGATTCTTGCCGGCGGCTATTTCGACATCGACAATCAGCCGATCGTCGATAAATCGGTGGCGGGCAAGGAGCGCCAGTTCTACTCGGATTGCCCGGACGGCAGCTCGTTGATCCGCCTCGATAATCCGACGGTGAAGGGCCTCAAGGGCAACGCGGTGTTCGCCGTCGTGCAGTTCGAATACGCCACCCGCGATCAAAGTCTGGTCTCGATGTACGGCCGACTGCCGTCGCCGATCGCCGTGCTCACGCTCGACCAGGACCCGGCCACCGGCAAGCTCACGCTGGCAGGCTACTCGAACGTCGATACATCGAAGGCCCATGGTTTGTGGATCACCTGCGGCGCGAGCCTGTCGCCATGGAACACGCATCTGTCGAGCGAAGAGTACGAGCCGGACGCCACCACGATCGCCAGCAACAGCCAGTTCAAAGGCTTCAGCCGCAGCCTGTATGGCGATGAAACCACCGCGAACCCGTATCACTACGGCCATCTGCCGGAAGTGACGGTCAATCCGGACGGCACCGGCACGATCAGGAAGCACTATTGCCTCGGCCGCATCTCGCACGAATTGATTCAGGTGATGCCGGACAAGCGCACCGTCCTGATGGGCGACGACGCGACCAACGGCGGCCTGTTCATGTTCATCGCGGATCGCGAAGCCGATCTGTCGGCGGGCACGCTGTATGTCGCGAAGTGGACGCAGGTGTCCGCGAGCGGCGCGGGCGCGGCGACGCTGTCGTGGATCAACCTGGGCCACGCGACCAGCGACGAAATCGAGGCGCTCGCGAACCAGCTGCGCGCCAGCGACATCATGGACGTCGTGACCAAGGATCCGCTCGATCCGGCCTACACGAAGATCAACTACAACGGCACGTTCAACTGGGTGCGCGTCAAGCCCGGCATGACGCGGGCGGCAACGTTCCTCGAGACGCATCGCTATGCGGCGTTGGCCGGCGGCAGTATGGGCTTCACGAAACTCGAAGGCACGACGGTCAATATCAAGGACAAGGTGCTGTATTCGGCGATGTCGCGTATCGACAAGTCGATGGTGCGCGGCAATGCCGCATCCACCGACGTGGCCGTCGACAAGACGATCAACGCCGGCGCGGTCTATGCGCTGAACATGAAGGGCGGCCAGCGCGACCGCGGCGGCGCCGCGATCAACAGCGAATGGGTGCCGGCGGACATGGCCGCGCCCGCGGCGCTGGTCGGCGAGGATCTGTTAGCGGCCGACGCGCTCGGCAACACGGCGAATCCCGAGCGCATTGCGAACCCGGACAACCTCAAGTTCTCGGAGAAACTGCGCACGCTCTTTATCGGCGAGGACAGCGGCATGCACGTGAACAACTTCCTGTGGGCGTACAACGTCGACACGAAGACGCTCGCGCGCGTGCTGTCGTGCCCGGCGGGTGCCGAATCGACCGGCCTGCACGCGGTCGATGAAATCAATGGGTGGACATACGTGATGAGCAACTTTCAGCACGTCGGCGATTGGGAAAGTCCGTTGCACGACAAGATCAAATCGACGCTCGATCCGCTCGTGCGGGCGAACTATAAGGACCGGTTCGGGGCGACGGTGGGGTATCTGACGGCGGATCCGGCGGGGATCAAGTTGTAAGGCGGGGGGCGGGTGGTCGTTCCCACAAAGCCCTGCGGCCACCCGCCGCCTCAACTCCGCTTGCAAAAAATCGCCGTAATCAGCGGCGCTACGCGGTGCACGATCGCCGTGCTGCCGGTGCCGGCAATCGCGTTCCGCACTTTGGCCTCGCTGCCGAACACCACGACGCCGTAGGCCGAACTTGCGACCGGCTCGCCGTTGCCCACGTGGAACATGGGATCGTCTTTTTCGTAGCCGACCACCGCGAACACACGAAAGCCGTAGGCGGTCAGATCCGCGCCGGACGTCGGCGAGAAGGCGTTGATCGAGTTGCTCTCCACACGCGTGGGCTTCGGGTCGATCATCTGTTGCTCCGCGAGGTCGGCAATGAACTGATGGCCGCTTTCATTGCAGGCGAGCGGCGCGTCGAGCGCGGTGGCGTAACTGGCGAGCGGCAGCGCGGCGGCCGCCAGAGCAAGGAGTACAGACGAAAGAAAGCGTTTCATAAGCGTGGACGGCCACCTGAATCGATGTAGTGCGTTCGCAACGGGCGGTGGCGCGATCTTGAGACCCGAAAAGACGTTGCGCATCGAAGTAATGCCCTTGACAAGCGCAACTGGTTTGCACTTTATCGCGATTCGGCAAATCTTGCTTTGCAGCCAGCACAGATCGGCAACCAACGACGCCTGAAGAAACGTGCGGGAAGAAAGCAATCTTTTGCGATCCCGTATATATTTCCGGGTTATGAATTCGCGACCCCAAACTCCAATTAACGTTCCGCCGCCCCGAACATGGGACGCGCGGCTCGCCCGCCGGCTCGTGACTCCGCTCGTCGGTACGTGGGTCACACCAAACCATCTGACCACGCTGCGCCTGCTGATCGGGCTGGCAGGCGCGCTCTGCCTCGCTCACGGCGAATTCGCGTGGGCCAATGCCGGCGCCTTCCTGATCGTGCTGTCGAACTTTGTC